>JAGBAS010000124.1 GCA_017938885.1 Clostridia bacterium
CTATAAAGCACTATCAGGAAAGGTTTTTATATGGAGGAAAGCAGATCATTTCCCTTCGGGAAATGTCCATTTATCGGCTACTCATCCACCGCTTCGCGGTCCCCCTTCCCTCACAAGGGAAGGCTCACGAGGAAACCTAACAGCCCGCTAAACCCCAATTTTCCTAACGAAAGGAGGCCTCCCTCATGCCCCGAAAACCGCTCCCCATCGAAGGCACCGTCACCCCCGCCGAGGCTCTGCGCTTTGCCGCCGTCGCCGAGGAGGTCATGGCCTCCCCCCAATACCGCATGGGGAGTCACGCCTCCCCCGCCGACGCCCCCCTCATCGGAACCCTCCGTGAGAAACGCCTCCACGCCGCCGTCAAGCTGTACCTCTGCCCCGATAAGACCTGCCACGAGCGTCCCGTGGGGGATCTTTTGCGGGAGGATACCGACAAGCCCCGCCGCATGGTCGCCGATATTCTGACCGACGGCCACATCCTGGAGGTGCAGACGGGAGGCTTTTTCCCTTTGCGGGAGAAGATCGGGTGGTATCTCACCCACACTCCCTGCCGGGTCACGGTGGTGCATCCCATTCCTGCTGTGAAGTATCTCTCCTGGATCGACCCAAACGACGGAAGCATCATCAGCCGCCACAAGTCCCCCAAGCGAGGGCGTGTACGGGACGTAGCCCGGGAGCTGTATTGGGTGTCCGATTACGTTGGCAACCCTCGTTTTGCGGTAAGGCTTCTTCTCCTGGAGCTGGAGGAATACCGCATGGCCGATGGCTGGAGCAAGGATGGCAAGCGGGGCTCCAATCGCTACGAACGGTTTGCGACCGCGCTTCTGGGAGACGTGACCCTCTGGACGGCCGCCGATTACGCCGAGTATTTTTTGCCGCCTGCGTTGACTGCCCCTGATGCCGAAGGGGTTCCTCCCCGATTCACCGCCGCCGCTTACGCCAAGGCCGCGGGGATTCGGGGGAAGGCTACCTACAGTACGCTCCATCTGCTGGAAAAGCTGGAGCTGATTCGGGAGAGCGAGGAGCGGGTGGGGCGGGGCAAAGCGTGGTACGCCACGGGGCAGAAGGACACAGACTGACCCCCGCCGCCGGGATCCTGCAACCGAAAAGACCGCCCGCCACGGGTTATTCCGTGACAGGCGGTTTTTCGTATGGTGAAGCTTTACGCCTGATTCAGAAGCGTCTCGATATAAGCGTTCAGCTCATCAAAGGACCCATGCGGATAGTCGTTTACGTCCGCGCCCGGGGTGTTGATGAGGCAATCCGTCAGCAGAAACCCGCGCAGACCCGCTTGGGCTCCCGCCATCATGTCCTCGGCTATATCGTTGCCCACCATGAGGCAGTTGGCGGCATCCAGTCCCGCGCGGCGAAGCACCTCTTTGTAGTACGCGGGGTTGGGCTTGCAGAAGCCGATGTCCTCGTAGGTGGTGTAAAACTCGAAATCCTCGGGCTGAAGTCCCGCCCAACGGATGCGCTTCTGGGTAGCGATCTGGGGGAACAGGGGGTTGGTGGCCAGGATTACCCGAATGCCCCTCCGTTGGAGAGAATGGACCAGCTCGGCGGCCTGGGGATTGCATCCGCAGACAGCGGCTACGTCGTCGAATTCTTCATTGTAGAACCTCTCAAAGACGGGCATATGGTTCAGAATTTCCTTTCCGCTGACTGAGGTATAGGCTTCCCAGTAGGCTTCCTCGTTGGTACGGGTGCCGTTGTTTGTGACCATGGCGGCGATGCCCTTTTTCATGGCGGCGAGGAAACCCTCGGGGGTGTAGCCCAGGGGGACGAGACGGCGGATGAGGCGTCCGAAGTAGTCCTGCATGAAAACATTCTGATCCATGGGGAGCAGGGTTCCGTCGAGGTCGAAGAGTACGGCTTTGAGCATGGCGTGGAGGTTCCTTTCGCGGTGGAATGGGATGATTATACACCATTTTACGGCGGTTGTCAATGCGCAGAAGCATCATTTCCGCACTTCTCCGCCTTATTTCGCCGCCGATCCCGGTACCGCAGGAAAATATGAGGCAGGAGCATGGAGGCAAGGGACAGGGACACGGCGATCAGGGTGCGGCGCACGGGGGTGTGTATGACCGTGACGGAGGGGAACAGCACGGCCAGCAGGGCCGAGAACAGATTATTCGAATCGGGGAACACGGCTCCCGCGACCTCGTACAGGACGGCGCATCCCGCAAGCAGCAGTATTTGCCTCCAATCACGGCGAAAAAACTCGCCGACTGCGCGTAAGGGATAGAGCCCTCCCTCGGGTTGCAGTGGAGTGAGCCGACAGGCGGGCTTGGTGAAGATCAGGTAATACACGGCGGCGAAGACCAGATGCTGTGTCCGGCCCAGGATGGAATAATCCCGCAGATGAGGCATGGTCTCGCTAAAGAAGAGCCTCAGCATGAGAAATTCACAGGCGCAGTAGGCGACCCAGCAGATCAGCCACAGCTTCAAGCATTTCCCCCAAAAGGCGCGGCGTTGCTTTGGCGCTTGTTGCTTCATGATGCGCCTCCTTTACGTCGGTTCCAAAAGATGCAGGAAGGAATTCGGACTGTGTACGGTATATCCGAAGGAACGGGATCCAACGTCCAGCTCCCAAAAGCATTCCTCTTCATCCGCCATTTGCTCCGCGATCACGGCGGGGAAGGGCTCCACCAAAAGCACCCCCTCGCCCTCACCCTCGGGAAGGTCGAAGGCCTTGCTCTCAAACCACGCGTACATGGGCTTGTGGATGATCCGCCCGCGGCTCCCCGATTGGAAGAACAGCCCCTGCCCCGGGAGCTTATGCATAAGGCGGTACACCTGATTCCAACAGAGTATCAGGATGCTTTTCCGCCGTCCGCCGCGGATCAGACCGACGCGGTATACGGTCTCATGACGCAGATTGCTTACGTTGGTGCGATGGACCACGGTCACGCCCGCGTACAGCCGCGAGGAAAGGAGGGAGAGGTAGGGATGGCCCTCCACGGTGTAGGTGACGGCGCCCCGATCCGCCAGCTGCTCCAGACGGGACAGGAATCGGCGGCGGGCCAGCATCGCCACAATGAAGCGAGTGAGCCCATCGGCCAACAGAAGGAGAAGGGCGATGCCGATCAGCCATAAGGGGATATGGGGGAGGAGTCCCGCATATTTGACGATCTGGTGCCCGCACATGGCCAGTCCGAACCACACGGCCAGACACAGAGCCAGGAAAAAGACGGCCGCGTACAATACGCGGGACAGAGCGGAGCGGTGCTTCTCGCGCCCCGTGACCAGCTCCTTTTGCATCGCCCATAGGGTGCGCAGACGAGCCAGAAGGAGGATCCGCCCGCCGACGGTAAAGCCCACCGCCCCGATCGCGGCGAGGATGGAGGAGACGACGCGGTGCAGTCCCGTCTCGGACAGGAGACCGTACAGCGGGAAGCACAGAACGGGAGCGGCGGTCAACACAGTGACCGTCAGCCCTGCGCTGTGGGCGGTGAGCTCCCACAGAGGACGGTCATCATTCCCCTGGCAGAAGTCGGCAAAGCCTCGGTCGTCGATGGAGTCGTAGTACAGCCACAGGCAAATAAACAAGATCATGACCGTGAGCAGATGAACTGCTTCGGTCCACAGGGAAGGAGGCAGAGCCAATCGGCGGAGCATCTGCCTCACGGCCAGGCGGGTCAGAATATCCAATGCCAGAAGCTGGATGGATATGAGCAGGGAGATCAAGCTCCCTCTGCGGCGGGGGGACATGGGGGCGCGCATGGGCAACGGCTCCTCCTTTCGGTAATAGAGCACCCCAAGCCTCAGCAGAAAGCCGGGTGAGATGCTCTACTTATATGAGTCGCTGAACTCCGAAAAGGTTCGGCTTTTTCGGAAAAATTACGTTCTTTCCAGCAGATTCACGAAAGAATTCTTCCCGTAGACCGTATACCCGAAGATCTCGGAGTCGTTGTCCAGGGTCATCAGCTCTCCCTCCCGATAGCCGTACATACAAAGCATACGGGGGGCGGGGTCTACGAGCAGGATGCGTTTCCCCTCTCCCTCGGGGAAATCAAAGGAATGATTGGTGTGGAAGGAGGCTACGGGCATGGAGACGATCCGGGAGGAGGCCACCGACAGCCCGCCCCAGTTCTGCTGGGCGATGGTGCGGAAGTTGATGGAGTATACGAATCGGTAGACGTTGTTGGGGCAGAGGATCACAAGACCTCTGCGGTAGCGGCAGTTGGCGAAGGCGACCTTGTAGGTCACGTCCTTTTTGCGGTGTCCGTCGGGGTGGGGGGCATCGGTAATGGTGAGGCCGAAGAAGATGCGCTCGGAGAAGACCGACAGGTAGGGGGAGCCATGAACCTCATAGGAAAGCTCTCCCCGTTCCCTCATTTTGGCCAGCTTCTTCATGAATTTGCGGCGGTCGATGATGCGGCGGACTGAGCGGATGACGAAGAGCCAGAGGAAGAGGATCCCGCCGATGATGAGGATGGGCTTCCAGAGCAGGCGGAGGATGCCGAGGATGAGGGAGCCCCAGAAGGGGACCAGGGTGGAGAAGCCAAAGAAGAGCAGGGCGTAGATCGCGCCGAAGAAGATCACCGCATAGAAGATGCGGCGGCCCCAGCGAGTCTTCTCGTTGCCCGTGCGGAGGTCCTTTTGGACGATCCAGATCACCGAGCGGCGGTGGAGGCGCAGGACCGAAAGGCCCACCACCAGTACAAGGGCGGCGGCGGTGGCCACGGCGGTGTATTCCCCGTGGCGCATACCCGTGAACTTCAGAGCGGGGATCAAAGAGGCCGAGATGACGGGGGTGGCGCAGAGGACGGTCACAGCGAAGCCCACCGCGTAGGGAACCTCCTTCAGAAGGTTGGGAGCTTTGGTCTGATCCTTGTAGGTATCGCAGAAGCGGTTGAAGCTGCGGTCGTCCACGTTGTCGTAGTACCGCCACAAAAAGAAGAACAGGAGAATCAGGGTAACGGGGTGGATGAGGGACAGGAGCACCTCGGCGGGCTCTCCCTCGCGGACCACCAGCTCGGTGTACAGAAAGCTCATGAGATTTCCGACCGACTTCATGGTGACGTAGTGGAATACCCAAAGCTGGGCGGCGCAGAGCAGGGCCTTGCAGCCATGCCAGAGAATATCCTTGATGCGGGTCTTTGTCGGGTTCATGGCGGGTCTCCTTTGGTGGATTTGGAGGGGACTTTACCTATTTACCTATAGGATAGCATATTTTCGGGTGAATGTCAATCGCGGTTTGGTTGAGGGGAATTGCCGCAAAATGAGAGATCACTTCTTGAACATGACCCTCTCGCTGTTGAAAAGCCTCGTCAGCACCACCACGAATACCCCTGCGGTGACGAGGTTCGCCGCTACGGTCAGAATGATCTGCATGGGCTCGTAGCTCATGGAGAACACCCCGCTGATGCACTGGACGCTGTTATACACGGGAATGAGGAACAGGGCGAGGTGGGCGGCACCGCCGCTGAACATACCACTGACGCCGATGACCGTGACCACCAGCATGAGGGGGGAGATCAGGGTGGAGGCCTCCTTGACCGAGCTCGCCAGGGCCGACAGCGTGGCGATGAGGGAGACGAAGACCAGGATGGTGGAGAGGATCACGCACAGGATCATGGCGTAGTCCCCGACCGTGTAGATGGAGGCGTCCACGGCGCCCAACTCCTCCCCGCCCATGAGCTTGGGCAGAGCCAGAAGCACGCCCGCGAAGCTGCACAGTCCCCCCAGCAGGGACATGACCGACAGGGCGGCGATCTTGCCCAGAGCCAGCTCGCTCCGCTTGATGGGGGTGATGAGGAGGGTGGCGATGGTGCCTCTCTCCTTCTCGCCCGCGATGGATTCGGCGGTCATGGCCATGCAGGAAGAGAACATGAGCATGATGAGGAGCAGGGGCATGAGCATGGAGAAGAGCATACCCGTCAGATCCTCCTCGGTGGCCACGTCAAAGCCCGCGTCGGGGGAGACGTTCACGTCGAAGCGGTTGGCCATGGAGGATTCCAGGGCGTTCAGGAGAGCCAGCAGGGTGGAGTAGGCCGCCGAGGAATCGGCGTCGGAGGAGTTGTAGTAGATCTTGACCTCGGGGGCGGGCAGACCGCCGGCGGGATCGTAGGTCATGACGGCGTTATCAAATCCCTCGGGGATGACCATGTAGGCGTGGTAACTCCCCTCGCTGATGCCCGTAGCCGCCGTGTCGCGGTCGTGCTCCTCGGTGCAGTCGGGGCATCGGTAGTAGGTGATGTTGACCCCGCTGTTCAGGGTCACGGCAGAGATCATATCCGAGGAGCCGTGGAGCAGGACGCGGTATTCCATATCCTCCCCGCCGCCTCCCACCGCGTCTGTCAGGGCACCTCCCATGAGGGAGTAGACCACGTAGATCAGCAGGCCGGGAAGAATGAGGGTAGCCAGCATACGCCGATCCCCGAAGAAGCGGCGCAGCTCCTTTTTCATGATGGTGAGAATGTTCTTCATATCACGCCTCCTCCCCCTTGCAGTCCTTGTACAGCTCAAAGAAGCGATCCTCCAGGCTCAGCCCTCCGCAGACGGCGGGGAGGGTATCGCAGGCCACCATGCGGCCGTCGATGATGATGCCCACGCGGTCGCAGAGCTTCTCCACCAGGCTGAAGATGTGGGTGGAGAGAATGACGGTCTTGCCTCTTTCCCGCAGCTCCAGCAAAAAGTCGGTTACCACCTTGGCGGTGAGGACGTCCAGACCGTTGGTGGGCTCGTCGAAGATGATGACGTCGGGATCGTGCACCACCGAGATCACCAGGGAGACCTTTTGCTTCATACCGGTGGACAGGTTGCCGACCTTGACCTCAGCGAAGCGGTCAATGCCGAATTTTCCGAACAGCTCAGCCTTCCTTTGCGCGGCGGTGGCGGAACTCACTCCGTGGAGGTCGGAGAAGAAGTCAAAGAGGTAGTTCGGGGTGAAGAAATCCTCCAGCTTCAGCTCGCCCGTGAGGAAGCCCACGCGGGAGCGGACGGCGTCGGGGTCCTTCACCACGCTGATCCCGTCCAGGGTGGCATCTCCCTCATCGGGGCGGATGAGGGTGGCCAGCATACGCAGGGTCGTGGTTTTTCCTGCGCCGTTGGGCCCCAGGAGACCGAAGATCTCCCCCTTATTGGCGGTGAAGGAAAGACCGTCCACGGCTACCTTGACTTTTTGGTTGGTTTTCTCCATCTGTTGCTGCTTTCTCGACAGCGTAAAGGTCTTGCGCAGATTTTGCGCGGTCAGTATGGGTTCCATATACACTCCTTTTCAATGATGATCCTGCTCGATGGCGCAATCAATGGCCAGCACCAAGGCCAGGGCTTGCAGCTCGTCGCGGGGCGCGCGGATATCCAGAACGTAACAGTCGCCCCAGGTAAACCACGCTTTTTGGATGCTGACGACGGGCTCTCCGCGGCGGAGGACCGAGTAGTCGTGCTCCCAGAAATCCCCCTCCACGTCCCAGTCTGCGCCCTCCACGGTATAGTGGGGGCGGAAAAAAGAAAATTCCCGCACGACCTCTCCTATGAGCTTACCCTCCGCATAGACGGCGTAGCGGGGCCGAAAGGTGAAGAGCTGCTGCTCGACGTAGGCGACCTCCCGCCCGCTCCGGTCGCAGACGTGGAGCTTCTTGCCCCAGGAGAAGAGCTCACCCTCGACGAAATAGCGGTCGGTCCCCGTTTCATCCCGCACCGAAAAGCGGTCGTTCCAGGAGAATACCCGTTCTTCAATCAGCAGTTTCATGGAAATTCATCACCCTTTCATAAAGTTTATTGTTTGATTTACTGTATTATACCACATAATCGCGTGATTGTCAATAGTTTTCTTGTAAAATTGTTAAAAAATCTTCAATTTATTTTATGGAATTAAAGTCCCGCTTTCTGAAGGGCGCGGATGCTTTCGGAGGTATAAAAAAACCCCGCTTCACGGACTCCAGAGCCAGAGTACCGTCAAGCGGGGGACAACCGAGGTTGTGGCTCTATTATAACTCTTAATTGCTAAGATGTCAATAGGTAAATTCGTAAATTTTCCGAATAAAAAAGAAAAGGGCCTCACATATCTTACAATATAAGAAAAAGAACTGTGAGGTACTTGTATGGAGCGTATTCCCGATCTCGGCCGTATACTCAAAAACACCCGCGAAGATTTAGACCTCACCCAGCTCCGGGTTATGGAGCTGACCGGCATCAACCATAAGACTCTGTCGGGCTACGAGAACGGCGTGGCCGAGCCGGATCTCCAAGCCTTAGCGACCCTTTGCCGTCTGTACCGTCTCTCGATGGACGCAGTTCTCGGCCTCAAGCCGACTCCCGACGTGCTGATGCTTTCCAAGCAGGAAAAGACCCTGATCGGCCAGTACCGCAGGCTTCCCGCCGAGGGGCAAAAGGCACTTTCGGTGCTTCTGCGCAGCCTGGACGGAACCGACCTCACATGATGCCGCAAAAATCTGAGTCCTCCCGCACGATTGCGCGAGAGGACTCTTTTTTATGCTGTAGGACTCTGAGGAATCAGAAGCCCTTGCAGTTTTCCTTGACCTCGTCGTACTGGTTGGTGATCTCCAGGGAGGGAGCGGGAGTCAGCAGGGACACGACGATAATGACGATGAGACCCACGATGAAGGCGGGGAGCAGCTCGTAGAAGTCCAGCACCGTACCCGCAAAGTTGGTACGGATGAGGAACTTCCAGATAAAGACGGTGATACCGCCCGCCAGCATACCCGCAATGGCACCGTACTTGTTGGCACGCTTCCAGAACAGGGCACAGAGGATGACGGGACCGAAGGCCGCACCGAAGCCTGCCCAGGCGAAGGACACGATGCGGAAGACGGAACTGTTGGGGTTGGAAGCCAGGAAAATGGCTACGATGGAGATGACCACCACCGACAGGCGGGCGATAATCATGTTGGTCTTGGCGGACATCTTGACCCGGAAGGTCTCTGCGATGATGTTCTGGGACACCGAGGAGGCGGCGGCCAGGAGCTGGGAGTCGGCGGTGGACATGGTGGAGGCCAGGATACCTGCCAGGATGATACCGCCCGTGATGGCGGGGACGAAGCCGTAGGTACTCAAAAAGCGGGCGATGTCCACGATGATGGTTTCGGAGGCGGAGGCGTTGGCGTAGGCGGGAAGGATGCCGTTCTTCATGAGGGAGTAGCCCACCACACCGATGAGGACGGCCACGCCCATGGAGATGACCACCCAGACAGAAGCCACGCGGCGGGAGGTCTTGAGCTTGTTCTCATCCTCAATGGCCATGAAGCGGAGCAGGATGTGGGGCATACCGAAGTAGCCAAGACCCCAGGCCAGGGTGGAGGCGACGGGAAGGGCACCGTAGGAGCCCGCAGAGCCCGCGCTCACCACGACGTCGCCCACCTGCTCGGGCACCACGGTGTGACCCTTAAAGAGGTCGAGGAAGCCGTCCAGCTCGGCGACGTTGGCGAACACCGCGTCGAAGCCGTGGACCAGACCCTCGGTGAAGCCCACCACCACGAAGAGGGCGATGGTCATGACGATGGACTGGACGAAGTCGGTGGTGGAGGCGGCCAGGAATCCGCCCAGGGTACAGTAGATGACGATGACCGCCGCGCTCACCACCATGGCCAGCATATAGTCGATGCCGAAGAGGGAGGAGAAGAGCTTACCGCAGGCGGCAAAGCCCGAGGCGGTGTAGGGGATGAAGAAGATGACGATGAACAGGGCGGAGACAATGGTCAGCACCCGATTCTTGTCCCCGAAGCGGCGGGAGAAGAAGTCGGGGATGGTGAAGGCGTCGATGCGGTGGGAGTAGACGCGGAGCCGCTTGGCCACGAAGAGCCAGTTGAGGTAGGTGCCGATGGCCAGACCGATGGCGGTCCAGGAGGCTTCGGCGAGGCCCCCCATCATGGCGACGGCAGGCAGTCCCATGAGAAGCCAGCCGCTCATGTCCGAGGCCTCGGCACTCATGGCGGTGACCAGGGGACCCAGCTTACGGCCACCCAGGAAGAAGTCACCTGCGGTCTTGTTCTTTTTGGAAACGGCCACGCCAATAGCCAGCATCATGCCCATGTACAGGACGATGGTCGCCAGCATGATCCAATCAGAGGTATGCATAGTTATGTTCCTTTCAATTTCATAAAGATGTAGTATTATAGCACAAATCAAAACAGACTGAAATACAGAACGGATTTTATACGGAAAACGGAATAAAAATCCGTTTGGATTCAAATTATCATTGAAACCAAACGGAAAATCAATTAGACCGAAGTTCACAAAATTACTGTATACGAAAAATGACTCGAAAATTTTGTGAAAAATTCCCAAAAATAAATTATGAAGGACAGCGGCGGCAGAGCTTGCAACGGGCTACCTGCCCCGATCACGCCTTACCCATCGCCGTATATCCCCCGAGGAACAGGGGCAGGGTGCGGCGGCCGTACTCGGCCAGAGGGTATTCTCCCCCCACCAGACACCAGTCGTAGAGGATAGCCCGCTCCCACAGGGCAAAGGTCTTGACCATTTCGTTGATGGAATAGGCATCCCCGAATTCTCCCGATTGCTGACCCTCCGAAAAGATGGTGCGGAGCAGACGGTAGTAGGTGCGGCTGTGATCCAACAGGTGCTTCTCGCTCTTGGTAATCAGCTGTGTGGACAGAAGACGGGCCAGGAGATCGAGGGAAATGGAATTTTCAATGAGGCGGAAGAGCTCGTAGTTGAGGAACAGCAGCTTGTCTACGGCGGTCATATCAGGGGTGAGGCTTTCGGTCAATTCCTCATACTTTTCGTCGAAGAGATAGGACAGAGAGGACAGGAGGGCGTCCTTGCCGCTGAAATAGTGGTAGAAAGACCCCTTGGAGGTACCCGACTCGTAGACGATATCGTCCACGGTGGTGTCCTCGTAGCCCTGCTCGTAGAACAGCTTCCATGCCGCCGATACGATCTTGGCCTTGGTGGTCTGGGTGCGCTTTTTTCTCATGGTGGTCCTCCTTCAAATTTGGGTGTATCGAACAGATACAAGATACAGAACGGCTGTTGCCGCAAGGTCATTTCATATCTTGTATCTTTGTATCATGTAACTTGTATCTCACCGAAAAACTGCAATTTCTCTTTTCTACCACAGTATACCACACAAACCCGTTTTTCGCAAGAGTAAACCGAAAAATCTTGCATTTTCACGCAAAATATGCTACAATAGAGCCATCAACCCCAAAGGAGGCCCCCATGCGTCCCGACTACACCCTCTCCGACCGCGATTTCATCAACCCCGATACCATCAACCTGTACTGCAACACCAATGCCCATCTGATGACGGCTCCTCCCACCGCCTTCGTGCTGGAGCTCCCCGGCCTGGGCGGCGGCTCCTGTCTGGGCGGGTGCATGGACATCGCCCCCTATAACGGCCCTCTGTCGGGGATCCTTGCCGAGAAGGGGATCCTCCAGGCTTACCTCTTCCCCGGACCCTGGAGCTGGATGAATCGGGGAGCTGTGCGTATGGTGAACGCGCTGGTGGATGCTTTGCGGGAGAAGTACGGCCTCTCGGAGCAAGCTCCCTGGGCGGTCATGGGCGGCAGTATGGGCGGCTCGGGTGCCCTCATCTACACCGCCTCCCACGGCGGCGATCCCGCCTACACCCCCACCGCCTGCCTGGCCCACTGCCCCTGCGTGGACATCCTGGATCGGGTGTACTGCGCCCCCGACGTCCCCCGCTCCCTCTTTCGCGCCGTGGCTGACTATGAGATGCCCATCAGGGATGCTCTTAAGACCATATCGCCCCTTTGCCGCGCGGACGATCTGCCCTATATTCCCTACCATATTATTAATGACCTCGCCGACGAGCTGTTCCCCCCCGCGCAGATGGACGCTTACGTGGAGACACTGTTGGCCAAGGGTCACGACGTCACCTGCCACCGTCTGCCCGGTTGCCGTCACGGGGAGCTGACGGGGGAGGAATGGGACTGTATCCGTGCATTCATATGCAAGCACCTGGGTGTATGAGCCCGGCTTCCGAAAAAACGCCGCTGACAGGCAGAAATTCCTGTCGGCGGCGTTTTGATACGGAAGGGAACGGCGGCGCGGGGATCACTTGTCCATCTGGTACAGGTAACTGAGCCGGCCCATGGGGAGGGAGCGGCCGCTTACGTAGTAGTCCATGATCTCGGCGGGGTCGGAGACACCGTCGGCGACCTTGAAGTAGAAGTCGCCGCCCGCCTCCAGGCCCAGAGCGGCGCGGGGGATCTTGATCTGCATGACGTTGCCCTGCACCGTGTAGGCGGCGGTTGCCTCCTGAGTCTCTCCCGTGTAGTCGGGGTTCAGCTTCTCGATGGCGGCCGCAGAGCCGTTACGGGTGCGGTTGATGGCGAAGTCGTAGCTTTCCCAGCCTTTGACGGCGGGGGACGTGCCGATGCCGACGAAGAGGTTCATCCAGTTCGCCTCGTCGGCGGTAACGATGTCACCCTCGCACTTGATGTAGAAGTATAGATTCTCGTCGTCATTGGTGACACGCACCTCGGTGATGCTGTTGCGGACGGCCTCCTGGGTGTACTTTACGGTGGGCGCACCGCCCACGCTGTTGCGGGAGCCGTCGTCCTTGCCCACGCGGCGGTAGACGGCGTTGATATCCTCCCATTGGGCGGCCGCGCCGTGGACGTCAATGGTCTTGCGCACCGTATCTGCGATCATGCCCTCGGCAGATTCGTACTTGAACTGACGGATGTAGTACATCATCTGGATGTAGTAGGCATCCTCATACCCGCCCTTCATGGGCTCGGCGTCGCGGGAATACTCCAGATCCACACCGTCCACGAAGGCGTACTCCCCCTCGTACATATTCTTCTGGGCGACCCACTCGTTCCAGCCCGTTACCATGACGAAGCGGGGATCGCGGAGCAGGGCAGTGCGCCACTGGTAGTCGAAGAAGGTTCCGCTCATAGCCCCCTCAGCACTGTTTTCCTTGCGGCGGGGATCGTAGCCGCGCCCCCAGTTCATGCGGCCCTCATGGGTGAGGGAGAAGCTGAAGGGCAGGGCGGGGTGGGTGGCGATGGAGACCGAGATCATATCCGTCCGCATGGGCTGGGGGTACTTCCACTCGGTGTAAGGCCAGGCGTTCTTCACGCCGTCCCCGCTTTCATAAGGCCACAGCACCTCGCGCATATAGAAGAAGTCTTGCAATTCCTGCGGCAGATCCCCGGGCTTGTAGGAGGTGTCTCCGCGAGAGGCGGCTTCGTTGAGGTCGTCGATCTCCTCGGTGTAGCCGATCATCATGGGCTTGCCGTCCACGCGGTACCAGGACTCGGGGTACAGCTCCTTCTTGTAGACGTCGTTGTACAGAGTCTTGATGGTCTGGATGGAGCGGCTGTGGGTCAGGTAGGTGATCTGAGGCGCATCCCAACCCTCGGCACGGAGCTCGGTGATGACCTTCATGACCTTCTCGGCCACCGACTGGTAGGTAAAGCAGTTGGTCACGTCAAAGACCAGGAAATCTACCCCCGCCTGCGTGAGCATCTCCAGATGACGGCGGATGACCCACTCGTCGGAGCTGTTGTAGTAGCCGTACAGCGGCTCGCTCCACCAGTGGAACTGCCCGGCGGGGCTGGCCTTGCGGTCGTCGGTGTGGAACAGGGTGTCCTTACCGTACTGCTCCAGAATGATGGAATTATCGTAAATATCGGGCGCACCGTGCTGACCCAGCCAGAGGAAGTAGAAGATGCCTACCTCCTTGTCGGCCTTGCGGGCGGAAACGGGGGTCAGGGAGCGGCCATACTCGTCAAAGCCCACCAGCATATTCATATTGTAGCCGTCACCGTACATATCGGTCACCGTCCTTTCGGGCTTGGGAGCCTCGGTTTCTTGTTCGGTAGGAGCCTCTGTGGGGGATTCCGTGGAAGCCTCTGTGGGGGTCTCTGCGGGAGCTTCGGTGGGAGTCTCCGCCGTGGTATCCCCCTCGGTCGCGGGGGTGTCGGGTGCAGGGGTACAGGCGGCGGAGGCCAGCAGCATCAGCACCGCCAGCAGGAGTGACGTGAGTTTTTTCATTGTGTCCAACCTCCATGGAGTGATTGGCTCTATTATACCATCCTCGGGCGGTGGGTGTCAAGGGGCGGGGGAAAGTTTGCAGGTCTTGTACAAACGGCAGCGGAGAATTTTGTTTATTCCGCCAAACTTTTGGATCAAAAGAGATTCTTTACAGAATAACAGCAGATTTGGGGTATGGGATTCGTTATACTGTATGAAGGACAAAACTCGCGATTGAAAGGAGGAGGATCACCGTGAACGACCGAGACGAATACCTACTGGGTCTATACTTCAAGCGTGACGAGCGCGCCGTCACCGAGACACAGCGGGACTACGGACGCTTCTGCCTTGACCTCGCCCTCCGCATTCTGGGACGGGATAACCTCCCCGACGCCGAGGAGTGCGTCAACGACGCCTACCTGAAGCTCTGGCGGACCATCCCACCCCGACGCCCTAAGCCTCTGAGGGCTTACCTGGCCGCCGTCCTTCGCAACATCGCCATCGACCGCTACCGCCGGAACCGCCGCAGGGCCGAGAACCGCGAGCTGGAGGAGGCCATCCTGGAGCTGTCCTCTGCCATTTGGGTACCCGACTCCGCCGAGGAGGAGCTGAAATACCTACTCTCGGATTTCCTGCGCAAGCTCCCCGAGGAGGAACGGATCCTGTTCATGGAGCGGTACTGGTACGGCCACGCCGTCAGCGATCTGGCACGGTATTACGATCTGACCCCCAACGCCGTCACCAAGCGGTTGGGGCGCACCCGCGAAAAGCTGCGGAATTATCTCAACGAAAGGGGCTACGGTTATGAAACGACCAACCGATAAGGACCTCCGCTTATTTGCAAGCCTGTCCGACGTGGACAGCGATCTGATCCCGGACAGCACCATCCCGCTCGGGCCTGTGACTGTTCCTTCCCCCCAAAAAAACGAACGATTCTCCCTGTGGGCGGTTCTGCGCCGTCCCCGGTACGCCTCGGTGGCTCTGGCCGCTCTGCTTGTCACCCTGACCGCAGTAGCTCTGCTGGTCACGGGCATCACAAACGGCCCCCGGACCGAGCCGCCCCCTCACGGCACCCATACCACCGACCCCATTGGATCGGTCAAGACCCCCACGGCCGAGGATGCCGCCGCCCTCCGCAAGGGCATGAGCCTCTCCGAGCTGGTGGCGCTCATGGGAAATGACTACACCCAAGAGGGCACCCGCTACACCTTCACCCTGGACACGGGGGAGCAGCTGGCCGTGGACACCGCACTCTCTGACGGTGGACAGGATGGCTCCCGTATCACGGGCTTTGAGTGGCTGGGGAGCGCGGGGAAGACCTACAACCCCATGGGAATCCCCGCCGAGATCCTGCAAAAGGTGCAGGACTACGCCACCGATACGGTGATCCCCGTATACGCCATGAGCTCTCTGATCGGGCAGTATGACAGTGCCACCCCTCCCACGCTGGACGAGATACTGAAGGACGCGGAGGTGCATTATCTCCGCACGGGTGCCGACGGCGAGACCGCTCTGCTGGACGGAGAGGGTCACGGCGCGGGTGGATATACCCAAGATGAAGCATTTCCCTTCCTTGAGGACGTCTCGGCCCTCTTCGACGAGTCGGTTCGGGTCAAGGGCTACTACCCCATCATGACTTCAAGCGAGCGGGGAGCGGTCTACTTCTGCACCTCCATCGGGGACTATATCCTGTACCTACACGGAGAAGTCTTTACCTTGGTTCCCGAGGGAAGCGAGCCGACACTGGCCGACCCGATCCCCTACCTGCTGCCTGCGGCCAAATTCCACGAGTTTGCCTACGGTGTGGTCAGCGATCAATGTCCCGATTATGGAATCGGCTGGATGTTTTCTGACAAGCGCATGGCTGTCATCGAGCCCTACCAAATGACCGCAGAGGGCTACCAGAAGCCTGTCAACATCGCCACCCCCGAGGCCGCCGAGCAGATCAAGGTAGGCGAGAGGATCACCGATCTCACCGAGACCCTGGGCGTCTGCCGCCGTTGCGCCGGGTCGAGAGCCCTGTATTACGATAAGGAAAGCGGAGAGTATATACTGCCCACTCCCCTTCCCTTGGGACTCCATTACTGGGAGCTGACCGATGGAAGCGGGCTGGTGATCTACGGTGACACGGTAACAACTGTCCCCGACGAGTCCTCGTCCTTGGTCTATCTCGATTTCCATATCACCTACAAGGAGCGGGTGGACGCCGCTGTTCTGGATGATATGGGCACGCCTACGCTGGGGACCTGTGCTTTGATCACCGAGGGGATGGAAAAATCCGTCGTATTCGCCATACTGGGTGAGCCCCTGGCCTACAACTGGAGCGCTGAAAACTCCAACTTCGTCTGGAAATGGATGGAGGACGGTCAGGCGCACACCCTGCGGGTCTACTGGTCGGGAGGCTACGGTGATCCCGATCTGACCGTTGCTTCCACGGAGTATTCCGTAACGTCTGTTGAGGAAGCGCTCGAAGAGATTCGGGTAGGCTCGTCCTTCGCGGACATCGTGGCACGGCTTGGCCCTTGCCGCGACGGCCACAAGGTGGACAGCTTTGGCGGGACAGACAAGAGCGGCTACCACTTCTGGACTCTTCCCGACGGCCGCTGTCTGGCCGCCTATATCGGGTATGACATCCCCGCGCTGACGGATCCTCTGGGCTTGAACTTCGAGCATCACTTCGATATGACTGCCATGCATCTGCTGTATCCGGATTCCCCCGATCGCGCAAGCATCATCGGCACTCCCGGCCTGTCCATGGCCGCAGAGGTGCAGACGGGCATGAAGGAAGAGCTTGTAAAAGCGCTCATGGGCGATCCCACCGTCACGGTGGAGGGTCTGCAATCGGTCTGGGAGTGGAGCGAGGGCGGCAAAACCTATATCCTGACCGTCTACTGGAAGGACAACGCCCCCGTAGGCTTCCACAGGAATTTCAACACGGTCTCCCGCTATGAGCTGGATGCGGAAACCTCCTCCGCGCCTCTCATTCCCGATAAGATCCCCACCCTCGCCAACGCGCAAGTCATCACCGAGGGCATGACGGCCTCCGAGCTGCTCACCATCATGGGAAGTGGTGCCGAGGCTTCCACGGGCGTGGGCTTTACCTACTATATCTGGACTCTCTCCGATGGGCAGGCCTTCTGCGCCGTCACCGAGGATGACGTGATGAACGCGGAGCAGTCCGAGCGCATCGTCACCTACACGTATTTCCGTGACTCTGTGGAGGAGATGGCCATCCCCACTGTCCAAAACGTGGAAGCCGTCACCGAGGGCATGAGCATCGCTACCGTACACGCTCTGTTGGGAGGCGAGCATGTCTACCAGGAAAAGATCAGCGAGAAAAGCTATACGTGGTACACACCCGAGGACGTGTGGTGGGAGATCACGGTCACCTTTGAGGCCGTTGAGTATCCCGAGACCAACCGATCCCGAGCCTATGTCGTCTCTGTCTATATTGACAAAGGAATATAGCCGTTCAGCCCCCGCCACACGGCGGGGGCTTCTTTATATCAGATCTCCCGAAGCAGCCTCTCCAGCGCCTCGTACTGCTCCTGCTCCTCCCGTATGATCTCCCGCAGCTCGGATATCACGGCGGCGTCCCGCGCGGCGGCAGATAGGGATTCCAACTCGGTGATGGATGCCGCCTCGGCCGTAAGATCCTGGCGGAGCATCCGCCGCACCACGGGGAGGGCACGGCAGGAGGCGTCCCCCGACAGGTCGATCCGCGGGGTCCGCATCCGCATGGTCACCCCGGGGTCGCCCCCTAAAGCGCGGATGAGGCGGCCTAAGGTGTGGAAGTGAGCCATCTCCTCCCGCGCAAGCCGCAAGAACAGCTCCGAGGCCTCGGTGTCCAGGCCCTCGGTGAGGAGGTGCTGGTAGGTGTAGGTAATGACCTGGTTCAGCTCGTCGTTGTAGGCCCGCATCATACGGGCGGCGAGGCGGGGGTCGGGACGGATCATGGGGGTGGGGTAGGGTTGGTTCATGGGGGGCCTCCTTTTGCTGCATACTGCTGACAGATTATGCAGAAAAGCCCCTCTCTGCCACTATGGCGAATCGCCGAAATTCTCCCTGCCGGCGGTTTTCTGTGGGGAATATCTTGACATTTCGGACGGTTTGCGGTACAATAGTGGTATGAAATAACCCTGTGAAGGAGACCATACCATGCTCAATACCGAATTCATTCTGTCCGTGGCCGCCCACTTCGATCTGGGCGGGACTCCTGTCTGCGTCAAGGAGCTGACCGCAGGCAATATCAACGTCACCTACCGTCTGGACATGGGGGAGGACAAGGCTTCTCTTCGTTACGTGCTCCAGCGCATCAACACCTCCGCCTTCAAGGACCCCGTCTCCCTCATGGAGAACGTCGGGATGGTCACCGCCCACATCCGCCGGAGCTACGAGGCCGAGGGGATCGATCCTGCCCGCCGCGTGCTGTCCTTCGTTCAGGCCGACAACGGCACGCTGCTGTATCAGGACTCTGAGGGCGGCGCATGGCGTTGCTACGTCTACGTGGACAACGTCACCGCCTACGATGCCATCGAGTCCGCCGCGCTCTTCCGGGAGGCCGGCGTGGGCTTCGGTGAGTTCCAGACCAGACTTTCCGACTTCCCCGCCGCGCGTCTGACCGAGACCATCCCCGGCTTCCACAACACCGCCCGCCGCTTCGAGACCTTCATGACCTCGGTGGAAAAGGATGCCGCAGGGCGTGCGGCCTCGGTGGCCGAGGAGATCGCGTTCTTCACCTCCCGCAAGGCGCTGATGTCCTCCATCGTGGACAGGCTGGGGGGTGAACTGCCCCTCCGCGTGACCCACAACGATACCAAGCTCAACAACGTCCTCATCGACAACGAGAGCGGCAAGGCCCTCTGCGTCATAGACCTGGACACCGTCATGCCCGGCTCGGCCCTGTATGATTACGGCGACGCCGTCCGCTACGGTGCCTGCACCGCCGCCGAGGACGAGCCCGATACCTCTAAAATCGGTTTTGACATGGAGCTGTTCCGAGCCTTCACCGAGGGCTTCGTATCCGCCACCGCCGGCAATCTCACCGACACCGAGATCAGGCTATTGCCGTTAGGCATAGCTGTCATCACCTGCGAGCTGGCCATGCGTTTCATGACCGACTATCTGGACGGCGACGTCTACTTCAAGACCGCCTACGAGGGCCACAACCTGGTCCGCGCCCGCGCCCAGATGAAGCTGCTCACCGAGGTGGAGGCCAAGATGGAGGAGATGTACGCCTTTGTGGAGGGACTGCTGAACAAATAAATTGCAGTTTATGGGAGAACGGGAGAACGGCCTCCGGCGGCTTAGAACCTTTTTGCAAAAAGGTTCTAAGAACTCCAAAAACCTTCAAAAAACATTGATAAATAATCCCTTCTGAAAGTTCTTGAGGAGAGTCCAGAGAGGAACTTCTTTCAAGAAGTTCCTCTTTGGCGTTCTCCCGTACTCCCCGATAAACCCAAATTTGAAACCATACGCAACAAACAATAAGGAGATCCCCTATGATCCAATTCGGCACCGGCGGCTGGCGCGCCGTTATCGGCTCTGATTTCATCGAGAAGAACATCTGCCTCGTCACCGAGGGCATCTGCGCCCTCATGAAGGAGGAAGGCAAGACCGACAAGCCCGTCATCGTGGGCTACGACCACCGCTTTTTGTCCGACTCGGCGGCCAAGTGGATGGCTGAGGTTTTCGCGGCTTACGGCGTGACCGTGTGGTTCATGAACCGCTCGGCCCCCACCCCTCTGGTCATGCACACCGTCAAGCGGCAGAACCTCCACTACGGCGTGGAGATCACCGCCAGCCACAACCCCTCGGCCTACAACGGCATCAAGCTCATCGTGGAGGAGGGGCGAGACGCCCCGCTGGAGACCACGGCACGGCTGGAGGAGCTGATCGCCGAGACGGAGGCGCGGGGTGTCCCCTCCCCCCGCAAGTCCTTTGCCGAGGCGGTGGAGCAGGGACTTGTGATCTACCGCAAGAACCCCTTCAACGATTTCATCGACGATATCCTCTCTGTGCTGGACGTGAAGACCATCCGCGACCACGGTGCCCGCGTGCTGTTCGATCCCATGTACGGCTCGGGCACATATCCTCTGCTGGTCATCCTCTGCACCGCCCGCTGTACTGTGGACATGATCCACAACACCCGCGATGCCCACTTTGGCGGCAACCTCCCCGCTCCCTCGGTCAGCGGTCTGGAGGAGCTTCGCACCCGGGTGGTGGCAGGGAAGTACGAGCTGGGCATTGCCTTTGACGGCGACGGCGACCGCCTCGGTATCATCGACGGAAACGGCCGTTATCTCAATGCCAACGAGATCCTGGTCATGCTCTACTGGTATCTCCACCAGATCAAGGGCTGGCGCGGCCCTGTGGTGCGCAATCTGGCCACCACCCATATGTTGGACGTTATGGCAACCGATTTTGGCGAGGTCTGCTATGAGGTCCCCGTGGGCTTTAAGTACATCTCCTCCAAGATCGACGAGGTGGACGCCGTTCTGGGCGGCGAGTCCTCGGGGGGACTCACGGTGCGCGGCCACATTCACGGCAAGGACTCCATCTACGCCGCCTCCCTTTTCGTGGAGATGATCTCGGCGGTGGGCAAGTCTCCCAGTGAGATCATGGATGAGTTGGAGAAGAAATACGGCCGCTTCGAGCTGGTGGAGGACAACATCACCTTCACCTTTGAGCAGAAATCCACCGTCAACCGTATTATTTTCGAGGAAAAGAAGATCCCCTTCTTCGGCGCGCCCGTGACCCGTGTCAGCTACGAGGACGGCTGTAAGGTCTACTTTGCCGACGGCAGCTTCGTCATCTGCCGCTTTTCGGGCACCGAGCCTCTCCTCCGCATCTTCGCCGAGGCAGGGGACGAGAAGACCGCCAGAGGGTACATTGAGGCGTTCAGAGACCTCTTGGCGTTGGAGTGAGGAAGGTAAATTGCAGTTTATCGGTGAGATACAAGTTACAAGATACAAAGATACAAGATATGAAAAAACCGTTATGTCATAATCCGTTCTATATCTTGTATCTTGTATCTCAGTATCTTGTATCTGTTCGACAAACCCCAATTTGAATCCCCCAAAATACGACCCACCGAAAGGAGGAGCACCCATGAGCCCCATCACAAAAGCCTTGTGCCTGTGTCTGTCGGTACTCCTCCTGTTTTTCTCCCTGGCCGCCTGCCGCAATAAGGACTTTAATCCAGCCGTGCCCCCCTCCGACGGGGAAAACGGAAACGGCGATCTTCCCGCCGATCTGCAATGCTGGGTCAAGCTCCCCGACGGCACCGAATACCCCCTCGCAGGTGACAGGGCCGCCGAACTGTATACCGCCGTCCAGAAGATCTACGAGTCCTCCGACACGGTGGAGGTCATTCCCGACCGTGGAGACGGTCTGCGCCTCATCTTCTGCATGGGCGGTACCGCCCCCGAGTCCTCCATCCCCGCCTACCAGCTCCCCAACGCCACCCTCTACGGGGTCTACACCGTCTTCCCCGACGATACGGGGTGGTACGGTGACAACCTCATCACCGCCCACGTGCATAGCTTTAAGCTGAAGGAGGGGAGCTTCGCGTCTCTCCTTGCCCAGGCGGATCAACCTTGAAATCTTTTTTCACAGAAAGGAAATATCACTATGAACAAGTTCATGCTCAACGAGACCTCCTACCACGGCGCGGGTGCCATCACCGCCGTCGTCGATGAGATCAAGGCCCGCGGCTTTGCCAAGGCCTTCGTCGCCACCGACCCCGACCTCATCAAGTTCGGCGTGGCCGCCAAGGTCACCGACCTTCTGGACGCCGCCGCTATCCCCTACGCCGTCTTCTCGGACATCAAGCCCAACCCCACCATCGAGAACGTCCAGAGCGGTGTCGCGGCCTTCAAGGCAGCCGAGGCTGACTGCATCGTGGCCATCGGCGGCGGCTCCTCCATGGACACCGCCAAGGCCATCGGCATCATCATCACCAACCCCGAGTTCGCCGACGTCCGCTCCCTGGAGGGCGTGGCTCCCACCAAGAACCCCTGCGTGCCCATCATCGCCGTCCCCACCACCGCCGGCACCGCCGCCGAGGTCACCATCAACTACGTCATCACCGACGTGGAGAAGAAGCGCAAGTTCGTTTGCGTGGACGCCCACGATATCCCCGTCGTCGCCGTGGTGGATCCCGACATGATGGCCTCCATGCCCGCCTCCCTCACCGCCGCCACGGGTATGGACGCTCTGACCCACGCCATTGAGGGCTACATCACCAAGGGTGCCTGGGCTCTGTCGGATATGTTCCACATCGAGGCCATCCGCATCATCGCCGCTTCCCTGCGCGGGGCCGTGGCCAACACCCCAGAGGGCCGCGAGGGCATGGCTCTGGGCCAGTATGTGGCCGGTATGGGCTTCTCCAACGTGGGTCTGGGCGTGGATCACTCCATGGCGCACACCCTTTCCGCTTACTACGATATGCCTCACGGTAAGGCCTGCGCCACCCTCCTCCCCGCCGTCATGGCCTACAACGCCGAGGCTACGGGTGAGAAGTACCGCGAGATCGCCCGCGCCATGGGTGTGCAGGGCGTGGACAGCATGACCCAGGCCGAATACCGCGCCGCCGCTGTGGAGGCCGTCCGTCAGCTGGCCGAGGACGTGGGCATCGTCACCTCCCTGAAGGGTGTCGCCCGCGAGGAGGACATCCACCAGATGTCTGTGGACGCCTACAACGACGCCTGCCGCCCCGGCAACCCCCGCGAGACCTCCGTGGAGGATATCGAGGCTCTGTACCGCAGCCTGATGTAATTTTGGGTTGATATAGGAACGCCACCCCTGACCGTGAATGGTGAGGGGTGGCGGTTTTTATTTGATCTCTTGCTCCAAATTGTCGAACAGGGGTGAATTGAAGAAGTCCTGGATGGTAATTTCCAATCCGTCGCAGATCTTTTTAATGGTATTGATCTGGGCATTCATGCTTTTGCCCGTCACAATATTGCTCAAGGTGGATTGCGTAATCCCGCAAATGTAAGATAGTCCATTGACCGTGATCAGTCTTTCTCGGCAGAGCTCAAATATGCGTAAGCGAACGGCTTCACCAATCGTCACAGCCTTACTCCTTCTTCTTCGGGTCTGCGTACTCCACGAACAGATCGTTGGGTGTACACTCCAGAATGTCGCAAAGTGCCTGTAGATTCTCAAATTTGATCCCGTTTGTCTGATTGTTGACCATCTTGTTGAAGTTCTGGTAGCTGAGTCCTAGCTGAATGTACAGCCAGTATTTGGTCTTTCCCTTCTCTTCCAATATCTCCAGTATGCGTAGCTTCATGATCCAAACCTCCACATTATCTAATGCAGAAATTATATATCAGAAATCCTATTGACAAATAGATTTTCACATGATATAATGTACACATCAGATATATAATATGCACAAAAGAGGTGTAATCAATATGTCACTCAAAAAATGCACCGAATGTGGAAAGGTGGTCTCCACCCAAGCCCGATTCTGCGTTCATTGCGGGAACGAGCCTGCGGGGCGGTGCAGTACCTGCATCGACTACTGCACCGAGGATATGGCCACCTCGGATCGCCCTGCCTGCTATACTCATCATCCCGCCTGCCCCGCCTATATCTACGATGACCCCGAGGCGGTGGAAGCCTTCAGAAGGAAGCCAAAAAAGGTGGTGAAGCGAGTGCTTCCCACCTACCGTTGACCCTCCGACACGGCAAAAAGCGCGACCGGTGCGGAAAAAGCGATCGGAAAGCTGTTTTTTGCGAAAACCTGTTTACAAATCCGAAAAGATATGGTATACTGAAAAGAGCGAAATTCTATCTGTAACGGAGACTGTACACATGAAGCATACAACCTATAAGCTGACAGCACTCGCCCTCGCCGCACTGATGCTGCTGTCCTCCCTCTGGATCGTCATCACCGCAGCCCCCGCCGACTATTCCACCCAATCCAACTCGGGCAAGCGGGATGAGGTCTGCGTTTCCCTGGACGGTACGAGCGCATCCGCCTACTATACGGGAAGCTACACCTTCGACAGCCTCGCGGTACTATCCCCGAGCAGTCTGAAATCATCCCTGCATACGCTTATGACCAATACCCACAAGAACATCACCAGCTACGCCGACTGCCGCGACTACGTCTTCCGCGTGGACTGTGAGGAGAACGACACCACCCACGCCACCACCCTGTACACCGACTACAGCATGACCTCCGCCGATTGGTCCCCCTCCTGGGCCTGCAACCGTGAGCACGTCTGGCCCCAGAGCCTGGGCGGTAACAACACCAGCGGCGGCGGAGCCGACCTCCACCACATCCGTCCCGCCGAGGCAGGGGTGAACTCCTCCCGAGGCAACAAGCCCTACGGGGAGACTACCTCCAAGGGCTTCTACGAGCCTGCCGATCACGTCAAGGGCGACGTAGCCCGCATCATCCTGTACGTGTACGTCCGCTGGGATGCCGCCTGGGGTGCCACCGACGTGACCGAGGTGTTCGAGAGCGTGGACATCCTCTTGGCCTGGTGCGAGCTGGACCCCGTGGACACCTGGGAGATGGGCCGAAACGAGGTCGTGGAGAGCATCCAGGGTAACCGCAATACCTTCATCGATTACCCCGAGCTGGCGTGGCATCTCTTTGGCCGCGAGGTTCCCGAGGGTATGGTGACTCCTTCGGGCTCGGCTCTGAACGGTGAGATCCCCACGCCCCCCGCAGAGCCCGAAACCACGCCCGCTCCCCCTGCCGAGGAGGAGACCGAGGATCCCTCTGCGACGGCGGGAAGACTGGCGCTCTTTGATTTCGGCGCGAACGGCGGCGCATCCCACAACGACGGCTCGGATATTACGGGCACCAAGTCCTATACCGCCGGGGGCTACACCCTGACCCTGACCGGCCCCACCAAGCTGTACGGAGGCGCACGGGACGCCAAGGGCAACTCCTGCCTGAAGCTGGGATCCTCCAAATCGACGGGCTCCTTCACCTTTACCGTGGGAGACGACGTGGACGAGGTCGTCATTCATGCGGCGCAGTATAAGGCAAACAAGACCGTCGTCCGTATCAACGGAACCCAATATTCCATCCAGACATCCTCCAACGATGGAGAGTATACCCCCCTGACTCTTGACACGACCCAAACCAAGACGGTTACGGTAGCCACCGTTTCGGGATCTCCCCGATGCATGATTAATACCATCGAATTCCGCAGCAACGCGGCCGAGCCTGATACCGAAGCACCTACCGAAGAACCCACCGAAGAGCCCACCGAAGAGCCCACCGAGGAGCCCACCGAAGAGCCCACCGAAGAACCCACCGAAGAGCCCACCGAAGAGCCCACCGAGGAGCCCACCGAAGAGCCCACCGAGGAGCCCACCGAGGAGCCCACCGAAGAGCCCACCGAGGAGCCCACCGAGGAGCCCACCGAAGAGTCCACTGAAGAGCCCACCGAGGCGCCCACCGAGGAGCTCACCGAGGAGCCCACCGAGGAAGTGACCACCGAGGCCGCTCCCGTTGAGTCCGAGACCGAGAAGGCTACGGACGAGCCTGCCGAGAGCGATCCCGCCACCTCTGCGGACACCGCCGCCGGGGAAGCCACCGAGACCGACCCCGCCGACACGGGCTGTGGGTCTGTATTCGCGGGTGGGGTGGTGATGATCTCTCTGCTGAGCCTTGGCGTGTTCGCCGTGGCGCGGAAGCGGAAGGAAGACTGATCTGAATACCCTTTGAGGGGGGCGGTTGCCCCTCTCTTTTTTGGCACACGGTAGGGGCGCACCTATGTGTGCGCCCTCTCCCCTACAAAAAAGGGCGCACACACAGGTGCGCCCCTACCGCAATGGTCAAAATGTCGCAGACCATACGAAGGATCAGCCCCGGTCACACCTCACAGCTCGGCACCGACTTGAGATATACCTCCAAAAGCCCCAAAGCCGTTTCCCGCTCCTTGGGCGGGCAGGCGTTGAGCCGCTCCCACAGCTCCTCCTGTCTGGCGGTCAGGGAGGGGTTATCCTCGGTCAGGATCTCGTCGGGGGTGACGTGGAGGGTATTGCAGATGCGGAGGATGGTCTCGATACGCATATTCACGCTTCCCCGCTCGATATCGGCATAGGTACGGTCGGAAACCCCCGCCGCCTCGGCCACCTCGGCCTGTGTCATGCCCGTCTGCTTGCGGATGGCGTAGAGCTTGTTGCCAATGGTGTGGAAATCGAATATCAGCATTATAATTCCTCCTTTTTGGTTTTATATAGGAATTATAACTCCTAAAAGGGTTGACAAACAGGAGGTTTTGTGGTATAATTTGTGGCAGATTAGTTCCTATTTGGTAAAGAAAAGGGGAATTGGTCGAGTATAAATGTTTTGGAGGAATATATGGTCTATATCATTATTGCAATCATTTTCGCTATTGCTTTGGTTTGGGCAATATATGATACGTATCCTGTGCTTGTTATTGTTGCAGGCTGTATCCTTGTTTTGGTGGGCATTGTTAAGCTTGTGCGTTGGATTAAGGCCAAGAACATAGAGATAGAAGAAGAAGAACGAAAAAAAGAAAAGAAGAACAGTATCGTGCACAGGCACAAAAGAGGAAGGAAAACTTTCGAAATAGACTTCCATCAAACATCATCATTACCGATGTAGTTCCTCAAGTTGGAAAAAAATGGGCAACCGAACTAATTGAGGAGTTTCAATCCTACACATATATGAAGCGTTCTCTAAATGTAAAAGTTTTTGATGATCAGATCAGCATTGGTTCTACAAGTATATATTTTAATCAATATGGACTCAAAAACCTATATGATGATGACCGTATGGATGTTTATAGCGCTGTGATATCTGCATTAGAAGCATCTGTTAATGCGGAACTCAAAGCGCGGGTGAACACACATTATTTTGTCTATTCAGAATATGAGCATTCTTATACTCTACCATATGGATTTATAAAATGCACCCTCGGTATCGACACAAGACAAAGCTGGTAAATCAAAACAGGGAGCCCCCATCTGCGGGGCTCCCCATTTTTATGAAAGGAAAAGAAGAAGAAAAATCTATGGCACACTCCGAGAAGTCTCACTCTTCCTTCTCGAAAGCATCCTTACCCAGTCCGCAGACGGGGCACTCGAAATCCTCGGGCAGATCCTCGAAGGGAGTGCCGGGCTCGATGCCGTTGTCGGGATCGCCGACGGCAGGGTCGTACTCGTAACCGCAGGGGCAAACGTATTTCATGGGAATATCCTCCTTATATGATGGTATGATGTGTGTATATAAGCTTTTCCCGGGCGGCAGGGTTTTATACCGCCGTGTAGGCAAATGGCTTCGTGTTACAGAACCAGGCTGGGGGGACTGTAGATGCGGCCGGCGTACTCCTGATCCAGAGCGTACAGGCCCTTGGGATCGCTTCCGAAGAGCTTGTAGCGGTTAATCATGGAGTCGGCGTTGTCCTCCTCCTCCATCTGCTCGTCCACGAACCAGTCGAGGAACTTCATGGTGCGGTAGTCTCTGTCCTCGTAGCACTCGTGGTAGATGGCGTTGATGAGGGAAGTGACGTAGCGCTCGTGCTCGGCGGCAACCTCCAAGGGCTCCAGGATGGAGCTGTAGGTCTTGTCGGGCTTGTCGATGGCCTCCAGGGTCACCTTCAAGCCGTTGTTCTGCATATATTTCAGGAAGAGCAGAGCGTGGTCGCGCTCCTCCTGGGCCTGGATCATGTAGTAGTTGGCATAGCCATCCAGATCCAACTCGTCGTAGTAGTTGGCGATGTCCACGTAGAGGTAGGCGCTGTACAGCTCCTTATTGATCTGCTGGTTGAGCAGAGCCTTGATCGTATCGTTCATAACAGCCTCCCTTTCGATTCTGTGTTGATGGGGTATCGTTTACAAGGATCGCTCCAACCGGCCGGGAGACCGGTCAGTCGGAGCGACTGATGAAATTAGCCGAAATATCTCTCCAGCAGACCGGCAAAGGCCTTGCCGTGGCGGGCCTCGTCGCGGGCCATCTCGTGGACGGTGTCGTGGATGGCGTCCAGGTTCAGCTCCTTGGCCATCTTGGCCAGCTCGAACTTACCGGCGGTGGCACCGTTCTCGGCGGCGACGCGCATCTCCAGGTTCTTCTTGGTGGAGTCGGTCAGGCACTCACCCAGCAGCTCAGCGAACTTAGCGGCGTGCTCGGCCTCCTCATAGGCGGCCTTCTCCCAGTACAGGGCGATCTCGGGGTAACCCTCGCGGGCGGCCACGCGGGCCATAGCCAGGTACATACCGACCTCGGAGCACTCGCCCTCGAAGTTGGCGCGCAGGCCCTCGATGATGGCGTCGGGTGCGCCCTTGGCCACGCCGACCACGTGCTCGGCGGCCCAGGTCATCTTGTTGTCGACGACCTCTTCAAACTTGTCCTCGCCCTTGACCTTGCATCTGGGGCACTGCTCGGGGTAGTTCTCGCTCTCGATGATCTCACCGCAAACCTTGCATCTCCACTTTTTCATGTTGTAATTCCTCCTGAAATTTGAATTTTGTTGTGGGCTTCCCGCCCAAAAGTTACGTTGTGTTGGGATACGCGTTACCGAATGATGCCCAAGAGGTCTCCCAGCCCCACTCCCTCGTCCACCACCGTGGCTATCGTGAGCCGATCCAGCCGCTCGGTGATGTGGCGGTTCAGCTCCTCGAAGACGTGGTGCAATCGACAGCAGTCTTTATTGGGGTTGTTGAGACATTGGTGGGTATCCGACAGGCACCGATTGATCTCGATAGGCCCGTCGATGGCCTCGATGACCCGTCTGACCGTTAGGGTCGTGGGGTCAGTGTTCAGGCTGTAACCTCCCGTGGCTCCCCGGCTGGTCTTGACCAGATCAGCCCCCGAGAGCTTGTTCAGGATCTTGAGCCCGAACCGGGTAGGGACGGCCACGCCCTCAGCCAGAGTCGCCGCGCCCACGGGGGTGTTTCCCCGGGCGGTCTCCTTGGTCAGAAGGCACATCATGCGCAGGGCGTAATCCGCTTCCTGTGTGATCTTCATGGTCGGCCTTTCCTTTCGGCATTTTTAAATCGCACCGTTTTGGTGTGATATTATTATACACCGAGCCATGGGATTTGTCAAGGGGTTTTTCAAAAAAAATCGAAAAAATTTTTGCGGCCTGCTTAGCATACGGAAAGCCGTGTCAGCCGGGGGCTGTACGAAAGCTGCTTTTCCCTTGTTTGGAAGCCGCCGTATTTTTGTGCGGGGCATATTGACTTTTCCTTCGGCGTATGGTATCATAGAACCAGACTACTTCTAACGGAGGCTTTCATGAATCCTACCCGCATCCGCGATCTCCGGATATCCGTCGGCCGTCTGCCTACGGGGAAATACAATAAGATCACCGACGTCCCCGGCGTCCGCGTCGGTCACGCGACCCTGGACACCGACCGCCAAAAAACCGGTATCACCGTCGTCCTTCCCGCCGAGGGAAATCTCTTTACCCATCCGCTCACCGCCGCTTGCCACGTTATCAACGGGTATGGGAAATCGGCAGGGCTCATGCAGATGCAGGAGCTGGGGACGCTGGAGAGCCCCATCGTCCTGACGGGGACCCTGAACGTGGGCAAGATGCACGATGCTTTGGTGAGCTATACCGTCGAGCGGTGTGCCGCCGAGGGGAAGCTCTGCCGATCCGTCAACCCCGTAGTGGGGGAGACCAACGATGGGACTCTGTCCGTGGGGAGCGACCGTCCTGCCGACAAGACCCATCTGGATGCCGCTATCGCCGCCGCCTGCACGGACTTTGCCGAGGGCGACGTGGGGGCAGGGAAGGGAACCGTTTGCATGGGGCTCAAGGGAGGCATCGGCTCGGCCTCCCGCGTTATGGAGCTGGGAGAGCGCCGCTTTACCCTGGGGGTTCTGGTGCAGACGAACTTTGGCTGTGTGGAGAATCTGCGGATCGACGGACTGCCTGTGGGAGAAGCCGTGGTGGATATGCTCCGAGAGGAAGCCGCCCGTGACGCCCGCCGTAAGACGGATGCCATCACGGAGCAGGATGATATCGGCTCTATCATGATCGTGGTGGGAACGGATCTCCCTGTCTCCGAGCTCCAGCTCACCCGCATCCTCCGCCGCGCCACCGTAGGGCTGGCCCGCACGGGCTCCTATATTGGACACGGAAGCGGTGATGTGGTCATCGGCTTTACGACGGCCAACCGACGGGGAGAGGATGGGACGTTCCGCACCGTGGAGCTTCTCTGCGACGGCCAACTGGAGACAGCCTTCACCGCCGTGGCCGAGTGTGTGGAGGAGGCGATCTACAACTCCATGATCGCCGCCGATACGGTCACGGGCTTTAACGGCCGGGATACTGTCACGGTCCGCGCGCTGAACGAATTTCTTCCCGAGGCTCTGGAGCGTGCCCGCGCCAAGGTCGGGGGATGATGACGGGCGGGCTTACGAAAATCATCGGATACACGAAAAACGCAACCGTACTGCTTCTGACGGTTGCGTTGTTGCTTTTGTGGGGGGACTGCGGGGGGCTCCTGCCCGTATCGGCGGAGGACAGCGACCCGACGGCGATGCTCTTGGAGGGGCTGGTTGCTTGTCGGGAGACCGTTTCCCTGGCGGGTGCTTCGCTCCCCGTCTCCGAGCTGGGCGGGCTGTATCTGTCCTTGCTCCATGACCGCCCCGAGCTGTTCCACGTAGCGCCCCGCCTGTCCTATGGCTATACCGAGACGGTGGTGAACGGCACTCCCTGCCGTACCGTGACCGAGGTCTACCCTGTCTACACCCTGACCGGCCGGGAGCTCGCCGTCGCCCGGGTCTTTTACCGCGATACCCTGGCGGGAATTCTCACCGAAATGGAGCTTTCCTTCGGGGAACAGCCCCGCACTGAGGCCGACACCGTCCTCTACCTCCACGACTGTCTGGCCGACCGCTACGCCTACGACACCCGCGCGGAGAATCCCAATGCGGATGCCTACACCTTTCTTCGGGATGGACGCGGTATCTGCCAGGCCTACGCGCTCACCTTCCTGGCTCTCTGCCGGGGGGCGGGGCTGGAGGCCGATCTGGTGGTGTCGGATGCCATGAACCACGCCTGGAATCATGTCCGTGTGGAGGGTGTCTGGTACCACGTGGACGTAACCCGCGACGACCCCATTCCCGCCGCCGAGGGACGGGACGAGGTCAACCATACCCGCCTCCTCCGCTCCGACGAGGGAATGGCACGCCTGGGCTACCACGGCTATACCTGTACTGCCGGGCACACCTGTATCGATACGCGCTATGAGACGGTTGCGGGTGGATCGGGATGGGGCGGTTTTTCGCAAAAGCTCCTGTTTTCGGAAGGGAAGTGGATGGGAATGGATAAAAGTGGAGGAATGGTGGCGATCAAGCTTCAAAAAACGGGCGTTATTTTCGGCCAAGTGGGGGATGTTGATTTGAATGGCGTGGCGGACCCTGCCGATCTGCTGGCGATCTATGACCCCGCCTTCCCCGAGGCGTGGCGGAGATGGATGCGGGACGCGCTGACCCAAAAGACAGGGACCTGACCGATGGGGTCAAGTCCCTGTTCTATATGAAGCGATCCCGCATTACGGCTTGTGAACGACGATCTCACACCCATGCCCGTCCACGGGTGCGCGCTCGTGGACGATCTCGCCCACCGAGTCCGCCTCGATCCGTCCCGAGGCGGGGCTTTTGATGCTGTCCACATGTCCTCTGACGGTGGCGGTGACCGAGCTGTTTTCAAAGGAGAGGTCACATCCCACCATTTCACAGTCGATGAGGATGAGATTCTTGCAGTAGCACAAGGGCTGGGTGCCCTCAATGCGGCATCGTACAAGCGTCAAGCCCTCGGAGTACCAGGCCAGGTACTCACCCTTGACCACGCTGTCCGTGACCGTGACGTTCTTGGCGTGCCAGAAGGCGTCCTTGGTGTCCAGCACCGAATCCGTCACCGTGCAGTCCTCCACGTATTGGAAGGAATACTTACCCTTCAGCTCTACCCCCTGGAGATGCAGTCCGCGAGCCATGAAGAAGGGGTATTCGCCCTTCATTTTGCTGTGAGACAGCTCCACGCCGCGACAGAGCCAGCCGAACTCAGCAGAGTCGATCTCGCAGCCCGACAGGGTCACGCGGTCACACTCACGGAGAGCCTTGATGCCCCCCAGGGTGCTGTTTTCAATGGACATATCGGCGGCGTACCACAGAGCGGCGCGGCAGGTGTCGGTGAGGGTGCAGTCCGCTATGCGTCCTCTGCGGATATGCCAGAAGGGGTAGCGCAGACGGAAATCGCAGTGCTCGACAGTGACGTCCGAAGCCTCCTTGAGCGCGGATTCCCCGTCGGCGGGGCCGTCAAAGAGACAATTCTTCACGGTGGCATGGGAGATGCCGTACAGGGCGCGTTCCTCGTCCAGAGTTAGAGCCTCGTAGAGGATGCGGGCGGGTTGGGTAAGGGTTGCGTTCATGGAATGGTTCCTTTTTCAAATACAGCAGTTATGACAATGTGCGGTCGGGAGCGGACAAAGGAGCACCGCCTTCACAGCGGCAAGCAACACGGGGCGGACGTATGGTGCAGAGCAGGTTCCTCTGCGGACGTCTGCCACACACTTATTGTACCACACACGCCGTCGGATGTCAATGTATTGGGGAGAATTTCAGCAATTTACCCTTTACAAAATGCCGCCGCTGTGCTATAATGAAGCCAACACCTACCGAAAAAGGAGGCGTCCATGAGTCCGTTGTTCATGCTGGGTCAGCTCTGGGGGCTTTGCGCCATGGCCCTCATTGTGATCTCCTTCCAATGCAAAAAGCCCGCGCGTCTGTGTATCATCCAGGTCTGCGCCTGTGTTTTCTTCGTGCTGCATTACCTCTTCCTGGGACTGAACGGCGATGCCGCCGCCTACGCAGGCATGACCCAGAACGCCGTGGGGCTCCTCTTCCGAGGGGTGCTGGCTCTGTCGGAAAAGAAGAAGGCTCTGCTCTCCCCCCTCGTGCTGGCGGGTCTCTGCGCGGTCTCCGCTGTGGTGGCGATCTTGACCTACCCCGGCCGCCTCATTGCCCTGCTGCCCACCGTAGCCAACTTCGCTTGCATCGGCTGTATGTGGACGAAAAACTCCGATACCATCCGCGTGACCCAGCTTATGGTCATCTCTCCCTTCTGGATCATCTATAATATCACCACCCTCTCCATCGCGGGAATCCTGACCGAGAGCTTCAACCTGGCGTCGATCGGGGTGTATTATATCCGGATGCATCGTGAGAAGAAAAAACGTAAACTCTGAAATCCCATGAAAGGAGCCTCGCCGTGATCTCTGTGCCTGCCTTCTTGATCCCTCTGCTCTCCCTTTTTAACGCCCACGGTGAGCGCGCCTACCCTGTCGGCGGCTGTGTGCGGGATACCCTTATGGGAGTTCCCCCCCATGACTGGGACGTGGCCGTGACCTCTTCCCCCGAGGCTACCATGGAAATCTGCCGCGCCTCGGGCTATCGCGTGATCCCCACGGGGCTCAAGCACGGTACCGTTACGGTACTGGTCCCCCACAGCGGCGATCCCGCCGACCGCGAGGGAAGCTATGAGCTCATCGAATGTACTACCTGCCGTACCGAGGGGGGCTACACCGATGGCCGTCACCCCGACGAGGTTTCCTTCACGGGGCGCATCGAGGACGACCTCTCCCGCCGCGATTTTACGGTCAACGCCATGGCCTTCATGCCCGACGGGGAGGATCTGGCCGTTCTGGATCTCTTTGGCGGTCAGGATGACCTGCAAAACGGGATCATCCGCGCCGTGGGCGATCCCGACACCCGCTTTGCCGAGGATGCCCTCCGCCTCATGCGCGCCGTCCGTTTCGCGGTCAAGCTGGGCTTTGTGATCGAAGAAAACACCTGCGCCGCCATCAACCGTCGGGCTGCGGGGCTTGCCCGCATTTCTCGGGAACGCATCAGCGACGAGTTTCAAAAGATCCTCGTTTCCCCCGAGCCCGAGCGAGGCGTCCGAATGCTGACCGACCTGGGGCTTTTGCCTCATATCCTGCCCCACGGGATCTCCCCCGAGGGGATGGGTGCGCTCTCCTCTCTCCCGGCTGATTTTACCGCCCGCGCCGCCTGCCTCCTGTGGGGGCAAGCCGCCGACAAAGCCGATGAGAATCTGGCGGGACTGCGCCTCCCCAACGCAGAACGCAAGGATATTCTGGCCATCATCTGCTCTGCCGCCATGGAGATCAAGGCTACTCCGAGAAAAGCCCGCGAGTGGCGGCACTACAAGGGCGACCTTACCCTCACCGCCCTGGCCGTTCGCCGCGCCCATATCCGCAACCGCCCCGAGGAGGCTGGCGAGCTGGATGCCCTCGCCGAGCTGGTCAAGTCCTCCATCGCCCGAAACGAGCCCGTCTGTATTTCGGATCTGGATATCAACGGCAAAGACCTCATTGCCCTGGGCTTCAAACCCGGCCGCTTGCTCCAGGACATTCTCTGCGATCTGTTGGAGGTAGTCTGGAACGATCCCGCGAAAAATTTCCGTGAAAAGCTGATTCAAGAAGCCCTCAAGCGGAAATACTGATGATAGCCCCCCCGAGTCCTCGGGGGGCACAGGGCCCCCTTCCGAGGACATTTGAAAATATCGAAAAAAATCGAAATTTTTTTCAATTTTTTTCCGAAAAGCCCTTGACAAATTCCAAGTTATCTGCTATAATATCGTCTGTTGAAAATAGTGGGGCATCGCCAAGCGGTAAGGCAACGGACTCTGACTCCGTCATTTCCTAGGTTCGAATCCTAGTGCCCCAGCCAGAAAAAACGACAAGTTTCGACTTGTCGTTTTTTCAACGAAATTCGCCTTGCGGCGAGTGAAATTTGGCTTCGCCAAGTGAAATAGCTTCGCTGTGAAATATTTGCTTCGCAAATGTGAGGAGGCGAATTTCATTTCACATCGAACAAAGTGAGATATTTCACAATTTCCGTAAGGAAATTATTTCACATTCGGCAACGCCGAATATTTCACTAAAACCGGTTTGAGTTCGAAACCTTATTAAAGATTGCCCAAAATATCTTTTTCGTAGCCTTTATACACACCTTACTAATTTGAACCTACTTTGATGGTAGGCGGGTTAGTAAGGTTTTTTCTTTGTGAGAATTCAACCGTGGAAATTCAGGGGTTTTCACCTCAATAGTTGCTTTCACTTCTACTGGAATATCGGAATCCTTGTTGTATATTTCTCCAATAAAATATGCTTCAGGGTTAAAGCCTCCCCTTTGTATTGGTCGCAATCAGTCAACCCTCGTTGAACGGCTACGGTCAACCTTACACAAAGCCGAAAGTTATAGCAGGAAAGCGGTATTTCCCCTTGCTTTACAAAGGTTTTTCATTCTTGTATCAGCGAGAACGATCTTGGCTTTTCCCATTACAATATAGCACATTTTTAAAACGTCAATGCGAATAATGACTCAAAAGTACATTTCTAAGGCAAAGGGAGTTTTTAATCAGTGACCACCTTTACAGAGTTTGGTTCATGCCGGGAGTCAACGGCAAATGCATCTCGGGGAATGTGTATGCTAAGACACGAGAGGAATGCGAGGAATAGCTCACCGAGCTGATCCAAACCATAAAAGCGGAAATCGCTGAGATGAAGAAACAAGAGAAGAACGCATAACGTCCAGAGGGGCGACCACATATTTCGGCATAGCCGAAATGGGTCGCCCCTCAAAAATTGCGTCGGAGGAAACAAAGAAAAAGCAAATTGGTTGAAAAGTTCACAAAAATATGGTACAATGGTATCAACAAAATCACGATAGGACGGAGATGTTATGTCTTTACACGCCTTCTACGAACAATACTTTCCGTTCTGGAAAGCACTAAAGGAAGAAGATAAAAACTATCTGTGTGAGAATACCGCAGAGGAACACTTTGACAAGGAACAGCCCGTTCACGACAATATGGGATGCACGGGGCTTTTCATCGTGCGCTCGGGCAGGCTTCGTCTCTATATGCTTTCCGAGGACGGCAAAGAGATCACCCTCTACCGCCTCTCGCCGGGTGACATATGTATGCTATCGGCTTCCTGTGTTTTGCAGAGCGTGACTTTCGACGTATACGTAGACGCAGAGGAGGAGAGCAACTGTTATCACATCCGTGCATCTGCCTTTAGTGACATCAGCAACCGCTATCTTGAGGTAAAGAATTACGCCCTTGAGACCGCCGTCAGTCGCTTTTCGGATGTGATGTGGATCATGCAACAGATCGTTTTTATGAGCATGGACAAACGGCTTGCCATCTTTCTGCTTGAAGAGACCCAAACGAACGGCACCGACAGCGTGAATATGACCCACGAAACCATCGCCCGCCACCTGGGAACCGCCCGCGAGGTGATCACGAGGATGCTGAAGCATCTTGCCGCCGACGGCGTGATCGAGGTTACCAGAAAGGGCATCCGGATCACGGACAAAAAGAAGCTGCGGAGTATTGCCTATTGACAACACCCCGCAGGTATTATTCGGTTACCGTTCCGTATTCCCAATCATTGATACCGCCGAATTCCTTGATATTCGTATAGCCTAACGCCGCAAGCTCATTTGCGGCGTTTTTGCTACTCCTGCCGCTTCGGCAATAGACGAGGATCAGCTGATCTTTATCGGTGAGAATGCTCTCGGCTTTCTCTCGGATCTCATAATCGGGAATGAGAATAGCCTCCGCGATATGACCTGCCGCATACTCCTCGGGGGTTCGCACGTCGAGAATCACGTATCCGTCCTCGCTATCCATAAGTGCTTTTGCCTCGGCAGGCGTGATCTGCTCGTAGGTGTTCGTATGATCGACACCGTTACATCCCACAAGCAGAGGAATGAGCATCATCGCAACCGATACGGCAATGAAAATGCGCTTCATCACACAAGCTCCGCAAGAATGGCGGCCTTGGGTCTTGCTCCGACGATCCTTGTTTTTTCTTTTCCGTCCTGAAAGACGATCAGCGTGGGAATACTCATCACACCGTATTTCATGGCAAGGGCGTTTTCATCGTCTACGTTCACCTTGCCAACGGTAATGTCCCTTCTTTCCTCGGCGATCTCGTCCACGATGGGGGAAACCATACGGCAAGGTCCGCACCAATCGGCGTAGAAGTCCACGAGAGCCGTGCCGTGTGCGATTGCGTTATGAAAATTATTTTGATTCAGTTTTTGTACTGACATAAGATATACCTCCGTTTTTCATTTACATTCGGTGCAGATATACTCAGGCACCGTTCTTTCGTTTATGACTGATTCATAGAGCCGCCATCCGCCTGCGAGATTGTAACACTCAAAGCCGTTGCCGGCAAGAATGCGGCAAGCGATATAAGAGCGCAAACCGCTGTGACAATGCACGTACACGGGCTTGCCTGCGGGGATCTCGTGGATGCGCTCACGCAACGAGTCCAGCGGAATGTGCATAAATCCGTCGATCCTTCCGCGCGCGACCTCGGTATTGGTGCGGGTATCGAGGAGGGTCACGCTTCCGTCGCGGGGGAGATTTTCCACGTCGTGCCAGAAGAATTGGCCGATCTTGCCCGTGATGACGTTTTCGGCAACAAATCCTACCATATTCACGGGATCCTTGGCAGAGCCGAAGGGCGGCGCGTAGCAAAGCTCCAGCTCGGCCAGGTCGGTCACCCTTGCCCCCAGCCGCATGGCGGTGGCGATCACGTCCATGCGCTTATCCACGCCGTCAAAGCCCACGATCTGTGCGCCGAGGATCTTGTGCGTTGCCTTATCCCACAGCACCTTGATCGACATCATGGACGCCCCGGGATAGTAGGAAGCGTGGGATGCGGAATAGGTGTAGGTCTTATCGTAATCGTAGCCTGCGGCGGCCGCGCTCTTTTCGTTCAGGCCCGTGGTGGCGACCGTCATATCAAAGAGCTTCAGCACCGATGAGCCTTGCGTGCCCTTATACTCCGAGGAAATACCGCAAATATTGTCCGCCGCGATGCGTCCTTGCTTGTTGGCGGGGCCGGCAAGGGGAATGAAGGACGGCTCACCCGTGACGAAATTCTTGACTGTCACAGCATCGCCCACGGCGTACACGTCGGGAGCGCTCGTCTGCATTTTCTTATTTACCATGATACTGCCGCGCCCGTCAGTTTCAATGCCCGAGGCTCTCACAAATGCGGTATCGGGGCGAACGCCTACGGAGAGGAGTACCATATCGGTGTCAATCGCGCCTTTGCTCAGTTCAACGGTCAATCCCTTGCCATGATCCTTGATGGCAACAACGCCGTTACCAAGAGCGAGCTTAATGCCTTGCGACTTGATGTATCTGTGTACGTCTGCCGCCATATCGAAATCAAGGGGAGCGATCAGGTGGTCGGATAGCTCAACGATCGTCACTTCAAGACCTGCCTTGGCAAGGTTTTCAGCCATTTCCACGCCGATGTATCCGCCGCCGACAACCACCGCCGATTTTGGATGCTTTTCCTCGATATACTGCTTGATCCGCATGGTATCGGGAATGTTACGCAGGGTGAATACCCGGTCGCTGTCGATCCCATCGATCCTCGGACGAATGGGAGAAGCACCCAGAGAAAGAACCAAACTGTCGTACTGTTCGGTGTATTCCGCGCCCGTTTTCAGATCTCTGACCGTAACGGTCTTATTTTCCGTGTCAATGGCGACCGCCTCGCTGAATGTGCGAACTTCGATATTGAAACGAGCCTTGAAGCTCTCGGGTGTTTGCAGAGTAAGATTTGACTTTTCTGTGATCTCACCGCCGATATAATAAGGAAGTCCGCAGTTTGCAAAGGAGATGAACTCTCCACGCTCCAGAATGACGATCTCGGCTTTCTCGTCAAGCCGTCTGAGTCTGGCCGCGCAGGACGCACCGCCTGCCACGCCTCCTATGATTAAGGTCTTCATAAGCTTACCTCCGTTTTTCTTTCTGTGAGTATATTTTACCATACCTTTTTCGGTCTTCGCTGTGACTTTTGTCACTCAAGCATAGTATACCACATTTTGCGCCGCATGGCAACACAAATATTTGTGTGACAAAAGTCACGGAAAAAACACCCCCTTTGTGTTACAATAAAGCCGTAATCAAAATACAAGGAGGATACAAAATGAGCATTTTTAATATATTCGCACGCAAGGATATTAACGAGGGAGTCCGAAGCTTCCGTGAAAGCAAAAACGCAATTCTTCTCGACGTCAGAACGAGAGAGGAATACGCAAGCGGACATATTGAGGGAAGCCGAAATCTTCCGCTTGACGAGATCGACAAAGTGGATTCGGTTATAAAGGATAAAAACACTCCTCTGTACGTCCATTGCCTCAGCGGAGGACGAAGCGCCCGCGCGGCGGCTTATCTGAAAGGCAAGGGATATCGGGAGGTTCATGACATCGGAGGTATTGGGTCATACAGAGGCAAGATCGTTGTTTGATATACAAAGAGGGCTGGCAGAAAACGATCTGTCAGCCCTCAAAAATTGAATCACAGAAAGCAAAGAAAAGGGCTTACGGCTGCATCACCTTAATAAAGCGGAACATCTCATCAGGTTCTTCATCGGGATCACGTTCGTCTGCATCGGGCATCGGATGGTCCGGCTGAAAATATTCACACCAAAACTGATCGATCTGGAAACCGCACTTGTTCACGTAAAAATGGATATTACGCTTCTCAAAATAGGGTGTGCAGGTTTCCCACACTTTCGTTTCGGGATGCAGAGCCTCAACCGATTGCCATGCGCCGTAGCCAATGCCTTTACTGTGCGCTTCGGGCAGTACAAAGAGAATATCCAAGTGGTTATGATGCGTTTCCTTGTCAATCGTGAGTATCAAGCCACCAACCTTCTCACCGTCAAGCATGATGCGGTAGGTTTCGCTTTTGGGATTGTCGATGGATTTTTCAATGGTTGTGCGAGAGATGATCTCACCGTTATTGTCAATATGGTCGTCACGCTCACCGAACTCCATCATCGCACCGTACTTGAACGTCCATTGATTGTCAAGGATAAATTGCTCACGGTCATCTGCTGTGAGGGGAACGAGAGAAACTTTCGTGTTTTTCATAATTACCTCCAAAATAAAAAATAGAGCTCAGGCTTTGCGAATGCAATAACCCAAGCTCACTTGGACACCTAATCCGGCATTACGGTACTACGGTACACAGCCTCCGGTGACAAATATTTAACACAGAAATTTTACCACAAAAATAGGTATATGTCAAGCAAACGATTGAAATATTCATAAAAATATGATATAATGAACTCATCGATAAATAAGAATTTGACGAAGGTGTGAATGATGAAAACATTATATATGATTGGCGGCACGATGGGAGTGGGAAAAACAACCGTGTGCCAACAGCTAAAACGAGATTTACAGAATAGCGTATTTCTTGACGGAGATTGGTGTTGGGATGCAAGTCCGTTCCAAGTAACCGATGAAACAAAAGTAATGGTGACGAATAATATTTGTTACTTACTTAATAATTTTCTGAAGTGTTCTGCATACGAGAATATCATTTTTTGTTGGGTGATGCACGAGCAGAGTATTATCAATTCTATACTTGAGAAGCTGGATACACAGAACTGTGAGGTGAAAAGCATCTCGCTTGTAGCGGATGAAAAGACCCTGTGCGAAAGATTATCAATGGATGTGGAAAGAGGTATCCGTTCTGAAGATATAATTGAGCGAAGCATAGCAAGAATACCGATGTATCAAGCACTCAATACCATTAAAATTGATACCAACGCCAAAACCGTGGCTGTAATTGCCAATGAGATAAAGCAGTTGTAATACTGACAAATTCCAATTTGTCGAGCAGACAGCAACAGACAGTTGCTTGTCAATACAGACAGTCCGTGATATAATATAACCACAAAAATTCAGGTGGTGATTTTATGGAAACGAAAGATATAATCTACGAATTAAGAACGAAAAAACGACTCTCTCAAGAGGAGCTTGCGGAAAAGATATTTGTAACAAGACAGGCAGTTTCTCGATGGGAAACCGGCGAAACGATACCGAATATAGATACGCTCAAGCTCCTTTCCAAATTGTTTGACGTGTCAATCAATACGCTCCTCGGTTCTCCAAGAGAGCTTATCTGCGAGTGTTGCGGAATGCCAATTGATGATTGCAATCTAAGCCGCGAGAAAGACGGACATTTTAACGAGGAATACTGCAAATGGTGCTATGCCGACGGTGAGTATACTCTTGACATCTGGAAGCGATATGCTGAAATCGGTGGGAAAGAAAAGCTCGAAGAATTTAAGGCGCAGCTGATTCACGAATTCAACACGCTTTTGCACATCGAAGGATTACCCAAGGTAGAGAATCTAAACGTGCTGTCAGGTGAATTTATCAATATGGAATATACGCTCCCAAATGGAGAAAAGGTAAAATTCCTTGATGATAAGCAAACCTATCTCGGCAGTCAACTCGAAAGCGAATTTGGCGGCAGATGCTTTGGTATAGCAGCGAACATGGACTTCCTTCTGGTATGTACCTACGAAGAAAATGGAGAGAATCCCGAACTTGTGATTTACAAGAAAAGATAACGCAGAGGGCTGAGGAAATCAATCGTCAGCCCTCAAAAATTGAGTCGCAGTAAGCAAAGAAAAGCAAATTCGAAGAAATTCACAAAATATACTTGTTTTTTTCTGTAAACAGGTGTATAATGTACTCACAACTTAATAAACGGGAGCTTGTATACAGGCTGAGAGGAAGGTGTGACCTTCGACCGAGAACCTGATTTGGATAATGCCAACGTAGGGATGCCTGATACAAGGATATTGGGAGGAACAACAGATTTTTTGGAGTTACCGAATCGGTAGCTCCTTTTTTGTTGCAATTTTGGAGGAAAAGAAAATGGTAAAGGTAAACGGAACAGAGCTTGATATTGCCGGTAAAACGCTTACGGAGTATCTTGCAACCACGAACTATGATATGAAGCGAATCGCTGTCGAGCGCAACGGAGATATCGTTCCCAAGGCACAGTACGGTGAAACCGTGCTTCAGGACGGCGACAGCATGGAGATCGTCAGCTTTGTGGGAGGTGGTTGAGTGATTCCAACGAAAGAAGAATGGAATAAGGCTTTAGAGGAACGCCACGGCAAAGAGTTGCATCGGGCGTTTGCATCGGCTACGGTTGCCATCTGCGGTCTTGGCGGTCTTGGCTCTAATATCGCCATAGCACTTGCGCGTGCCGGAATCGGCAAGCTGATCCTGATTGACTTTGACCGTGTGGATATTACCAATCTCCACCGCCAGCAGTATAAGGCAGAACAGATCGGTATGTATAAGACGGTCGCACTTGCGGAGAATCTCAAAGAAATAGCTCCGTATATTTCACTTGAAATACATACAGAGCGCATTACGGAAGATAATGCAGTAAAGCTCTTGCAAGGCGCGGACATCGTCTGCGAATCCTTTGACGATGCGGAATGTAAAGCAATGCTTACAGATACCGTGCTTACCGAAATGCGAGATAAATACCTCGTAGCAGCTTCGGGTATGGCAGGTCTTTATGACGCCAATCGCATCAAAACAAGAAAAGTAACGAGCAAATTCTATTTGTGCGGCGACGGAGAAAGTGACGTATCAGAAGGGATAGGGCTTGTATCGTCCCGTGTTATGATTTGCGCCGCACATCAGGCACATACTGTACTGAGAATTTTAGCAAATAGTTTTGAAGAATAAAGAGGAAAAAGAAATGAACAACGACAAACTTATTATCGGCGGTCACGAATTCAACTCCCGTTTCATTCTCGGCTCGGGCAAATATTCGATGAAGCTCATCGAAGCGGCGGTAAAAGATGCGGGTGCTGAGATCATCACCTTGGCAGTCCGCCGTGCCAACACCAAGGAACACGAAAACATTCTCGATTACATCCCCGAAGGAATCACACTTCTTCCCAACACCTCGGGAGCAAGAAACGCAGAGGAAGCAGTCCGTATCGCTCGCCTTGCCCGTGAGCTTGGATGTGGTAATTTCGTAAAGATCGAGATTATGCGTGACTCCAAATATCTCCTTCCCGATAACGTGGAAACCATCAAGGCAACCGAGATCCTTGCAAAAGAGGGATTTGTGGTCATGCCGTATATGTATCCCGATCTGAACACCGCCCGTGACCTTGTGAATGCAGGTGCGGCAAGTGTTATGCCTCTTGCATCCCCCATCGGCTCAAACAAAGGACTTGCAACCAAGGAATTCATTCAGATACTCATTGACGAGATCGATCTACCCATCATCGTAGATGCAGGCATCGGCAGACCTTCGCAGGCTTGCGAAGCCATGGAGATGGGTGCGGCGGCAATCATGGCAAATACCGCGCTTGCAACAGCAGGCGATCTTCCCATGATGGCATCTGCATTCAAGCAGGCAATCGAAGCGGGTCGTAAGGCATACCTTTCGGGACTTGGCAGAGTTCTTACCCGTGGAGCATCTGCATCCGATCCCTTGACAGGCTTCCTTCGTGATTAAGGAGAGCAATATGGAAAATCAATTTTTCGTTGATTCGGAGCATCTGTCACCCGAAGCACTTGCAAAAAAGCACCGCATCGAAAACGATCCCACAAGCCGTAAGAATCATATGGAATATCTGCCCGGTATGGAGATCATCGAGTCGGACGTGTGTTCCCAAGTAATGTCGCAGATGAACTCTTACGATTACAGCAAATACACGGCAAGAGATGTTCGTGCAGCTCTTGAACATACGACTTGTTCTATTGAAGATTTCAAGGCACTTCTGTCACCTGCGGCAGAGCCCTTCCTTGAACAGATGGCAGAGAGAGCAAGACTTGAAACAAGTAAGCATTTCGGAAATACCGTGTATCTCTTTACACCCTTGTATATTGCCAACTATTGCGAGAACTATTGC
>JAGBAS010000125.1 GCA_017938885.1 Clostridia bacterium
AGGAAGTTGACCATCTGGTTGCAGAGGGTGGCCAGGTGCTTGGCGGGGGCGGAGGTGATCTTACCGGTGATGCCGCCCAGACCCTCCTGGATCAGCTGCTTCAGGGACCAGCCGGCGCAGTAGCCGGTGAGCATGGACAGATCGTGGATGTGGATGTCGGCATTGCGGTGAGCGTTGGCGATCTCGTCGTCGTAGACCTCCGAGAGCCAGTAGTTGGCGGTGATGGCACCCGAGTTGGAGAGGATCAGACCGCCCACGGAGTAGGTGACGGTGGAGTTCTCCTTGACGCGCCAGTCGGCGACCTTGAGGTAGGAGTCCACGATGGACTTGTAATCCAGCATGGTGGCACTGACGTTGCGCATCTTCTCGTGCTGACGGCGGTAGAGGATGTAGGCCTTGGCCACGTCGTCGTAGCCTGCCTGGATCAGGACCTTCTCCACGCTGTCCTGGATGTCCTCCACCGAGATGGAGTGATCCTTGATCTTGGGCTCGAAGTCGGCCGTGACCTTGAGGGCTAAGAAGTCGATGATATCCTGGTTGTAGTTGCGCTCTTGAGCGTCGAATGCCAGCTTGATGGCGCCGGCGATCTTTTGAATGTCAAAGTTGATGATGCGTCCGTCACGCTTGAGTACGGTGTACATAGTGTTCCTCCTTGTTTTGAAATATGTATGTGGTGGCGGGGATTTTTGGCGCAAAAAATACCGTGACGGTTGTCCTTTGGAGGGCACGCGCCACGGCGAAATTTCAGATAAGCTGTCGAAATCCCCGATTGAGCGTGATATAAGAATACCACAACGTATGGGATTTGTCAAGGCCAAAAACACAAAATATTGGGCAAAAATTCAAAATCAGCACAATATATAGGGGCTCAGCCTCGGATTTGTGCATTTGGTACATAGTTGCACAAGACCGCCAGGAGGGCTTCGGTCTCCTCTCGGTCAAAGCCCGAAAGACCCTTGGCGATGAGATCCCCCGAGTCCTCAAAGGTCTGTAGGAAGAAGCGCTCATTACCGGACAGCCGCTGACCCATTTCGGCGATGCTTTCGGGGGTATGGAGACCTCTCACGAGTGTCGTGCGAAACTCAAAGGGTACGCGGTCCTCCATAAGCAGATCCATGCTTTCCTCAATGGGAGCGGTATCAAAGCGGGCGATGCCCACGGTCTCTCCGTAGCGGGCGAGGGAATTTTTCACATCCATGGCCACGTAGTCCACAAGTCCTCCGTCCATGAGGGTGCGGAGGACGGCGGGGCGGTAGCCGTTGGTGTCCAGCTTGACCGCGAAGCCCAGGTCTCTGATCCTGCGGATGAAGTCAGGCAGGTCGGGCTGGAGGGTGGGCTCGCCGCCCGATATGCAGACACCCTCCAGAATGCCTCTGCGGGAGCGGAGGAATTTGAAAAATTCTTCCTCCTTTATAATAGTCCCGTCGGCGCGGTCAGACAGCACCAGGGAGGCGTTGTGGCAGAAGGGACAGCGGAAGTTGCATCCGAAGGTGAACAAGGTACAGGCCATCCTGTCGGGAAAGTCCAGAAGGGTGAGCTTTTGCAGGCCTTTGATGAGCATGGGGGACTCCTTGGAATGAAAATTTTCAATATCTATTGCGTCTCGGCGGAAATTGTGCTATAATACGGGAGAAGACCCATCCTATTATAACAAAAAGCCGCGATAATTGCAAGAGCTTCCGCGGAATTTATTCAAAACCTCACCGAAAAGGAGATCGTACCATGCGAAAGACTGTTTCCACCCCCAACGCCCCCGCCGCCATTGGCCCCTATTCCCAAGCCATCCTCTGCGGCAATATGCTCTACACTTCGGGGCAGATTCCCCTGGATCCCGTTACGGGCACCGTGGTAGGGGAGGATATCCGCACCCAGGCCGAGCAGGTCATGAAGAATCTGGAGGCTGTCTTGGCCGCCGCAGGGACCTCCTTCGATAACGCCGTCAAGACCACCTGCTTCCTGGCAGATATGGCGGATTTCGCTACCTTCAACGAGGTCTACGCCGCCCATATCACCTCTGCGCCCGCCCGCTCCTGCGTGGCGGTGAAGACTTTGCCCAAGGGGGTCCTGGTGGAGGTGGAGGTCATCGCCCTGGCGGAGTGATCTCTCCTCCCCTGTTACGCCCGCATAACCTATTGATATGAAAGGATAATTCATCATGGAAAAAAAGCAATACGGCTTGGATATTACCAATAAGACCGACCTTGTCGGTATCTGCTACACCATGTGGTTCAACGCCGTTTTGGGGAGCGGCGACACCCCCGTGACCCACGCGAACAACGTCACCGAACTGACCGAGAGGTACGGCTGGAGCGACGAATACGGCTTTGGCAACGCCGAGGAACAGCATAACGATATGTACGCCTTCCACTACTGGGCCGAGCCTGCCCAGGGGTACTACCGCAGCACGGACAAGGCCGCTCACCGCCGAAATCTCACGATGCTACAGAATGCGGGGGTGGATTTTCTGGTGCTGGATTTTACCTTTGTAGGTGGAAATACCGTCAAGAACACGCAATTTTGGAACTCTCACGTGGAGTGGTCCTCCATCGCCCTGCTGGACACCATCACGGAGATGCGGGCCGAAGGGCTGGAGACCCCTTACGTGGTCATGTGGCCCAATACCGTGGATGCCTTTGAGGTGTTCTACGACAAATTCTACGGTGTGGAGAAGTGGAAGGACTGCTTCGTCTACCGTGACGGCAAGCCCTTCATTCTTCATTGGAACTACAAGACCTCCGAAACCGACCGTTTTACCACCCGCGCCATGTACGGCCTACAGGGCAAGGTGCAGACGGGGCAGTGGAGCTATCTGGAGACCGACAACAGCCTCACCGTGTCCTACGACGCCGAGGGGAACCCCGAACATGTGGGGGTATCGGTAGCCACCCAGGAGACCTATATGTCCAACACCGCCACGGCCCACGGCCGACAGGGCGGACGGTTCTGGAACACCCAATGGCAGACCGCTTTCAAGGTTCACCCCAAGATCGTGACCCTGACCTGGTGGAACGAGTGGTGCGCCCAGCTCTTTTGCATCGACGGCAAGTACGTATTCACCGACAACTTCAACCAAGAGTTCAGCCGCGATATCGAGCCCATGAAGGGCGGTCACGGGGATCTGTACTACCGCTGGCTGTGCGCGTATATCCGCGCTTATAAGGCCCACGAGGATTGCCCGCGGCTGGTGCAGGAATGACGCGCCTTCCCAATGCACGGGGCAAAAGGGAGCGAAAAACCACAAAACATCTCAAAAAAGGCGAAAAAACACATATGAAGTGGTGGATACGCCCTGTTATTACCGTGTAACCCCTTTGAATAGAGAAAAGCCCAAGGAGAGGTTTCCTTGGGCTTTTTGTCGGGATGGCGGGCTTACTTGACCAGCACGGTCTTGACGTTCTTGCCGGCCAGGGCATCCTCGAAGGCCTTGTTGGTCTCGGAGATGGGGTAACAGGCGGCGAGGTCGCGAATCGTGGGGACGAGGGCGGGATGCTCGGTGAGGAAGGCCAGGTAGTCCCTCACGTCGATCATGGAGTACTGGGAGGAGCCGATGATGCGCACCGCCTTGAAGGTGATGAGCTGGGGCTGGATCTCAATGCCGCCGCTGTTGCTGTACTGACCGGGGACGAGGTAGATACCTCGGTTGCGGAGGATGTTCATGCCCTGGGGGAAGGCGTTGGGTGCGCCGGAGGCCTCGTAGCAGAGGTCCACGCCGAGGCCACCGTTCTCGGCTTGGAGCTTTTTGGTGACGGCCTCGGCACCCTCAGCGGCCAAGGTCAGCACCTCGTCGGCACCCAGCTTGCGCAGGAGGGCCTCGCGGGCGGGATCGGCGCGGTTGATGATGGCGTAGACCTTCGCCACGCCCATGGCCTTGAGGTACATGACGGCATAGGAGCCTACGGGGCCGCCGCCCTGCACCACGGCGGAGCGGATCTCGCTCCACTTCAGACCTGCCTGCTCGCCCAGACGGAAGGCGTGCATGGCGGTGGGGCCGGGGCAGGCAAAGACCGCTACGGCGGTGGGATCCAGACCTTCGGGGATCTTCACCAGATTGGCGAGGGGGGTGTAGTTGACCTCGGTGTAGCCGCCCCAGAGGTAGGGGGCCTCATGGATGCTTCCGCCGTTGGTGACCCCCATGTTCACACAGTTGGCGTCGTCCCCCGTCTTACAAAGGAGGCATTCGCCGCAGGGGACGGCGATATCGGCGATGACGTTGTCGCCGATGGCAAGGCCGTACTTTTCGGCCTCGGCGGGGTTACAGTCGGTGAGCTTGCCCACGAACTCGTGGCCGATGACGGTGGGAGGCTCGACAAGGAGACCGCCGCGGAAGAAGTGGAGGTCGGTACCGCACACACCGCTGGCGATGAGGGTGGAGCGGCCATAGCCTGCGGGGGTGGCGGTCACGGGGAACTCGCGGATGTCAAAGGGCTGACCGATGCCCATAAAAACGGCTGCTTTGGCGTTCATAACGGGATATCCTTTCAATGAAAAGTTTACAAATTAACAAGGGGTTTACTTTTCGATGGATACCGTGAAGTCGGAGGCCAGCATCTTGGCTGCGCGGCTTACGGCATCTGCGGGGAGAGGCGGGGTGTCGCGAAAGGGATAGACCAGCCCCATGGCGTCGTATTTGCCCACCGCCAGACGGTGGAAGGGAAGGAGGGCGACGGTTTTCGCCCCTGCCTCGCGGAGATCGGCAGCCATGGCGGCGACGGAAGCAGTATCGGCGTTGATACCGGGGATGAGGGGAATGCGGATGTGGACGTCCGTTCCCCTTCGGAGCAGGCGGGTGAGGTTGTCTTTAATAAGAGGGAGATCACCGCCGATGCGCTCCTTCATGCAGACGGGATCGCTGGTTTTCCAGTCGAAGAAAACCGTGTCCACGAAAGGAAGGACGGCCTCAAAGTGGCTCCACGGGATACAGCCTGCGGTATCGAGAATAACCGAAACGCCCTTTTCCCGCAAGGCTTTTCCCAATGCGGCCACCCCGTTGGCCTGTAACAGAGGCTCGCCGCCTGAGATCGTGACCCCGCCGCCGCTTTGGCGATAGAAGTCCAGGTCCTCCATGACCTCGTTTACTACCTCGTTCACGGTCACGGCGCGGCCGTAGGTGATGGTCTTGTTCGTGCGGAGATAGGTCAGGGCGACGGGCTCGCGGGAGATGGTCTCGGGATTGTGGCACCAAGGACAGCGGAGGTTACAGCCCTTGAAAAAAACCGTGGTGCGGATGCCGGGGCCATCTCCGACAGAGAAATGCTGAATGTCCGAAACGTTCAGTGCTGACATGGCTTATTCCTGCTGGGTGCGGCTCAGGATGTCCAGCTGAACGTCTCTGGCCAAGGTGATGTAGTGAGCCGAAAAGCCCGATACCCGCACGACCAGGTCGGGGTACTTTTCGGGATGATCCATGGCGTCCCGCAGGACCTCGGTGGAGGTGGCGTTGATCTGCATCTCCTGGCCGCCTCTGCCGAAGTAGACGCGGATCAGGGCGCGGAGCTTATCCCGCTTGCCGTCGGAGAACATGGAGGGGGAATATTTCTGATTGATAACGGTACCGCAGGCGACCTTGGTGTAGTCGGGCTTGGTGACGCTCAGCACCGTGGCGGTGGCACCTCGGGTGTCACGGCCGTAGGTGGGGGAGGCGGCGTCCGACAAGGGCTCGCCCGCTTTCCGCCCGTCGGGGGTCGCGCCGATGGTATGTCCTGCGTAGATGTTGCTGACGTTGGCGGCCATGGCGGTATAGTATCCGCCGCCGTCGCGGGTCTTGTACTTCATGAACTCATCTGAAAGGAAATCCACGAACCAGACGGCGTACTTGTCCGCGAAATCATGGTTGTTTCCGTATTTCGGAGCGGCCAGCAGAGCCTTTTGCAGGGGCTCGTGGCCCTCGAAGTTGGCCTTCAAGGCGGCGGCCAGCTCCTCCACGGTGGCGGCCATGTCGGTGAAGATCACCTGCTCGATGGCGGCAAGGGAGTCGCACATAGTGCCCACACCCATGAGAGCCGCGCCATGAACCGAGGGGTAGACCGCGCCACCCATGTTGATGTCCAGCCCCCGGCCGATGCAATCCTTGCAGAACAGAGACAGGAAGGGAGAGGTGTACTGCTCGGGGCATGGCAGCGTATTGGCGCGGTTGAATCCTTCGACGTATTCCTTGACACCCGCCTTCAGCTGGGTCTCCAGCCGCTCCATGAGGATACCCATAGAGGTGATGGTGGAAACGCTGCCCGTATCCAGCCCGGCCGAGGGATGAAAGTAGCCCTTTCCGTCGTTGAAAACGTACTCTAAGAAGCGGGGGGTGTCGAACCGTCCGTCGGTCCAGGCGGGCTGCATACCCGTGATGAAGTTCTCGATGCACCCCACCATGGAGTAGTTCCGCGCGTCCTCGATGGCGTAGCCGTAGCGGGACAGGGCGGCGATGTTGACCTCATCGTTCATGAGGGCGGGGTAGCCCAGACCCGTACCGATGACCTTGAGGCACTCGTCCAGGAAGTCCTCGGGGGTGGTGGGAGCGATGCGGGCGGAGAGGTTGGGACCGGGGAGGTTGATATTGCCCACGGCACGGAGGATGCAGAAGCTCAGGCGGTTGGTGGCGTCGGATCCGTCGGGCTTGACACCGCCCACGGCGATGTTGACCACGTCGTCACCGCCCAGGTAGGCGCGGCGCTCGTATATTTTTATAAAGACGTTCTCAAGGAGGGAAGTGGCTTCCTCCTCGGTCAGCTTGCCGGTCTCGACGTCACGGGCGAAATAGGGGTAGAGGTACTGATCCATCCGCCCCAGAGCCATAGCGTAGCGACCCTCGCAGACAAAGCTGTTGTGGATCATCCAGACAAGCTGGAGAGCCTCGGGGAAGGTCACGGGAGGACGCTTGCAGAGTGAAAGGCAATTTTCTTTTATTTCATATAGGGTTTCACTATGATAACCCTCGGCACCGATCAGGGCTTCGGCGGCCTCTGCATAGGCGGTCAGACGGTCGCGAAGCGCCAGCAGCGCGATGCGGCAGCTTTCCAGAAATTCCACGCGGTCGGGCTGATCTCCGTGTGCCTCCATGGAGGCCTCGATGCGAGAGAGTGTGCCCGGAATCCCGTCGGTGAGAAAGGTGGTATAGTCGGGGGCAAAGTGGTCGCCGTTGTGGAGAAAGCCTCGGATGCTAAAGGGAGCGGCGAGCTCGGAGGCGGTACGGTTCTCTTCCTCCGTGACCTCCGTCCACAGGGAGCGGATGCTGCCCACGATGCGGTCGCCTTTATAAATGTAAGGCTTAGCGGTGAACAAGGAAGCTATGCTGTAGGCGCGGCGGATGCCATGGGGAGCATTCGGATGAGATCGGATCCCTTCGGCGCGGAAAACATGAGGGGCGTAGCTCCCTACGGGGGGTGAACACAGCTCGTTTTTCAATAGCTCGGTGTTGGGATGGATCATAGCGATACCTCCTTGGGACTTGATTGCTTACAGTATAGCATGAAACGAGCGTTTTTTCAAGATAATCGGAAATAAAACGGAGAATTTTTTTGTGGTGGAATTTCGGAGGAAAAGTGCAGGGCAAAGTGACCAAAATATAAACGAAGGTTTTGGTTGAGTTGCTGAATGTTGCGACTAAAGTGTGAATAATTTCAAAAATGCTTGCAAATATGAAAAAAGTATTGTATAATATGGAATAAAAGGAAGCGACCGCTTCCCGTTTATTTTGGAAAGGAAAGAAATCATGAAGAAGCTGCTTATCATCGCAATTCTCATGCTCGCTCTGGTCATCACCGCTGTGGCTTGTACCGACGATCCCGTCGAGCCCGGCACCACCGATGATACCACCGTCGAGACCCCCACCGAGGCTCCCACCGCAGAGCCCGACGAGCCCGAGGAGACC
>JAGBAS010000126.1 GCA_017938885.1 Clostridia bacterium
AACATGATCGGTATTGCCGCCGGTATGGCCGCCGCCGGAAAAACGGTGGTCGCCTCCTCCTTTGCCATGTTCGCCGCCGGACGCGCCTTCGAGCAGATCCGCAACAGCGTGGCGTACCCCCATCTCAACGTCAAGGTCTGCGCCACCCATGCAGGCATCACCGTCGGCGAGGACGGTGCGACTCATCAATGCCTGGAGGATATCGCTCTCATGCGTGCTATCCCCGGTATGACCGTCATCAATCCCTCGGATGCCGTGGAGGGAGCAGCCGCGCTGAAATACGCCATTGAGACCGACGGCCCCTTCTATATCCGCTTCGGCCGCTACGCCGTCCCCGTGCTCCATAATCCCGCCGAGTATACGTTTGTTCCCGGAAAGGGAGAGGTTTTGTTCGAGGGCTCGGACGTTACCATCGTAGCAACGGGTATGATGGTCATGCCCGCCCTGGAGGCCGCCATTGTTTTGCAGGGCACGAGAGGGATCTCGACCCGCGTGGTGAATATCCATACCATCAAGCCTCTGGACCGCGACATCATCAAGCAGGCGGCGGCTGAGACGGGTGCCATCGTGGTCGCTGAGGAGCACAATATCATTGGCGGTCTGGGCTCTGCCGTAGCTGAATGCGTAGCCGAGACCTACCCCTGCCCCGTCCTTCGCGTAGGCGTGCAGGATACCTTCGGCCGTTCGGGCAAGGTGCCTCCCCTGCTGGAGATGTACGGTCTGAATTCCGAGACCATCGTTGGGAAGGTGGAGGCCGCTCTCCATCTCAAGAAGAGCAGAAAGAACTGAGAACGTTCCGTACAGGCAAAGACCTCACCGCAACGGTGAGGTTTTGCTTTGCTTGCAGGTTCCTCTTGACAAAGAGGACGGTTCGTGCTACAATATACGTATTGATAACCGGTTTCCGGATCGCGCTGTCGGCTCAAGAGGATGGCGTGAGGAAAGGCATCCTATGAATATCATGATCGTAGGCTGCGGCAAGGTCGGACAGACCCTGGCCGAGCAATTGAACGACGAAGGGAACAACATCACCGTGGTCGATACCGATCCGGAGCTCGTGTCGGATCTCGCGGCAAGGCTGGACATCATGGGCTACGTGGGCAATGGCGCCACCCATACCGTCCAGCAGGAGGCGGGGATCCATAAGACCGATCTGCTCATTGCAGTCACGGGCTCGGACGAGCTGAACCTGCTCTGCTGTCTCATCGCCAAGAAAGCGGGGAACTGCCAGACCATCGCGCGGGTCAAGAATCCCGCCTACAGCTCCGAAACCGCCTACCTCAAGGATGAGTTGGGTCTTGCGATGGTCATAAACCCCGAGCACGCCGCCGCCGCCGAGATCGCGCGGGTGCTCCGCTTTCCCTCAGCCATCAAGATCGATACCTTCGCCCACGGACGGGTGGAGCTTTTCAAGTATCGCATCCCCGAGGGCAGTATCCTTTCGGGCATGGCGGTCAAGGACGTGGTGGCCAAGCTGTCCTGCGACGTGCTGGTCTGCACGGTGGAGCGGGGGGACGAATCCTATATCGCCAACGGTAATTTCGTTTTTGCAGAAAAGGATACGATTTCGGTCATAGCCTCTCCCAAGAATGCCCTGGAGTTCTTCAAGGCTATGGGGTATAAGAACCGAGCCGTGCGGGACGTTATGGTCATCGGCGGCGGAGAAACGGCGCAGTATCTTTGCAGTATTCTGCATCGCTCGGGCGTCTCCATCAAGATTATCGAAAAGGATCAGCGGGTCTGTAGCGAGCTCTGCGTGAGATTCCCCGAGGTCAGCATCATCCATGGCGACGCCGCCGATCAGTCCCTTCTTCTGGAGGAAGGGATCCGTACCGCCTCCGCCTTCGTGGCCCTGACGGGGCTGGATGAGGAAAATATTTTCCTGTCTCTCTTTGCCAAATCCGCCGGACACGCCAAGGTCGTGACCAAGATCAACCGCATCGCCTTTGACGATGTCATCAAGCACCTGGATCTGGATTCCACCATATACCCGAAGAATATCACCGCCGATCTCATCCTCCGCTACGTCCGCGCCATGAAGAACTCGGAGGGAAGCAGCATGGAGACCCTCTACAGCGTGATCCACGGGCAGGTGGAGGCCGCTGAGTATACCGTGGGTGAGGGCTCCCCCGTCACCGAGATCCCCCTCATGAAGCTGAAGAAGAAGCCGGATATTCTCATAGCCGCCATCATCCGGGAGGGGAAGGTGCTCATCCCGCGCGGCGGCGACATGATTCTGGCCGGCGACCGCGTGGTGGTTGTGACCCGCGCCAAGGCCATTGACGATATTGCGGATATCCTTCTGTAAGGGGGCATTCTATGAACTATAAAATGATCCGCAACATCCTGGGCTGGCTGCTCCTCTTTGAAGCGGGCTTCATGCTGATCCCTCTCTTGACCGGAATCTGCTACGGGGAGGCGGAGATCCGCTATTTCGCCGTCACCATCTTCCTGTGCGCCAGCATCGGGCTTCTCTTTGTCTGGAACAAGCCTCAAAACCCCACCCTGTATGCCAGAGAGGGATTCGTCATCGTTTCCCTGTCCTGGATCGTGCTGTCTTTGTTCGGTGCTGTCCCTTTCTTCATATCCGGGTGTATTCCCAACTACGTGGACGCCGTGTTCGAGACGGTCTCGGGCTTTACCACCACGGGTGCCTCCATCCTTACCGCTGTGGAACCTCTTCCCAAATGTATGCTCATGTGGCGCAGTTTTACCCACTGGGTGGGCGGCATGGGCGTTCTGGTCTTCATCATGGCCTTTGTTCCCCTGTCGGGCGGGCAGAATATGCACATCATGAAGGCCGAGAGCCCCGGCCCCTCGGTCTCCAAGCTGGTGCCCCGGGTGAGAACCACCGCCTTAATCCTGTATTCCATCTATCTGGGACTCACGCTGATCCAGTTCATCCTCCTGCTCTGCGGGGGACTGAATGCTTTCGAGGCTTTGTGTACCGCCTTCGGTACGGCGGGTACAGGCGGCTTCGGGGTACTCAACGACAGTATGGCGAGCTATTCTCCCTACGTCCAATGGGTGGTCACCGTCTTCATGCTCCTGTTTTCGGTGAATTTCTCCTGCTACTACCTGTTCCTGCTTGGGCGGATCAAGGAGGCCTTTAACGCCGAGCTCCGTCGCTTCATCGTCATTGTGGGCGCGGTGATCCTGGTCATCACCCTCAACGTCCGAGGCCTGTTCGACACCCTGGGGGAGGCTCTGCGCCACGTTGCCTTTACGGTAGCCTCCTTGATCTCCACCACGGGCTTTGCTACCGAGAACTTCGATGCCTGGCCCGAGCTGTCCCGTACGCTGCTTGTGCTCATTATGTTCATTGGTGCCTGCGCGGGCTCTACGGGCGGCGGTCTGAAGGTCTCCCGTCTTATGATCCTGTTCCGCGGCGCCTTCAACGAGATCGGAAACCTGATCCACCCCCGCCGCGTCAAGCGGATCACCATCGACGGTCACCCCGTGGAGCCCGAGGTGGTTCGCGCCACCAACGTCTACATGATGTGGTATGTCTTGCTCTTTACGGTGTCGGTCATCCTCATCTCCTTTGACGACCACGACCTCGTCACCAACTTCACGGCGGTGACAGCCACCATCAACAACATCGGTCCGGGTCTGAATCTCGTAGGCCCCACGGGCAACTTTGCGTTCTTCTCCATCCCCTCCAAGCTGGTCCTGATCTTCGATATGCTGGCCGGCAGACTGGAGCTGTTCCCCATGCTGGTTCTGTTCGCGCCCCAGACCTGGAAACGGTAATTACATATCACACCCCCCGCATCGTTTCGGTGCGGGGTTTTTGATTTTCATTAAAAAATTATCGAAAAACGATAAAAACCTATTGACAAACAATACCATATGTGCTATAATCCAAGCAGAACATGATCTCCCCCAAGGAGATGTAAGGAGGCTTCCATGACCCAACACCGTAAACCCCGCCTGTCCCTGATCCTGTCCTTCGCGGCCTGTGCCATGTGCCTTGTCGCCATTCCTGCTGTGATGATCTGCTTGCCCACCACCGCGGTGCGGTATCTCTCCGAGCATGAGCCCATCCTCATGGAGGACATCGTCTTTATCATCGCCATGCTCTACGCGGGCATGACCGTAGCCGCGGCGGTGCTGGTGCTGCTCATCTGCCTGCTCCGTGTGTGCCATAAGGGCAGCATCTTCACCCCTATCAGCGGCCGTCTTGTGCTGGCTGTCGCCCTGCTGGTCATCGCCGAGGGGGGCGTCTTCGCCCTGCTGGGTCTGGTCTACCGCCCCGCCCTGGCCATTACCGTGGTGGCGGTTACCATGGGGCTGTGCTTCACCGTCGTTAGCCAAGTTCTCCGCGAGGCTGCCGCCCTCAAGGAAGAGAACGACGGCACCATCTGAGGAGGGAAGCAGTTTGAAAGCCGAAGCTTTCAAACGCGTTTTGTGGCTTTCGCCCCCGGAACGGCGGCGATTTCGCTACGCAAAACCAGCCCCAATTCCGCAAGAAAGGATGTTTTCGTTTCACGAAAACTACATGAAATATATGATCGAAATTAACCTGGACGTCATGATGGCCAAGCGCAAGATCTCCCTGAAGGAGCTGTCCGAGCGGGTGGGGATCACCGAGGCCAATCTGTCCATCCTCAAGAACAATAAGGCCAAGGCCATCCGATTCTCCACCCTGGAGGCGCTGTGCGAAGTGCTGGAGTGCCAGCCGGGGGATCTGATGGTGTACGTGGGGGAGGGGTGAGAACGTGATCCCCCTGTATCTCATCCTCTGCGCCCTACCCTTGCTGATCGTGGCCCTGGCGATCCGCGCTACCGTCCGCCACATCCGCCTGCGTAAGCGGCCGTGGATCCTCTCTTTGGCGGTCCTGTCCCTCTCGGCTACGGCCGGGACCCTGGCTCTGCTCCTGTATCTGATGGCCGAGCTGGCCGAGCTCCACGTTTTTGTGTGGGGGCGTGGCTCCAACGGTTGGATCGAGGTCTTGACTATCCTCGCGGCGGCAACTCTGCTCGTAGGTCTGACCCTCCTGACCGCCTCCGCGCGGGAGCTCCTGCCCACTGTCGCCGCCGTTGTCGCGCTGGTCATCCACCTGCCCGCCATGTCCTTGCTGGCTCTCTTTGCCATGGACTCCCCCACGTACCTGACCGCCACCGGCGCGGGAGGGGATCCTGTGGTCGTGGAACGTGTATACGGCTTTCACGATCTGGAAAGTGAGCAGACCTACCGCAAAATCGGCGGGTTTCTCATGAAGCCCGAGAACTGCACTTACTATATCGGTGAGGCTGACCCGCCCGTCGAGGCGGAGACCGAGCCGATGTCGTGATTTTTATATGATGAAAGGAAGGCACCATGAACAACACCCCGACCCCTACTCCAAATCCGAACCCTTACACCTTTACTCCCCATACGCCCCCCGCTCCCAAGCCCGCCTACGCCTACACCCCCGCCGACTTTGTCCTGGCCCTGATCCTCTGGGTCGCGGGATACCTCTTCTGGGCGGTGACTCCCGTCATGGAGCATCCTCTCCTGGCCTTCGGCTTTGAGGTCATTCTCTTCGCGGGCGGCTCTATCCTGCTCACCCGCAAGTCCGTGGGCGGTAAGCTCTCGGCGCGGGGCATCGTCACGGTCATCGTGAGCCTCGCCCTCGCTCTCTCCATGGTGCTGACCACCAATAAGGCCATCATCAACTGCGTGTACCTCTGGAACTGCCTTGCCTGGTTCTATCTGGTCTTTACCACCACGGGCAACTCCCGCGAGCGCGCCCCGGGGCAGTATTTCATCGGTGAGCTGTGCAGTGCCACCTTCTCCATGCCCTTCAAAGCCCCCGCCAACCTCTTCTCCGCCCTCTTCGGCGCGCGGAAGAACCCCGACGGTACCCCCCGTCCCCGCAAGGGAAGCGCTACCGTGGGTTGGGTCCTGCTGGGTCTGGCCATGGCCATCATCCCCACCCTCATCGTGGGTCTGCTTCTGTCCTACGACGACGGATTCTCCTCCATTATGAACAACATCCTGGACGAGATCTTCTCGGCAGACGAGATCTTCCGCCAGCTCCGCAATATCGGTCTGGGCATCCTCGTGGGAGCACTCATGTTCGGTGCGATCCTGGCTGGCAAGCACAAGAAGGGAAAGAAGACCGACCCCGCTGAGGCTCCCGCAGACGCTCCCGCGCTCCCCAAGTCCGACGGTGCCCACGTCCTTCCCGTGGCCTTGGTGGCGGCGACCCTCACCCCCATCCTGGTCATCTACATCATCTTCTTTGTCTCCCAGTGGGACTACTACGTATCCGCCTTCACGGGCGTGCGCCCCGAGGAGCTGACCTTCTCGGACTACGCCAGAGAGGGATTCTTCCAACTCCTGGCGGTGGCGGTCATCAACGCCGTCCTGTCCCTGGGCGCCTCCCTCCTGACTAAGCGCCGTCCCGAAAGCCCCGATAAGCCGGGCCGCGACCGCACACACCCCGTCACCCGCATCTACATGGCGGTCATGGCCCTCTCCACCCTCATCCTCATCGCCACCGCCGTGGCCAAGATGCTCCTCTACGTGGACACCTACGGCATGACCCACAAGCGCACCTACGCCACCTGGCTCATGCTCCTGCTGGCGGTCTGCTTCGTGGCGGTGATCCTCCGCCAGATCTTCGCGCGGATGAACCTCACGGGGACTCTGCTGGCCATCTTCCTGGTCTTCTTTGTGGCCATCTCGGTGGTCAACGTGGACAGCCTCATCATGAAGTATAACGTAAGCGCCGCCATCGACGGCAACCTCCGCACCATGCAGGGGGATGTGCTGGAGGACTGCGGTCATTCGGGCGTCCTCGCCGCCCTGGACTTCATGGAAGCCACCGCCGATCCCAACTTCAAGCCCGCTGACCCCGTGGAATTCTCTCACGAGCAGCTTTCACACATCCGTACCGCCACCCACGACTACCTCGACCGCGCCGCGAAGGAGCTGGGGGAGATGAAGTGGTATGAGCATAATCTGGTGACCCTGCGGGCGAAGGCCGCTCTGCGGAACGCCGGGTATACGGAATGAAACCGTTTCTATACAAGAAGCCCTCCCGCTACGGGGAGGGCTTCTTGCCGGGAAGGGCGATGGAAGATCAGCTTGGCAGCTCGCTATTGGATGAAGGTATTTCGGTCTTTTTGGTGGGCATTACTACGACGATACAGCACGCGATCAGCAGTACCGCCGTGACCGCCAGACCGCCCTCCAGCCCGAAGGCACTGCCGTTCAGGAGGCCCTGCCATTCACCCGCTGTGAGCTCGGTACGGAGCAGGGAAGGACTGCCCGCGATCCCGCTGACCGAGATCCCGAACAGATTCCCCTGCGAAAAGTTCCACATACTGTGAAGCCCCCCAACCATCCAGATACTCCCCCGCCGCAGGGTCAGAAACGAGGCGAACAGACCGAACAGAAAGATATTGACCAGCGCAATGAAGCTGACTCCGGGATTGCCCAGGTGGATCAAGGAAAACAGGAGAGCATTGAGCATGGCGCAGGCCCACAGAGGGAGTCCCCGCGAGAGGGACACCATCAGATAGGAGCGGCAGAGCAGTTCCTCGGACATTCCTTGGATGAGGTAGCCCAGAAAGAAGAGCAGAAGCATACCCCACGGCAGGGGGGCATCCTCGCGGGCAACCGTCAAGGTGTCCGTTGCTCCACAGATGAGAACCGCCGTGCCGAACAGAACCAAACCGCCCAAAAGCCCCAAGGCGTACTCGCTGAGTGCTCCACGGCGGTTCAGCCCCAGAGAGGTCAGACTTCGCCGTTCAGCCGCCAGGCAGTAAAGCAATACGACTCCCACAGTCGCCGAGGTAGCGAACAGGGAAATGAGCAGTTGAACCGATCGGTTCGCACTGTGGGGAATGAGAAACGAGGCGGCTGAGGCCAAAAGTATCCGCCCCAACTCGCTTGCGGTCAGAACCGCCAGAAATAACAAAAGAACCACCGCAGGATGGGCGGTCAGCCGCTCCTTCGGGGTGGGTTTCAGCATTCGGTTCGGTGTAAAGGCAGGAATTTTCACGGTTGAACGGTCGCCTCCCTTCGCGTTGGCACGCTACCCTTTCATTATATCACAGAACTGTGTTATTTTCAAGTCCCTCCTACCATTTTCAATGGAGGAATTTTGACACAATATTTGTACAAAATTCACGAAATTCACAGCGTTGGCATGAAACCCTCTTTACAAATTCACACAAATATGGTATACTGTATTTGACCGAAGGGAGAGCCGCAAGCCACCCCCTCGGCCATCGCCACAACGTAAAGGAGGAAACACCATGAAGATCACCATCGTAGGAAGAAAGCTGAACGTATACGAGGATACCCGTGAGCTGATCGAGAAAAAGCTGGCCAAACTGGATAAGTACTTTAAGGCCGCAAACACCGAGGCCACGGTCACCCTCAGCCGCAAGCGCAACGTCTCAAGCCTGGAGGTGACCATCAACGCAGACGGTACTCTGTTCCGCAGTGAGGTGGATGCCGACGATTTCCGTATCGCGCTGGATCAGACGGTGGATCACATCGAGGGTCAGATTCGTAAGAATAAAACCAAGCTGGCCAAACGCCTCCGTGAGAACGTCATCGACATGAGCGTGATCCCGGATCCCGTGGAGGACACTCCCGAGGACGAGCCCATCATCCGCGTCAAGCAGTTTGAGTTCAAGCCCATGACACCCGAGGAGGCCATCATGCAGATGAATCTTTTGGGTCACAGCTTCTACGTATTCAACGACGTTACCACAGGTGACACCTGTGTGGTCTACACCCGCAAGGACGGGGACTACGGTCTCATTGAGCCTATGAAGTAAAGGCTTTCTATATACATACATCAAAATGGTAATTTGCCCTCCCATCGGATGACGGTGGGAGGGATTTTGTTTGTGTTAGAAATGTATGAAAACATATTAAAAACGTATTAAAGATTTAAGAAATGTATTGACAATTAGAATATAATATGATATAATACAAATGTAACGGTGATAAACACCAATTATTTGAAAGGAAATCGTGATATGCAATATGAAATTGTGATTTTGGAAATGCTAACGCGTATTAAAAAGCTGGAAGATGAAGTGGAATTGTTAAAGCAACGGTGTGCAGAAGAACTAACTGTGAATGAGGTGGAAAATATGGAAGAAGAAGCGTCAATGGGAGAATCTTCCGGAGGGATCCATCAACGTGTATCGGATGATATGATTGAGGCTTGTTATGTGTATGGGAAGGAACTATTCAATGGTGGGAAAATTCGTGAGTTGGTTCAGAAGGTTGTGTCTGAAACAGGAATGAATCGTAATTCAGCAGTTATGGCACTGTATGCTGTGTCCAATATGTTGGGTGGAACAGTTTATAAGCGTGCTATTAATAAAAAAGCCAATCGTCTTTATTTTGATCGGATATATTCTGAATACGGGAAAGAGGGCTTACGGAAAGCGATTCAGGCGACACGCCTCCATATTGCCTATCGCCGTGAATGCGGTCATACGGTTGATTCCATTGAAAAACTTTGCGACGAGTATAGCAGAAAATTATCTGAATAAATTTTAAAGTCTTATCGTGTAAAGCGGTAAGACTTTTTGTATACGGACAAACCTTCGGTTCATAGAGTGGGATAAATATTCAGATTTGGGTTTATTGGTAGGTTGGGTTTCCGCGTTGAAAGCCTTCCCTTGTAAGGGAAGGTGTCCTCCGAGCAAGCTCGGCGCATAGGGCGTGACGGATGAGTAGTTACACCTAAAGGTTATGTTCTGTTCTCGAAAAAACATTGTCACAGAATGATTCTGTATAGGAAAAGAGGATCATTTCCTTACAGGAAATGTCCATTTATCGGCTACTCATCCACCGCTTCGCGGTCCCCCTTCCCTCACAAGGGAAGGCTCACGAGGAAACCCAACAGCCTGATAAACCCCAATTTGAAATCCCAAGGAGGTCTCCATGTTCATCTTCCCCCCCATCCTCAAGCTCCTCCACCTCATCCTCGGTCTGGACACCCCCCACAATTTTCCGCCACCCCTCCCCTCTGGAGAGGAGGAGGAGGCCTTTCGCGCCGCCCGGAATGGAAATGAGGATGCGAGACAAAAGCTGATCCTTCACAATCTCCGCCTCGTTTCCCATATCGTGCGGAAATACTACGCCACCGCAAGAGACCAGGAGGATCTGGTCTCCATCGGCACCATTGGCCTTGTCAAGGCGGTGGACACCTTCCGCATCGACAACGGAGCGCGGTTCGCCACCTATGCCGCCAAATGCATCCAGAACGAGATTCTCATGCATTTCCGTGCCGGAAAAAAGCACAGTGCCGAGGTTTCCATGAACGAGACCATCGACGTGGATCGGGACGGAAATCCCTTGACCTACAGTGACGTCATTGCCGGAGAGGAGGATCTGCCCGAGGAGGTCATGCGGTGCGTGGAGGCTGACCGGGCCATGTCCCTCGTCCGTACCCGTCTGGATCCCCGTGAGCGGCAGGTCATTACCCTGCGATTTGGCCTCGGCGGTGTCCCCGCGCTGACCCAACGGGAGATTGCCCAAAAGCTGGGGATATCCCGCTCCTACGTCAGCCGCATCGAAAAGGCGGCGATCGATAAACTGAAGGAGGGGTTCGGGATCCGGAATTGATCAATCCTTGGGCTTTCCCTTGCAGACCAATGCAACCGTATACCCGAATACCAAGGCCGCCGCCGTCCCGCCCGCCGCCGCCGTAAGAGGCCCGGTCAAGGCTCCCAAAAGGCCTTTTTCATCGACGGCCTTCTGAACCCCCTTAGCGATCAGATAGCCGAATCCCGTCAGCGGCGTGGTCGCCCCCGCACCGCCGAAGTCTGCCAGATGTCTGTAGAGTCCCACTCCGCCGAGGAACACCCCTGCCACCACGTAGACGACCAGAATACGCGCAGGGGTCAGCTTGGTCTTATCAATGAGGATCTGTGCAAGAACACAGAGGCCCCCGCCTATCAAAAACGCCCGCAGATAGGGAAGCACCGCCTCCCCGACCGATTTCCAATCCATGTTTTTTCTCCTTTCTGATCCTTTCCTTCACGATCTCCGAGGACTCTCCAAACAGATCAAATGCGCCACCCCCGGAATGGATTGGCCCTGCTTGACACTGTCGGGGCTCATCATGGCACCCGTGGCCATGAACAGAATGCGGTTCAATTCACCCTTTTGCAGTTTGGGAAGCAGATAGCTCCCCAGTACCACCGCCGCACAGCCGCAACCCGAGCCTCCGCTGTGGGTATCCTGGGTGTTCCGCGAGAAGATCATTTTCCCGCAATCGTTGTGGCGGCTTGCGATGTCCCTCCCCTCGGCCATCATGAGGTCGCAGAGGATACGGCTCCCCTCCCAGCCCAGATCGCCCGTGACAATGAGATCGTAGTCGGGCGGAAAGGTTCCACTTATGTCGAAGTAGCGCATGAGGGTAGAGACCGCCGCAGGAGCCATAGCCGCGCCCATATTATTGGCGTCGGTGATGCCCATGTCCACTACGATCCCCGGCAGAGCGTGAGTCACCCGCGCCAGCTCATGCCCTACCGCCTTTTCAGGAGCGGTCATAATAAACGCACCCGCTCCCGTCACCGTCCATTGACCCGTGGGAGGCCGCTGACCGCCGTATTCCAAGGGCGTGCGAAACTGCCGCTCCGCCGCCGCATTATGGGAGGAGGTCACTGCCGCCGCTACCTCAGCAAAGCCGCCGCCCACCATAGCCGCCGCCAGTATCAGCCCCTCCACCGAGGTGGAGCAGGCACCGTACAGCCCGAGGTATGGAATATCGTAGGATAAAAGCCCGTAGGACGAGCCCACGCACTGATTGAGCAGATCTCCCGCGAAGAGCATATCCACCTGATCCTGCTTGATTTCAGCCTTGTCCAGTGCCGATGCCAGAGCCATGCGTTGCATCTCAGACTCGGCCTTCTCCCAGGTATCCTGCCCGAAACGGTCGTTGTCGTTGAAGTAATCGAAGTGCTGACCCAAAGGTCCCGCGTGCTCCTTGGCACCCACAACCGTGGCGGCGGCGAGGACGGATGCGTTGGGATAAAGGATATTCTGACTCATGATGTGATCTCTCCCATACTTTTTTGCATAATTTTTCAGTAGAATCCCCCAATTTCCCTTGCATTATACCCAAAAATGTGGTATAATCAAATCAAGTATATCCGTTTGCGGGAATATCTCCCGCCAAAATCATAATCAAGGAGAAAAAACATGAATCTGACAGTAGGCTCCCTCATAAACGGCTTCCGCGTTGTCCGCGACGGAGCTGTGCCTCTCTTGAACGCCCATTACTGGAAGCTCACCCACGAAGCAACCGGTGCGACCCTCTACTACTCCAACCGCGACGACGGTCAGATGGTCTTCTCGGTGGGCTTCCGTACCCTCCCCGAGGACGATACCGGCGTGTTCCACATTCTGGAGCATTCCTGTCTGGACGGATCCAAGAATTACCGGCTCAAGGAGCCCTTCGTCAACCTCCTCAAGACCTCCATGGCGGTGGATCTCAACGCCATGACCTTTGAGGACAAGACCATCTACTACTTCATCTCCACCAACGAGCAGGACTACCTCAACCTCATGTCGGTCTATATGGACGCCGTGTTCAATCCCCTGCTCCTCACCGACCGACGCATCTTTGAGAAGGAGGCCTGGCACGTCGAGCCCGCAGGAGACGGGAAGGTCGCCATCTCGGGCGTGGTCTTCAACGAAATGCAGGGCAACGACAACCAGCCAGACTACATCATGTGGATGCAGAACGAAAAGCAGATCTTCCCCGATCTGTTCTTCCGATTCAACTCGGGTGGCGACCCCGCCTATATCCCCGAGCTGACCTACGAGCAGTTCAAGTCCACCTACGACCGCTTCTATTCGACCCAGAACGCCATCTTCTACCTGTCGGGTAACATGGGGCTTGAGGCTGAACTGGCGCATATTGACGCCGTCCTCACCGAGAAGGGCAAGTCCGAGCAGGAAAAGCCCGCTCCCGCCCCCGCGCAGGCCCCCGTAGTCAGCCCCGACGGTGTCGTTTACTACCAGCTCAGTGATAACGAGGAGATCGCGGGCAATACTCACCTTATGCTCACTTACGTCCTCGGTGAGGACAAGTCCGCCGAGGTGCTGGCATTCTCCCTGCTCTCCCGCTACCTGGCCGAGAATACCGAGTCTCCCTTGTCTGCCGCTGTTCTGGGTGCAGACGTAGGACAGGACTTCGGCATGGCTTGTGAGGGAGACTACCGCCAGCCCATGCTCTATTTCACCCTGGGTAAGTCCGACCCCGAAAACGCCGAGGGCTTCCGCAAGGTGATCCTGGATACTCTTGCCGCACTTTGCGAAACAGGTCTGGACGCCGCTCGCCTCGCCGATCTGGTGAACAGCCACGAGACCGACTGCCGCCGCGCCTCCCTCAGCGTCAAGACCGGCTTCCGCATCATGGAGTCCTTCATCCGCGCCCACGTCCAGTTTGACGACGCCGAGCCGACCAACGACCTGGCCGCCCTCCGCGAGGCTATGGCACAGGACGACCGCTATTTCGAGCATCTGATCGAAAAATATATCCTGAACAGCAACCACTGGGGTCTGACCCGGTGCATCCCCTCCCGTACCCTGTCGGAGGAGAAGCGCGCCAGAATGGCCGCCCGCTTTGAAGCCGAAGCCGAAAAGGTCAACGCTGCGGAAGGAGGCTACGCCGCTCTGGAGGCAAAGATGGCCGCCTTTAACGAGTACCTCACCGCCCCCGATTCTCCCGAAGCCGAGGCCTCGGTCCCCCACCTCTCCCCCGCCGACATCGACACCACCTCTGACGTCCGCGACATGGTTGAGGAAACGGCACGGGTGGGTGGATGCGCGGCCAAGTCCCTGTCTTACGTCACCGACACCAACGGTATGGTCATGGCGGGTCTGCTCTTCGACCTCTGCGGTCTGAACGAGGACGAGCTGTTCTACGCCCGCTGTCTCCACGACGCCCTCATGAGCCTGCCCGCCGGAATGTATTCGGTCCCAGAGCTGACCCAAAAGTGGGTGAGCCTCCACACCAACGCAGGGCTGGGACTCCGCGTGGAGACCACGGGAGACGCTTACCTGGCCGTCAACCTGGACGCCCCCGCCGAGATGCTGTCTGAGGCTGTGGCACTCTTGAACGAGTATATCGCCGCCCCCGTCTTTGACCGCGCCATCCTCTCCCGCCTCTTTTCCAACGCTTCCCAGATCCGTAACATGATGATCCGTCGGGGGAATATGACCGCCCTCCGTCTGGCGACCCGCGCCCTGTCGCTGTCGGGTGTCTACGACGAGTACCTGTCGGGTGAGTCGGCCTACCGTCGCCTCTCCGATCTGGCCAACCGCTTCGACGACAACGCCGATGCCCTCATCGAGGGCATGGCCAAGGTCTGGGACAAGCTGACCAAGACGGTCACGCCTCTGGCCTACTTCACAGGCGAAGCGGAGGCTTATGAAGCATGGAAGACGTCCATCGCTGGCTTGTCTCTGGGCTCTGCCATCGCGCCCAAGGCTTCCTGCCCCTTGACGCTCCTTCCCCGTGACAATTATGCCCTCACCATCCCCGGCGAGGTCAATTACTGCGCCGAGGTCTACGACCTGGCCGACGCCGACGTGGCCTTCAGCCCCAAGCTGTCGGTCATCCACACCCACCTGTACAGTAAGTGCTTCTGGGACGAGATCCGCGCCAAGGGCGGCGCATACGGTGCCTCCGCTATTGGCTTCCGTCAAGGCATTGTGGGCTACGTTTCCTACCGCGATCCCCGCGTTACCGATACCTTCGGCGTCTATGGCGGTGTTCCCGCCTGGATCGAGGAAAACCTCCCCGCCGAGGAGGAGATCGGCTCTATGATCGTTTCTACCGTGGGCTCCTCCTACTTCGCCCCCCGCAGTGAGATCGACCTGGGCAACGCTGCCTTGACCCGCTATCTCATGGGGCAGACTGCCGCCGACCGCCAGGCCGAGATCGAGACCATCCTGCAAACCTCCCCTGCCGATTTCAAGAAGTACGCCGATACCATCCGCACCCTGCAAGCCGCAGGTAAGGGTGTCAAAACCGCTCTGGGCGGTGTCGATGCCATCAAGGCCTCGGGACTCTTTGAGGAAAACCATATCAAGGAACTGTAATGCAGCCCCATAAAGGAGAAGAATATGGAACAGAATCAGAAAGCGCCCCTCGTAGTCTCCATCGCCGGTCTTCCCAAGCGCAAGCAGAAGAAGGTGGTGGGCCGCATCACCAAGGAAGTGACCAAGGATAAGGGCTTCAAAAAGTCGGTCAAGAAGGCCGGCAAGGAAGCGGGGCAGAAAATCCCCAAGGTAGTCAAGGCGGCTGCCGTTAAGGCCGCTGTAGAGGCTACCCTCGGCACCAAGACGGGGGAGCCCGTCATCCCCGAGAAGAAGACGGGATCGGAGCTCTACACCGACCTGGTGGGAAAATTCGCCGCATCCCGCAAAAAGAACCGAAAAAAGCAAGCGAATAAGCTCAAGGCCGCCAAAAAGGAGGGCTTTAACCCCGCCACAGGCCTCTATACCCTGAAAAAAGCCGACAGGATCAAGACCGCCAAAAAGGTTAAATACAAGAAGGCCAAGAAAAAGTAAGGAGGATACCACCGTGAGTGAGACCGCTGTAACCGCAAGAAAAAGGATCGCCGTCATCACAGGCGCATCCTCGGGTATGGGACGCGAGTTCGTCCTGGCTCTGGACAAGCAGGAGGCCTTCGACGAGCTCTGGCTCATTGCACGCCGCCGTGATAAGCTGGAGGCCCTGGCCGCTGAGACCCGCGCTCCAGTCCGCGCCATATCCCTTGACCTGGGCTTGCAGACAGAGATCGACAAGTACAAGGCTATGCTGGAGGCGGAGAAACCCGACGTCCGCGTGCTGGTCAACGCCGCAGGCTTCGGTAAATTCAAGGCCTTCACCGACCTCTCCCTGGAGGAGCAGCTTTCTATGATCGACCTCAACGACAAGGCCCTGGTTTCCATGACCCACGTCACCTTGCCCTACATGAAGGAGGGTGCCTGCATCTACCAGTTGGGCAGTTTGTCCTCCTTCCAGCCCGTCCCCTACATCAACGTCTACGGAGCCTCCAAGGCATTCGTCCTGTGCTTTTCCCGCGCCCTGAACAAGGAGCTCCAAAAGCAGAAGCGGGGCATCAAGGTCATGGCGGTCTGCCCCGGCTGGGTCTCCACCGATTTCTTCGACCGCGCCGTGGTGGACAACGATACCATCGTCTACTATAACCGCTTCTACACCGCCGAGCAGGTGATCAAGCGTGCCCTAAAAGACATGAGGAAAGGGAAGGACGTCTCCATCTGCGGCTTCCCCATCCGTATGCAGGTATACGCTACCAAGCATCTGCCTCATGGCATCGTGATGGAGATCTGGTGTAAGCAGCAGAAGAAGTGAAAAGGCAAATTGCAGTTTATCGGTGAGATACAAGTTACAAGATACAAGATATGAAAGAACCATACGGCAACAGCCGTTTCTATATCTTGTATCTCCGTATCTTGTATTTCTTCGATAAACCCAAATTTGTAATACCACAGCACACAAAAACAGAGAGGAACCAACTCGGCTCCTCTCCGTTTTTATTCAGTTTGGATCAGTACAGCGGATACTTCTCGCAAAGCCCCTTGACAATGGCTCTGCACTCGTCGGCAGTCGCTTCAAAGTCGGTGGCTACCAGCTTGAACAGGCGGGCGATGACCTTCATGTCCTCCTCAACAAGTCCACGGGTGGTGACAGCAGGAGTACCCACACGGACGCCCGAGGTCACGAAGGGCTTCTCGGGATCGTTGGGGATGGCGTTCTTGTTAACGGTGATGTGCACCTCGTCCAGTCGCTTCTCCATCTCCTTGCCCGTGATGTGCATGGGGCGGAGATCCACCAGCATGAGGTGATTGTCGGTACCGCCCGAGACCAGATCAAAGCCCTCAGCTACCAGAGCCTCGGCCAGAGCCTTTGCGTTGAGCACGACCTGATGCTGGTAAGCCTTGAATGACTCCTCCAGCGCCTCGCCGAAGCAAACAGCCTTACCCGCAATGACGTGCTCCAGAGGGCCGCCCTGGATGCCGGGGAAGATGGCCTTGTTGATCTTCTTGGCGATCTCCTCGTCGTTGCAGAGGATCAGACCGCCGCGGGGGCCGCGCAGAGTCTTGTGGGTGGTGGTGGTCACCACGTCGGCGTAGGGAACGGGGGAGGGATGCTCGCCGGCGGCCACCAGACCCGCGATGTGGGCCATGTCCACCATGAGGTACGCGCCCACGCCGTGAGCGATCTCGGCCAGCCGCTTGAAGTCGATCACGCGGGGGTAAGCCGACGCGCCCGCCACGATGAGCTTGGGCTTGACCTCGCGGGCCTGGGCCTCCAGCTTGTCGTAGTCAATGACGTGGGTATCATCCTCCACACCGTAGGAAACGAAGTTGTAGTACAGACCCGACAGGTTCACGGGGGAGCCGTGGGTGAGGTGGCCGCCGTGAGCCAGACTCATGCCCATAACAGTGTCGCCCGCCTGGAGAAGAGCCACGTAAACGGCGGTGTTGGCCTGGGAGCCCGAGTGGGGCTGGACGTTGGCGTACTTGGCACCGAACAGCTTGCAGGCGCGCTCAATGGCGATATTCTCCACCACATCCACGACGTGGCAACCGCCATAGTATCGCTTAGCGGGGTAGCCCTCGGCGTATTTGTTGGTCAGCACGCTACCAACAGCCATCATCACTGCCTCGGATACGACGTTCTCGGAGGCAATAAGCTCCAGACCGTCACGCTCACGGGCAAGCTCGGCGTCAATAGCAGCGGCAACTGCGGGGTCGAATTGGGCAAGATACTGATTCATTTCACGGATCATGGATTTTGTACCGTCCTTTATATCAAATATTCTTCATTATACCATTATACTGATTTTTTCGGCAAAAACAAGCCGTGAAATCCACAAAAATAAAAAGTTTTTTAAAAATATTTTGATATATGATTGACAAAAGGGGGGTGAATGTGGTATAATACCGTATAAGCGAAAGTAGGGGAAGTGTTTATCCCGACAAGCAACAAGACCGAAATACGAAAAGAGAGGTTTGCGAATGGAAATTGCGATTATTGCACATGACTTGAAGAAAGAGCTGATGACCCAGTTTTGTATCGCCTATTGCGGTATTCTGAGCAAGCACAACCTGTGCGCCACCAGCATCACCGCCAAGTACATTTCCGAAGCGACCGGACTGAATATCGAGCGTCTGCTCACGGGTGAGCAGGGCGGCGAGCAGCAGATCGCCTCTCGTATCGCCTACAACGAGATCGACGTCCTCCTGTACTTCCGCGACACCCGTCCCACGGCGGGCTACGACGAGACCGAGCACGAGCTGCTCCGTATGTGCGACCTGTATAACATCCCCGTGGCCACCAACATCGCCACCGCCGAGGTGCTGGTCATGGCCCTGGACCGCGGAGACCTGGATTGGCGCGAGGTCATGAACCCCCGCTCCGAGTACAACCGCCGCAGAAAGTAAGACCCGAGCGGACACCCCGCTCACCGAAAGGAATACGTCCGCCGAGAGGCAGCGACAGAGAATGGGAATAGCTCCGCAAGCGGAGCAGCTGTGAGTTCCCTCGTGATGGCTTGGATGGATACCGCCCTTTCGTATGAAATCGAATAGGGGCTTTATGCCCTGTGAGTGAAATATTCGGGTGGAACCGTGTGTTTTGATAATGCACCCCGGAGGCTGTTTTGTGATAGCCTTCGGGGTTTTTATTTACGTGTGAACCATAACGAAATGATAAAGGAGGAAAAATGGCTAAATACGACAATGAAGATAATCTTTCCATGTTTGACATATTAGAACCCGCAGAAGCATTGGGACCAAAATTAGATGTTGTGAAACTTGCCTACATATCGGCGGAATCTATGACATGGAAAGAACTATTTACGGGATATAACGAACTTCACGCCATTACTTTTTCGTCCGGTATCAATTTTGTGTATGCTTTGCTTGAATTGTTTGAGAATGTAGAAATTATTTTTGGTAATGAAATGGCTATGTCGTATTCTATGCAGGAGATTATGGCATATCAAAGTACACTGCTTGGTCGCATTCGCGATACGGCTGGTGAAAGTCGGCAGAAGATGCTTGATCGTATCGATAACGAATCGGTCAGATTATATGTGGCACGTCAGCATCTTTCTCACGAAAAAATATATTTGTTGAAGGCCGCCGATGGTAGGAAACGTGTAATCATGGGTTCAGCTAATATGTCTTACAATGCTTTCGGTGGAAAGCAACGTGAGAATATCAGCTATATTGATGACGAAACCGCCTATGATTGGTATATGTCTTGCTTTGAAGAATTAAAGGAAGCAAGCACAGATGAGATTACACGGAAAGCAATTATGATTGCTGATTCATCTGAGAATATTGACGAATTACCGATTGCGAGAACCGTTAAAGTTCACAGAACTCTAGTGATTGAACCTTCTGCAGAAGGGAAAGATGAGATTCAGTTTATATTAGATACTCATAATCTCTCTAAAGATTTGGCTCCGACGATTCCGAAGGGAGACAAAAAGACAGGAAAAATGGTTATTGCGCCGGATGTGATAACTAAGATTCGCAAATTTCGTTCCGACGAGGTTGTTAAGGAAAAAGAGCATCGTAGTGAATACCCGCAGTTGAATGTCGATGTGGATGAACACAAGGTGACACTCAACGGAGAAAAACTTGATTTGTCTCCGTCGGCAAGCGAAATTGCCGATGATGTTGAACTATTTCTAAAATACATGGACGGGTATAGTAGATTCCATGGCGATTATATTGGTATGCAATATCGCTATTTTGAATTTGCTAACTGGTTCTTCTGTTCTCCGTTCATGGCAACCATGCGAGACATGGCGGCAAGATTCGATCAGAATAAGTTGCCATACCCCGTGTTTGGCTTGGTATACGGTCAAAGTAAAGCGGGAAAAACGAGCTTTCTTGAAACATTGCTGAAAATGATGATTGGACAAAAGCCCAAAGTCTCTGCGCCCGACTTTACTAGAACGAGCATAGAGACTTTGAAACGTATCGTCCAAGGTGCACCAATTATCGTTGACGACTTAACACAATCACGCTTTGGTCAGCACGCTATAGAGACGATAAAAAACGATGATTTTGGTATTAGTGATCATCTGACAACCTATTCGGCAGTTGTGATCAGTGCCAACGAGGATGTAAAGGCTGTAGCCCCCGAAGTTATTCGGCGTACGGTCATTTGCAGAGTCGAGGCGGGATTAACCAACACCGAGGTTATGAAGAGTAATGTTGTCCGTATGGTTCAACAGAAGATCGGTACAGCATTTTACAGAGAATATCTTCGGAGAATGCTGGAACTCATCCCAGATTTGATTGAATCAATGAAAAGTGATGAAACGGAGAGTGCCCCAGATATATTGGCTGTTTCCTCAAGGGTGATAGTTGATATATTGAGAGAGTATCATAAGGAGAGTATCCCACAGTATATGCGGGAGCTTTCGCTTGAAGATTACTTTAGTGAACATGTAACCGGCAAGCATGCCAAACAGAGCGTTATCAATGCTTGGAAAACCAGTCCCAAATCATTTGTTATTTCAAAAAAGACAAACGAATTGCGATACAATGCGGGACAAATCTATGAAGCCGACAGATTGATGAAAGAACTACCTGAAACTTTGGAAGCAAGAAAGACCAGAGAATGGGTTGTAATGAATTTGGATGAGGCGAAAGAGTTTTTTGGCATTGACTTTAAGAAATCCATTTTCTCATGGGCTTAATTAAGTAAGCGATAGCATTTATATAATCAAATAATCACATCATTTCACAATAAATTGGAGGAAATAAAAACCATGCAAATCAATTTCAAAGAAAAATCCCTGACCTTCGACGCTCCCCTGTCGGTCTTTGACGCCGCGGCGGCCGCCGAGCTGGTCACCCGCGCCCACATCGCCGCCCACGTCAACGGCAAGCTGGTGGGCATGACCCACGTCATCGACGCCGACGCCGACGTGGAGCTTCTGACCTTCGCCGACCCCGACGGTAAGCACGTCTTCCGCCACACCGCCTCCCACATCCTGGCCCAGGCCGTGAAGCGTCTCTACCCCGCCACCAAGCTCACCATCGGTCCCGCCATTGACAACGGCTTCTACTACGACTTCGACTCCGACGTGGCCTTCACCCCCGAGGTGCTGAAGGCGCTGGAGGGCGAGATGAAGAAGATCGTCAAGGAGAACCACAAGATCGAGCGCTTCGAGCTGCCCCGCGCCGAGGCCATCGCCTTCATGACCGAGCGGGACGAGCCCTACAAGGTTCAGCTCATCGAGGAGCTGCCCGCCGACGCCGTCATCAGCTTCTACCGCCAAGGCGATTTCGTGGACCTCTGCGCAGGCCCCCACCTGTTCTCCACGGGTGCCGTCAAGGCCTTCAAGCTGACCCAGTGCACCGGCGCCTACTGGAAGGGCGACCAGAAGAACAAGATGCTCCAGCGCGTCTACGGTGTGGCCTACCCCACCAAGGACGAGATGAACGCCTACCTCACCGCCGTGGAGGAGGCCCGCAAGCGCGACCACAACAAGCTGGGCCGTGAGCTGGAGTACTTCACAACCGTGGAATCCATCGGCCAGGGCCTGCCCATCATCCTGCCCAAGGGCTCCCGCGTCATCCAGACCCTTCAGCGTTGGATTGAGGACGAGGAGCAGAAGCGCGGCTACCTGCTGACCAAGACCCCCCTCATGGCCAAGCGCGAGCTGTACAAGATCTCGGGCCACTGGGATCACTACCTGGACGGTATGTTCATTCTGGGCGATCCCTACGACGAGACCAAGGAATGCTTTGCCCTGCGTCCCATGACCTGCCCCTTCCAGTACCAGGTCTTTCTCAACCGCAAGCGCTCCTACCGTGACCTTCCCATGAGACTGGGCGAGACCTCCACCCTGTTCCGCAACGAGGACAGCGGTGAGATGCACGGTCTGATCCGCGTCCGCCAGTTCACCATCTCCGAGGGTCACCTCATCCTGCGCCCCGAGCAGCTGGAGGAGGAGTTCAAGGGCTGTCTGGAGCTGGCCAAGTACGTTCTCGACACCGTGGGTATGCTGGAGAACTGCACCTTCCGCTTCTCCCAGTGGGATCCTGCCCGCGCCGGCATCAAGTACGAGGGCACCCCCGAGCAGTGGGAGCACGCCCAGGCCGTCATGGGTCAGATCCTGGACAACCTGGGTGTGGAGTACACCATCGGTATCGACGAGGCCGCCTTCTACGGCCCCAAGCTGGACATCCAGTACAAGAACGTCTTCGGTAAGGAGGACACCATCGTCACCATCCAGATCGACATGCTTCTGGCCGAGAAGTTCGGCATGGAGTACGTGGACTCCGACGGTCAGCTGAAGAAGCCCTACATCATCCACCGTACCTCCCTGGGCTGCTACGAGCGCACCCTGGCCTACCTCATCGAGCGCTACGCAGGCGCTCTGCCCACCTGGATGGCTCCCGTACAGGCCAAGTTCCTGCCCATGGGCGACGATGAGATCGAGTACTGCCAGAAGATCGCAGACCGCATGACCGCTATGGGTATGCGGGTGGAGATCGACAAGTCCAACAACACCGTGGGCTACAAGATCCGCGCCGCCCAGCAGGAGAAGGTGCCTTACATGCTGGTTGTCGGCGGTAAGGAGATCGAGCAGAACGCCGTGGCCGTCCGTTCCCGCAAGGACGGTGAGAAGGGTGTTATGCCCGTGGATCAGTTCATCAGTGAGATCATGATGGAGATCGCGGAGAAGAGAAGATAATTCAAAACCAAGGAGGGAAGCGAGCTTCGTTTCCCTCCTTCATAGCAAAACAGGAGGCAGTATTTTGAAATTACTGAAAGTTTTCGGTACCCCCGACCCCAACCTAAAAACCATCCGCCGTGAAAGTGTCCGAGGCATCCTCATGGATCCCGATGGTACGCTACATATGGTTACCTCAACCCAATACCGAGACTGCTGTTTCCCCGGCGGTGGTATCGAGGAGGGTGAGGATCACATTGACGCTTTGATCCGTGAGCTGATGGAGGAAACAGGCTATGCCGTTGATCCCGCCTCGGTTCAACCCTTCGGCCGCGTGGATCAAATCCTCCACAACGGCTTTTTCGGCGCGAACGAGATGCACCTGGTCAACTATTTCTACCTTTGTCGCGGTACAAGGGTAGCCAACCCCACCCCCACCGAGAATGAGAAAAACGAGGGCATAGCCCCCGTATCGGTTACCTTGGAGGAGGCTCTGGCCATGAATCGGGCTTTGGCGGACACCGATTACCATTGGGTCCCTCGTGAAACCTTTGTGCTGGAGCTGCTGCAATCCGGTGATATTCCCACACAGCTCCTGATCTCCGCCCGCGCCACCCTCGCCCGCGCCAACTTCCTCAAAGGCTACGGCTGCGCCCAATCCGTCCTTCTCGCCTACGCCGACCTCACGGGCTTGGACGAGAAAACCCTCGCCAAGCTCGGCTCCTCCTTCGGCGGCGGCATGGGACGACTCCGCGAGGTCTGTGGTGGTGTCACGGGTGCCTTTGCCGTCCTGGGCCTTGTCTGCGGCTACGACGACCCCGCCGATAAGGAAGGCAAGAGTCGCCACTACGCCGACATCCGCGAGCTGGCCCGCCGCTTCACCGAGCGCAGTCGGGGCGGCTCCATCGTCTGCCGTGAGATTTTGCAGAACGCAGGCCTTTCGGGAGAAAAAGGTGGTGAAGCCGAGGCCCGCACTTCTGAATACTATGAAAAACGCCCCTGTCCCGAACTGGTGGCCTTGGCCGCCGAGGTGCTGGGGGAGATGCTCTGGGAGAAGGGGATCTTGAAGTAGGATTGGGGTTTGTCGGTGAGTTTATAAACCAATATGTAAAGAAGAGACTGCCATGTTACGGGCGCACACATAGGTGCGCCCCTCCCCTCGTTTTTTTAGTTGTGATCGTAACTTTTTGCACTCGGTAGGGGCGCACCTATGTGTGCGCCCTCTAACGAAACACACCGGCCTGTTCCGTCAAACAGACCGATAAACCCCAATTTGACATACAAAACCGCCCCCGATGGATGGACCGTCGGGGGCGATCGTGATATGACGGGGGTTTCAGCGAATGTAAATGGCCATACCCGCGGCGGAGGTCTCGTAGTCGGCAGGGATCTCCAGATCGTGGCCCTCGTTGACACCGTACCAGAAAAGCTCGTTGATACAGGAGAAGCACAGGGTCATGATGTAGTGGACGTACTCCTCCAGCAGATCGGGACGGACGTGGGGGAGCATATGGGTGTCGCCCACCCGGATGAGATCGTCTACCACCTCGGCGGCGATGCCGTCCAGAGCTGCGGCGTACAGCTCGTCCAGCTTCCACGTATCATCCCAGGTCATGACGGGGACGTTGAGCCGGATCCCGCCGTCGCGGTTTACCAGGAAGCCCGCTTGGATCAGGTGAGCGGCGGTCTCCTGCTCGTTGGGGGTCAGGACGGTGTGGGGATTCTCCCAGAGACGCATGACCAGATCAGCGTTGCCCTCGGTGATGAGGGTGTCACGGCTCGCGGGGAAGGGCTGGGCTTCGTAGAGGTTGGCCACCGTGATGGAGTGCTTGGCGGTGCGGAAATGGTAGTGCATATTGCTCCAGCCCATGCCCTTGTACTCGCCCTTGCAGGTGATCTGATCATCGGGATAGGTCACCCGACCGAACAGCCGCCAGGACTTGCCGTTGTTTTCGGCCACCTTGTGGGGACAGACCTCGGCGTACCGCTTCTTCATGCAGTTCCCCATGCCCCACGCGGCGCGGACGTACAGGAACCACAGCAGATACCCGTCCGACAGATCACGCTCGTTGAGGATAAGCTTCCGCGCCTCGGGAAGCAGATCGCTGATGATGGCGGTCACGCGGGGCATGGTGGCCAGATGGATGGCGTTGGCGGCCACCTGCATATCCACGTCGGCCTGCTGGGGAACGACGGGAAAGTCGTCGATGTAGGTGGAGGGAGCGGTCTCCTTGATGAATCTGTGCTTCAAAAGATAGTCGATCTTGTCCTCAAAATACACGGGAGCCACCCCGATGGCCTCGGCGATATCCCGGACGGTCTTGCCCTCGTAGGCGCAGGCCACCAGGATCTGCTTGACCATGGTATCCTGCAAAAAATGCCAATGGCTGGGAATGTTGTTGCTCCCGCACATATTCAGCTCGGCGGGGGCGTAGGACAGGCGCTTATTCTTGGTTTCGTTGTTTTCCATGGGTTCTTCCATACCTTTCTTCAGGTTCTTTCGGGCGTCAAAGAGGCGGGATTTCACCGTCCCCTCGGGGATACCGAGGCAGGCCGCGATCTCCTTGACGCTTCTGCTTCGGAGATAGTACAGGATCACACACTCTCTCTGGATACGGGAGAGCAGAGATAGCTCATAGGTCAGTCTTGCCCGTTCTTCCTCGGCGACCAGGGCCTCGTCGATGTCGCAAAGGTCGAAGTAGGAGGCCTCGCGGTCGGACAGCTCCCCCACCGACGCGCCCAATAGGACAGCCTGCTTCTTGCGGGAGCGGTAGAAGAGACGGAGGCGGTTTTGGGCGAGCCCCCAGAACCAGGGGTAAAAGGCAGCGGGCGGCTCACCCCTGCCGCAGGCCTTGCGGTAGGATATGATGGCCTCCAGCAGGATCTCCTGGGACAGATCCTCGGCGTCGTGGGTGCTGCCCACGTGGCGATAGCACCACAGATAGGTGGCCTCCATCAGCCTGCCGTCAAACAGCTGTGCTTCTTGTGTGTTCATAGATCTCCTTTGGACGGGGATTCCTTGTGAGGCCGTCCACGGCCTCGGCGTTCGGTACCGTACACCCAATAAGTAACAGGGAAGGACGGTTGGTTTGGTGGTATGGAAAAGTTTTTTGAAAAAAACTCCCGCCGGGATGACGGGAGAGGGGGATGGTGTTCAAATTGCAGTTTTTCAGTGAGATACAAGTTACAAGATACAAGATACAAGATACAAGAT
>JAGBAS010000127.1 GCA_017938885.1 Clostridia bacterium
AACTCCAAAAACTTTGAAAAAGCATTGATAAATAAGATTATTATTTAAAAGTTTTGGGGATTCTTAAGGGACTTTTTCAAAAGTCCCTTAAGCGGGTCCCGCCGAGCTTGCTCGGCATGCAGTGCCCTGGCCGCCAAACCCAAATTTGAAAGGAGCCGTCTATGTTCGATTTTTCCCATTACCTCATCGTCACCGATCTGGACGGCACATTTTTCGGCAAGGGTGCGCGGTTGGTGGAGGAAAACCTCACCGCCATGGAGCGATTCAAGGCGGCGGGCGGCCACATCACAGCGGGGACGGGGCGCATCCCGGCTAACATCCGCAAGGATATTCCGATCTGCGGTGAGCTGTTCAATGCCCCCGCCGTTACCGCCAACGGGGCGTTCATCTACGATCTGGCCGCCGACGTGTGCCTCCACAGCACCCCTATGGATGCGGAGGCAACCCTGGCCGCCGCGCGCTTGGTGGAGGAACTGAATCCCAACGTGGGGATGCGGGTCTCCACGGGGCAGTATTTTCTGGTCAACCGCAACCGCCTCAACGACGCCATTCTCCGCGACATTGGAGACCCCGATACCTACGCGGGGGAGGTTCTGCCTCTGAACGAGTGGCGTACCGAGGGAGCCTCGTGGTACAAGATGGTCTTTCGCGGGGAATACGAGGATCTGCTGTCTGTCCGTCCTGCCGTGGAGGCGGCCTTCGGGGATACCTTCGAGTACAGTAACTCCTCTCCCCGCTTCTTTGAGCTCCAGAAAAAGGGCTGTACCAAGGCCACGGGTCTGCGCTTCGTGGCCGATCGCTTGGCCGAGGCGTTGGGACACCCCGTGGTGACCGTCGCCGTGGGGGATCAGGAGAATGATCTGCCCATGCTCCTGGCCGCCGAAATCGCCGCCTGCCCCGCAAACGCCGTGGAGGCTGTGAAATCGGTTTGCTCGATGCATCTGTGCCACCACGATGAGGGATGCATTGCCGATCTCATGAAGAAATTGGAAAAAGAAGCATTCTAATTGTGTCATTTTCGTTAAATCCTCTCCCAAACCCTTGATTGAATCCCATAAATATGGTATAATTTCCAAAAGCACCCCTCTACTTCCCCGCTTTCTTCCTGTTGGAAGAAGAGCAAATCAAAAAGGAGGAACCAACATGAAAAAGAATCATATTCGTCTGTTGCTTCTGTTCGTTCTGGCGGCTCTGGTAGCCTTTGCCATGATCGCCTGCGACAAGAAACCCGGCAACGAGGAGACCACCATCGGGGAGCCCGAGGCCACCGTTGAGGCTACCGAAGCCCCCACCGACCCCGAGACCGAGGTGCCTACCGAGGAGGTAACTACCGAGGAAGTCACCACCGAGGAGGTCACCACCCTCCGCGACCTGGTGTGGGAGACCTACGATCCCGCGCTGGATCATTCTGCCGTGGATCAGAACGCCGCCCACGCGGTGGATCAGTCCCAGTGGATCGTGCAGGACGGTCTGGATCGCGTGGTGTCCACCAACACCCGGACGGGTGACGTCCGCGAGGACAAGATTGTCGCCATCTTCTACTGGACCTGGCACGGCGATTTCGGTAACGATCAGACCGCATACAACAACCAGCAGAACATCGATAAGCTCATTGCCATGGGCAAGACCGAGCGCGACTATATGACCCTGTCCATGTCCGAGCTCTCCAAGCTGGGCATCAAGACGGCCATGGGCCCCTACCACTTCTGGGACGAGCCCATCTACGGCTACTACGACGGTGACGACGAGTGGGTCATCCGCAAGCAGGCTGAGCTTCTGGCTGCCGCAGACATCGACGTGGTGTTCTTCGACAACACCAACGGTAGCTTCACCTGGAAGGAGACCGCTATGAAGGTCATGAAGGTCTTCTCCGAAGCCCGCGCTCAGGGCGTGGACGCTCCCGACGTTTCCTTCATGTTCCCCTTCGGGCCAACCCCCGGTGCGGGTCAACAGATGGCGGAGCTCTACCGCGACATTTTCTCCAAGGGGTTATACGAGGACGTCTGGTTCAAGCTGGACGGTAAGCCCATGGTCATGGGGTGGCCCGGCAGCTTGGATGCCTACGGTGCCCCCAACGCCAAGGAGATCAAGGATTTCTTCACCTTCCGGTCCAATCTGGGCGGATACCTGGATACCGAGTCGGCTGTCAACCAGTGGGGTTGGCTGTCCCGCTTCCCCCAGGCCTATTTCCATAACGACAAGGGTGTCATCGAGCAGATTACGGTCGGCGTAGCGGTCAACCACAACTACGTGGATCGCATCATCGCCCCCATGAGCCAGGTCGAGAACATCATCGGCCGTACCTGGACCTCCCGCGGCTACGATACCCGTGAGAACGCCCTGTTCTACGGTGCCTGCTTCGCCGAGCAGTGGGAGAACGCCATCGCCGTGGATCCCGAGATCGTCTTCGTCACAGCCTGGAACGAGTGGGTGGCCATGCGTATTAACAACTGGCCTGCAGGTATCGAGGGCGGTTATAACAACTGCTTCGTGGATCAGTACAACGCTGAATTCAGCCGCGACTGCGAGCCCTCGGCAGGTATTCTGAAGGATTATTACTACTACCAGCTGGTAGACTACATCCGTCAGTTCAAGGGAACCAACCCCATCGAGAAGGCTTCCTGGGAGAAGCTCATGGACGTCAACGGCGGCTTTGGCCAGTGGGCTGACGTGGGCCCTGTCTACAACGACTATTTCGGTCTGCCCGACAGAGATTTCGACGGCTACAAGGATCCCTACACCGGTAAGAAGCTCCACTACACCAACGACTCCGGCCGTAACGACATCTACGACGCCAAGGTGGCCCGCGACTACGAGAATATCTACTTCATGGTCCGCACCGTGGAGGATCTGACTCCCTACACCGATCCCTACTGGATGCGCCTCTACATCGACATGGGTGAGTCCGACAAGAATTGGGAGAATTATGAGTTCATTCTGAACAAGAAGAATCCCGATAATGAAACGACCGCTACTCTGGAGAAGTTCACGGGTGACGGCTTTGCCACCGAGGTGGTTGGCACCGTTACCTACTCGGTCAAGGGTAACGTCTTGACCGTCTGTATCCCCAAGACCATGCTGGGTATCCCCGCCGCCGAGCTGAATTTTGAATTTGGCTTCAAGTGGACGGATAATACCCTGGAAGACGGCGACATCATGCAGTGGTACGTAAACGGCGATGTGGCTCCCGTTGGCCGCTTCAATTATTGCTATACCACCACCGGATCCGCTCCCTACACCGAGGAGAGCGCGAACTTGGGCAACTCCTATTTGGACTTCACCGATACCGCCAAGCAGGAGGAGGTCAAGGCCTGGATGCTGGGCTCCACCGAGGGCATGAAGTACGAGTTCACCGCCGAGGGCTTGGTTCTGACCTCCGAGGCAAAGAACGCGGAATTCGTCATCGACTTTACCAAGGCATCGCCTCAGGTGGTGCTGGATCGCTACGACGATATCATTGTGACCTACAAGGTGACCAATGGTACGACCGACAAGTTGCGGCTGGGTCTGGGCTCTGCGGCGGCTCCTCTCCATAGCGGACGCTCCAAGGCCGTAACCATGCTGACTGATGGCGAGGTACATACCGATACGCTCTCGTTGAAGGAGCTCCGCAACATGAAGGGCTATCTGCAAGCCATCGGCCTCTACTTTGAGAAGAACGCCGCTGCCGGGGATTCCGTGGTCATTCAGTCCATTCAGTTTGTCACGGACGATCGTGCTGAATAAAGCGGTTTCAAACAGCCAAATCATGCGGGAGAGGGTTTTGCGGCTCTCTCCCTGCGAAATTTTTCAATCACAAAATTTCACCGTCCCCTCCCATTTGAGGCGGCGGATGCACCGAATCAGCTGTAGCTGATGGTGCAGGAAAGGATAATACCATGAACCAGAAGCCCAAGTATTACGTCACCACTGCCATCGCCTACGCCTCCAAGAAGCCCCACTTCGGCAACACCTACGAGGCCATCATGACCGACGCCATTGCCCGCTACAAGAGAGAGATGGGCTACGACGTCTACTTCTGTACCGGTACCGACGAGCACGGCCAGAAGATCGAGGATCTGGCCAAGGAAGCCGGCATTACCCCCAAGGCCTACGTGGATAACGTGGCCGGGGAGATCAAGAGCCTGTGGGATAAGATGAACGTCTCCTACGACTACTTCGTCCGCACCACCGACGACTACCATGAGGCCGCCGTGCAGAAGATGTTCAAGAAGTTCTACGATCAGGGCGATATCTATAAGAGCCGCTACGAGGGCTGGTACTGCGTCCCCTGCGAGTCCTTCTTCACCGATACCCAGGCCGCCGACTGCAAGTGTCCCGACTGCGGCCGCGAGGTCCAGCGCGCCTCGGAGGAGGCTTATTTCTTCAACATGAAGAAGTACGCCGACAAGCTCATGACCTACATCGAGGAGCATCCCGGCTTCATCGAGCCCGAGTCCCGCAAGAAGGAGATCGTCAACAACTTCCTCAAGGCGGGCTTGCAGGATCTCTGCGTGTCCCGTACCTCCTTCACCTGGGGTATCCAGGTGCCCTTCGATCAGAAGCACGTGACCTACGTCTGGCTGGACGCCTTGACTAACTATATCACCGCCATCGGCTTTGACCCCGATAAGACCTACGAGGAGCAGAGCGAGCACTTCAAGAAGTGGTGGCCCGCCAACGTCCACATCATCGGTAAGGACATCATCCGCTTCCACACCATCTACTGGCCCATCTTCCTCATGGCCATGGATATGCCTCTCCCCGACAAGGTCTTCGCCCATCCCTGGTTCAACTTCGGTGCCGATAAGATGTCCAAGTCCCGGGGCAACGTCATCTATGCCGACGAGCTGGCGGATCACTTCACCGTGGACGGTGTGCGTCACTACGCCCTCTCCGAGATGCCCTACGCCTCCGACGGTTCCATCACCTATGAGACCGTCATTAACCGCTTCAACACCGATCTGGTGAATAATCTGGGCAATCTGTTCAAGCGCACCCTGGATATGCAGAAGAAGTATTTCGACCGCGTGGTGGCCGCTCCCGTGGCGGGTACCGAGGAGGAGCAGGCTCTGGACGCCGACCTCATCGCCACCTGCGAGGCGACCTACGACGCTGTGGTGGCCAACATGGACGCCTACCGCATCGCCGACGCCGTGGAGTGCATCTTCAATATGCTCCGCCGCGCCAACAAGTATATCGACGAGACCACTCCCTGGAGCCTGGCCAAGGACGAGACCAAGCGGGAGCGTTTGGGTACGGTCCTCTACAACCTCCTGGAGACCATCCGCTGGGGTGCTGTGCTTCTGAAGCCCTTCATTCCCGCCACCGCCGAGGAGATCCTGGACAAGCTGGGTGCGGAAGGGAAGGACTACGCCTCCATCGGCGGTAAGGGCTGCGGTAAGTTCGGCAATTTGAAGGCCGGAACCACCGTGGGCGAGTCCCGCGTGCTGTTCGCCCGTATCGACGAGAAGGCCAAGATGGCTGAGTTCGACGCCATCCGCGCCGCCCAGATCGCCGAGGCCGAAAAGGCCGCCAAGGCCGCCGCTCCCGTGGAGAAGCCCGAGGGCGTGGCCCAGATCGGTATCGACGACTTCATGAAGGTGGAGCTGCGTACCGCCCAGGTCATTTCCGCCGAGCCTGTGCCCAAGGCCAAGAAGCTCCTGAAGCTTCAGGTGGATCTGGGCTACGAGCAGAGACAGGTGGTATCGGGCATCGCCAAGTGGTACAAGCCCGAGGATCTCATCGGCAAGAAGATCATCCTGGTGGCCAACCTCGCTCCCGCCAAGCTGTGCGGGGTGGAGTCCAACGGCATGATCCTGGCTTCCGGGGAAGAGGACGTCCGCGTGGTGTTCCTGCATCCCGATACCCGTTTGGGTGAGAGAGTCCGGTAAGGCTTTCAGAATTGTATAAGGAAAAGGTGTCGCTTGCGGGCGGCACCTTTTTGTGTTCAAAGTGGTTTGGCGGTGGTTTCTATCGGTCGTTCATATACTCTGCTGTCACCTCGTACACGGCACAGACATACAAGTCCACCTCGCCGTCACCGATCTTGTCCTCGGCCAGCAGACGGCCGTACTCGTCTCTGAAAGCGCGGCAGGCCGCCTCATCGGGGAACAGACTGTATTCATTGAGCCTTTTCCGATGCTCGGAAAAATACTGTTTATCCTCCAGAAGATCGTAGATACAGCAGGCATCAAAGGGGATCTCACAGCACTCGTAGCCCAAAAGGGTCATGGGAGGCAGGGGCGCGTCCCATACCTCGTCGGTATAGTCGGAACAGATAAAGAGGAGACGGTAGGGACGGTCATACGCTTGACAGCCCGCCAAATAGTCACGAAGCAGATCGGGGTCGCTGACAAATTCATTGATGTACCAATAGCCCTCTCCCGCGGGGCGGGAAAAGCGGCGGTTGCGGAGCTCGCGGACAGCGGGGTCGCGGCAAAGGCGGTCATCCGTCAAAGGATCCTGCGCGAAGCGATGAACCCCGCGGTAGTTCGCTTTGGACAGGAACTGCTTGATGGCGGGATCTTCTATGGTGAGATCCTGAATGAGGAAACCGTTGGGGGTCATGTCGATCTCCTTTCATGAAACGCAAAATGCGAAATCAACGATTGAGGGAGGCGGGGTTCAAATTTGGGTTTGTCGGTGGGTTTATCCGTGAGCCTTCCCCAGCGGGGAAGGGGGACCACCGCAGGTGGTGGATGAGGAGAGTGGGTTTGGTCTTTCATACGGGTGTATACGTAAAACCCTTGATACGCCAAGAGAAATTATACCCGATACCAAACCGTAATTCACTCTCCTCATCCACCGCTTCGCGGTCCCCCTTCCCCGCTGGGGAAGGCAAAGGAACGGACCGCTAAACCCCAATTTCCCGCTCACTTCTCCTTCACGATCAAACTCTGCAACGCCCCCAAGGTCACGGTGAAGCCAAACTCATCCCCGTCGGGGGTGAAGTCGCAGGGGATCTCGGCATCGGCGAAGGGATCGTAGAGGACGGGAGCCTTCATGCCGCTTATGGTGAAGGAGGCGGTGACGGATTTCTCGTTGGTGTTGACCAGCAGGCAGGCGCGGCCATTGTCCGTGTCTCGGACCAGGCGGAGGACACCGTGGGTGGCGGTTTCGGCAGTGAGGGCGCGGCGGGTCAGGCGGTCGGGGATATCCTCGATAGCGGCGCGGACGTCGGTGTCGGGGGTGATCTGGATGACGTTGCCCCATGCGGCGGTATCCGAGAGGAGGTTTGCCATGGCGGGGGTGTACTCCCTGGGGGGGAGGATCAGGGCGGAGTAACGGTCGCCGTGGGGGGAGAGGAGGGTGCCGTCGTCGCAGACCGTCATGCGGGAGAGGACGTCATAGTCGGCGTAGTCGAAGTCGATCTGGTTATCCAGAAGGGTGTTCTGGATGGCCATGAGGCCACGCTTGCAGTTGTTCTCAGCCTCGGTGTAGCTGCCGTACTGGGCATCCGAGGGGCGGTGGTGCATACGGAAGGTCTCGATGGGGTAGTAGAGAAGGGCATCGGCCACGGTACGGCCCGCCATGACCGCGTCGATGCGGCCCAGGGCGTGGTTGTACCTCGTGTAGGTCTCGGGATCCATGAAGCGCTCGCCGTAGTAGTAGGTGAAGATGTCCACGCCGAGGGCGTACTGGGTGCAGAGAGAAGCGTACATCTGGTCGTGGGTGACGTTGCCCCCTTGGGCGTGGGCCGAGGCCTCGCTCATGACGTGGGGGCGGTTGTAGGCACGGGCGATGGAGGAGACCAGCTTGGGGGTGAAGGCGTAGTCGCTGTGGCAGAGCATGGAGGGGATGGACTGGAGCATATCGATGCCGGGGAAGTGCATGTGCCGCAGGAGGGAGAAGAAATTGCCCTCAAAGACGGTGTGGAAACGGATATCGTCCTCCAGCAGTAGGTGACCCGAGAAGCTGATGCCGTTTCGGGCGCACCAGTCCGAGATCTGGGCGAAGAAAGACTCCTCGTAGAGGTCGGAGAGGAGGGTGTAGTAATCGCTGCGCACCCACTTTGAGCGGTCGGTCTCCCCCAGGAAGATGTGAACGAGATCGGGCATGAGGTCGCGGCCGTAGCGGGAGGCGTAGGCGTTGGCCACGTCGCGGCCATAGGTCAGGACGGGGTAGAGGGGCATTTCGTCGTCGTAGGGATCCTTGACCGTGGCAGGGTACAGGCCCGCGTTGATGTAGCAGCCCATGAGGGAGGGCTCGTCGGTGAATACCGCCTCGATCTGACCGACCTTGGGGGTGACGCGCCCCGCGCCTGCGTTCATGTGGGCGGGGACGGTCTTGGCGTAGAGGTCGTAGGTGTTGCGGAGGAAGGCGGCCACGGCGTCGCGGTTGGTGACGTCGATGTAGCGGCGGGACTGGTAGACGTTGTGGACGCTGTGGGTGCCCTCGTAGAGGCGTTTGCGGACAAAGCAGAGAGCCAGCGCGGGGGTGTCGGTGGGATTTTTGAGGGTGACGGCTTCCTCAGAGTAGCGGCAATCGGCGGTGTCCACGGGGCTGTAGGTACCGTCCTCGTTAGGGATGAGGGCGCCGTTCTCGTCACAGGGATAGGCGGCGGCGAAGAGGAAGTGCTGATGGCCGCGGGGGAGGTCTACCGTGATCGTCTCGCCTGCGTTCAGGGTAGACTTGACCATGACCACGGCGGTGGCTTCAAAATCGGGGTCCTCCGCCAGGGTCAGTCCGCCCGCGCCGCCGCTGGGGTAGCCGTCCTCGTCGTAGATCCAGAGGCGCAGACCCAGCCGCTCGCACTCGTCGGTCACGAAGGCGAAAACTTCGTGCTCCTCGGGATTTTGCAGGTAGTTACGGGTGCTGATATTGCTGACGATGCCGCCGAAGCCGCGGGAGGCAATATCCAGCAGGTAGGACGTGACGACATTCTTTTTCTCGTCGAGGGTGGCCTCGGCGGGGTAGGGAAAGTTGTGGATGATCTTGAGGGGGAGGTTGTTTACGGTGGGGGTCATGGTAGGGACTCCTTTCGGAAAATTTTAAATGAAAATACAAAATTAGGGGGATGATTTCAAATTTGGGTTTGTCGAACTGTTTGAAATGAGGCGGTTGTGGCTTGCGTGCGTTATTTGCCCTCTCACCGCTTCGCGGAGCTCCCCCAGAGGGGGAGCCTTAGAACGGTTAGAAAACACTTGTCGGCAAATGGGATTTTGCTGAGTTTAGTACGAAAGG
>JAGBAS010000011.1 GCA_017938885.1 Clostridia bacterium
CCGTACATGATGGGGAAAAAGGTGGCTCCTTCGCGGAGGGCTATACCCCGAAGAGCGAGGCCTGGATCATGCTGGGCTTCTCCAATGACGGGGATGAGGCTGTGAAACTGGCTTCCCTTGACCCCGCCGCCGAGCTGGATAAGGTCAAGAGATTCTACCGCAAGAAGTTTGAAAATCTCTATATCAAGACCCCCGACGAAAACCTAAACCAAGCCTTCACCCACGCCTACCTCAATCTGGAGTACGCGTGGCTCTACCCCTTGGGCTGGATCGAGTCCATCCAGCATTGGCCTACCATGTGGCACATGGAGCAGACCGCCGCTGAGGAATGGTGTGGCAACGCCGAGCGCGCCCGCCGAACCCTGCTGACTCAAATGGAGTACCTCTTCGAGTCGGGTGCTGTCCCCGATATGTGCGTCAACCATGTGGGACGCCGCGACTGGGGCGGGAACAACCACTTCTTCTTCCGCGAGGTGCTTCACTACCTCCGCATGACAAACGACCGCGACTTCGCTTTGACGGTAGAGCCCGTCATGGAGAAGATCCTTTCCCAGACCCTTCGTGAGTACGACGCCACGGGGACGGGTATTCTCTCCTGGCACTCCCAGATCGGCAATCAGGAGGACATGGAATCCACCCCCGGCCGCGGCGCCGCCACAGGCTCCGAGGGGGCGCAGATGCTGAAGCTCCTGTCAGAATTTTACGGCTACCTCGGCAACGGGGAGAAGGCCACCCGCTACGCCCTGGCCTCCGAGTATATGTGGAAGCAGGTCAAGGACACCGTCTGGAAGCGGGATCTCGGCCGTATGGCCTGGTTCGTGGACGACCACGGTCAGACCCGTCTGGACACCACCTACCACGGCATCTGTTACCCCATCATCTACGGCCAGGTGGACAGCTTTGATGGTATGTCCTCGGCGGATCACCTCCTCCACCGCATGAGCGGCCCCGAGGGGGAGGTCTACCAGTCCAACCACTTCGGCGATCACGCCTACTGGGGTGTCCCCACCTGGGGAATGCAGGCGGGCTCGGATATGCAGCCCTTCGCCACCTCCGCGTATGCCAAGCTGGGCATGACCGAGGAGGCCTACCGCCCCTTGAAGTTCGTGGCCGACCGCGTGTGCGGCCCCTACCAGCGCGGTGCCTTCCCCGAGACCGCCAACGAAAAGCGTTTCGCCTACTTCTCTCCCTCGGCGGGTGTGTACGCCCAAGAGATGATCGAGTCGGTCTTCGGCGTGACCCGCGACCGCATCCAAGGCGTGACCAACGTCTCCCCCTGCTTCCCGAAGGATTGGCCCACCGCCGAGCTGCGCCTCCCCGACCTGTCCATGACCTACACCCGGGGCGAAAAGCAGGGAAGCACCGAAACCCACACCCTGACCCTCGCCTCCCCCGACGGACTGCGTAAACGCCTTCTGTGGCGTATCCCCCACGCCGTAAACCCCTCGGTCACGGTCAACGGCGCGGCTGTCCCCGCCGAGATCGCCTACAAGTGCGGCTTCTGCGAGCTGACCGCCGAGCTGGGATGCGGGGACGAGTTGACCGTCATGGTCACCTATGACACCTTGAACGTCACAGTGGAGCATCCCAAGACCGCCGCCTGCGGGGAGTCTGTTTCCGTGCGGGTGACGGGGGGTGAGCTGATGGGAATCGAGGATCCCTGCGGTATTTTCGACGGACGGGGCAAGCTACGCTCCGATCTGCTGGACGAGTATCTGCCCTACGGCGATTTCGGTCTGGTGAATTTCGCCCGCCATACCTTTGCGGTACGGGTGAACTGCCAAGGTGTGGAGATGACCTGCCCCTGTACCGTCACGGTACTGCCCCGTCAGCGCGTCACCGCTGTGTACGATCCCGATAACGCCGCCGTGAAGGTCACCTACCAGAACAACACCGCCGCGTCCATGGACACCCCCGCCTGTCTCGCCAGCGGCGGACAGGTGGCCGCCGCCCGCCTCGTCTGCCCTCCTTACGGAACGGTGACGGTGGACTTCCCCTTTGCGGGAACTCCCGTCACGGGCAAAAACCGCGCCCATCTGCTGGCGGGGGATGCCTACAGCGGGGAGATCACATTCGACGCCCCCGCTACGGGAAAGGTCGCCTTGATCCAGACCGATTCCGCCCTGTCTGTTCCCTACACCGCATGGCGGGATATGGCCTATCCGCCTCACCACGGCTGTATCGTCATCAACCCCGACGCCTTCCTCCAAGGCGTGGCCGAGTCGGTCACGGTGGGCGGGCTGACCTTCCCGCTGAACGGAAGCTTTGTCCCCGTGGACATCCATGACCACCGTGTGACGGATATTCCCCTGAACGTGGATGCCCGCAAGCTCTTTGTCCTCTTCTGTCCCTTCGCCGCCAACCACGAGATCTGTACCCACCTCTTTGATCTGGAGGTGGAATGCCGCAAGGATGACGCCTACATGAAGCCCCTCTACACCTACCCCCTCACCCTCCCCGGGGAATTGGATTTCGGATTCGGCAATACCGTGGTAGCGGGATTCTCCACCTATCAGGAGGGCTTTGCCCGTCCCTCGGTTCTCCCGCCCGTGGTGGACGGGGACTACGCCGACACCCTCGCCCCCCTGTATCCATCCAGAGACCTCTGGTGCCGCAACCTCGCCGTGGAGAGCGGAAACGCGGTATTCAATCTACTGGAGTTGGATCTCGGTAAGCTTCAGCGCGTGGAGATCCTGCGCCTCATCGCCCGCGCCATGGACGCGGCGGGAGGGGTGTTTGGGATCGCGTATGAGTGATCGTGGAAAAGGACAAGCATGACCGTGATACATCGGCAGTGCTTCCATGTCAATCGCGCTATTTCATGATCTTGCACACCTTTCTGAACCCACTTAAGAAAAGCAAAATAAAAAAGGAGGCCATTATGAAAAAGCATGTTTCACGCATATTTCTCGTATTACTATCTGCTATTCTTTTGCTCGGAGCCGTATCCTGCGGCGTAGAGCCCCCGTCCGAGGAGACCACCGCCGCGGGGGATAGCTCCGGCGTAGAGCAGACCGAGACTGAGACCGAGATCCCCGCGCCTGATATTGAGAAGAAGGACTATGATTGCGATTTCAATATCCTGTACTGCGACGGTATCTACGATCCTAATCACTATTTCCCCGAGGAGAACATGGCAGGTGCCGTCCTACAGGATGCCGCCGTAGAGCGAAACATCGCCGTCAGCGAGCATTTGGGGGTGGACTTCCACCTCATCAACGCGCCCGATATCAATCTGGTCAACAACCTCCGCGCCTCCATGCAGTCGGGAGATGACAGCTACCAGATGGTTATGACCCACCCCTACATCTATGTGGATGCCATGATCACCGAGGGTATGCTTCTGGATCTTTCGGAGCAGCCTGCTATGAACATTGACGCTCCCTACTGGAACGGTCAGCTCATGGAGCAGCTTTCCATCAAGGATAAGATGTTTTTGGGCTACAGTGACTACAGTCTGGCAAACACCTGGCTCATTACCTTTAACAAGGAGATCCACAAGACCTATCAAATGGAGGATATCTACGCGCTTGTGGACAATAAAGGCTGGACGCTGGATAAGATGATCAGTCTGGCTTCTTTAGTCAGCGAGGATAACGGCGACGGCAAGTGGACGAGTGCGGATACCTACGGCTTCGCCGGCTTCTGCCAGCTTCCCATGATCAGCTTCATGATCGGAAGTGACATCGATCTCATCCGAGAGGACGAAAACGGGATCCCCTACGTATCCCTCGCGGCAGAGCAAAAAGAAAAAACCATTGCTCTGGCCGAAAAAATGAGAGCATTGTATCTGGCCGATTACTCCTTCATGTGGCCTGTGGGTGCCTCCGATTCTATGAGCATTACCGACGGCCGCGCTCTCTTTGTCATGTCTCCCAGCAGCTCCCTCAAGAGCTATCTGGAGTTTGACGTTCCCTTTGGTATTCTGCCCTACCCGCTGTATGACGCAAACCAAGAGCAGTACCGTATGCTGAGCTGGAATGGTTTTTTGGGTATCCCTTCCACCGTTAAGAATGCCGACATGAGCGCCGAGGTGCTGGAGCTTCTGGCTTACCATTCCGCGCCTGTCAAGACCGCCTTCTTTGAGATCCTGCTGGGCACCCAGATCGCGGAGGCTCCCGAGGATGCCCGTATGTTGGATCTGATCTGGCAGACCCAAAGCAACGATGTGGGTCAGGTCTTTGCGACCTGCTCGGATTCGTTGGGGACTCTGCTGTACTGCATGGAGTATTTCGCTCAAGGACAAGCCAATTACGTTTCCTTTATCGAGAAACATACCCGCTCTGCTGAAAGAGCCATTCAGAAAATGTACGAAAAGATCCAATAAAGGAGAATAGAACTATGAAAAACAAGAGAAGAGCATGGTCGGTTATCGGGATTTGTCTGTCTCTCGTTCTGTCCGTTTGTTTTCTCATAGGCTGTCAGGGAGGCAGTCAGAATCCCTCCGATACCACGGAGGAGGCGGAGGATACGTCCCTCCAAGAAACGGACACCGAAGCCCCCACGGCGGGAGCTGACCAAACCACCCCCGACCCCGAGCAGACCGAGGAGCCCGAGACCGAGGGCACTCCCTCTGCGGATCAAGAAAGAAGCGAGGCAAGCAGACGAATGGACATGATCGTATGGTACGATATCGACAACGGGCAGTCCACCAACTCCCGCCCTGATAACGGCTGGTATTACCTCTATGACGAGACCCCCGGGATCATCACCAAAAACGGCCATTTCCGCTCGGCCAACCCCCTGCTGGGCACCTATGACCAGGCCGATCCCGAGACCGCCCGCCAGCATCTCTACTGGCTGCGGGCGGCCGGCATTAACGCCATTCTCTGTGACCTGACCAACTACGATACCCTCGACGCCCATGAGGAGGGATCGGACATGCACCGCTACCATTCAGGGCTTTTGCGGAACACCCGCGTCCTGCTGGAGACCGCCAAGGCCATGAAGGCGGAGGGAGTCTCGGAGGTTCCCAAAATTTTCGTATCCGTGCGTATGTTCGGCGACAACCGTGTCAACCTCGGCAAGGTGCTGGATGAGATCTACGTCCTCTACAGCGAGTTCCCCGACGAGATCTACCATCTGAACGGAAGCGATAAGCCCTTCATCGACGTGTTCATCGACCACGGCGTGATGGGGGATATGCTGGAGCAGAATACCCTGCCCGAGGATGAACGCTACGATATGCGCTTTACCAACGGCCACTTCGGCCCCTCCTTCGCCACCGACAACACGGGAACCACCGCAGGCATCCCCTACGATAAGCGGGCGTTTCTGTTCTGGGATCCCGTGCAGCTTCCGAACAAACAGGGCTTCTACCGCTCCTTCTACACCATCGGCGCGGACGGAAAGCCCGAGATGATGACGGGCTGGGTCTCCCTGTACGGCGGCTGGAGCTCGGATGGCTCCCAGTGGGACTACCTGACCCAGACCTATGAGGGATTGACCTGCTTTGAGCGTACCACCGTGGACGTGGAGACCGTCATGCCCTCCGCCCTGCTGATCTGCCGTTTCAATTACGCCCTCTGCTGGAAGGAACAGATCCAGGAGGGCTTGGGACTCTACCACAGCGGACACTTCGAGCCCTGTGAGGAGTTGGGATTTACGATCTTCGACAACGTGACCAAGCGGCTTTACGATCTGAATAACTGGATCGGCAAGGCTCCCGCCGCCCCCACGGTGGTCGGTGTCAAGAACAATCACCTGTTCCTGGATACCACCACCTACCCGCTGGAGTACATGCTCTCGGCCACCGATTCCTTCACCGATGGCGAGTGGACGTACATCAATATCAACGACGGCATCGACTATTCCGCCTATGCCGCGAGCGGCGAGGTCTGGATCAAGACCCGCAACACCTTCGGTGAGAGCGAGGCGGTCAAGCTTACGGTACAGGATACCGCCGAGGCGATCCGTGTGGAGGCGGCCACCCTTGTGGACGAAAGCTTTGACAACTGGACCGTGGCGGAGCTGACCGATCACTTCGCTCTGGACGGCAACTTCACAAACGATAACGGCTCCCTTCGAGGAGAGTGGATCGAGGGGCGGGCCATCCGCTACGACAACGTGGATCTGCGCTTCTATTCCGCCGACATCACCATGAAGGCCAAGGATCGCACCTCAGCCCATGAGGAGGCCTATAAGTCCACCATTGCCCTGCGCCTGGATCCTGCGTACAGCATCGGCGATCTCAAGATCTACGAGCCCGATAACGGGGACGGCGACCCCACCAGCTATCTGGGGGCTACGGGCATCGGTCTGTATACCTACCAGAACACCCTGGAGGTCACGGTTCACGTCAAGGAGGATGGCCGCCAGTTCGGTTGCCGTTCTTTGGCCTACAGCTTCACCCTCCCGAACGAGCTGTCCTTCGATGATTTCGTGAAGATCACGGTCACCGACCTTGGCGACCGTATCCTCGTATACGCCGAGGGGACCTTGCTCTGTACCATCGTGTTGTCCGACGTGGGGGAGATGTCCACCAATATGTGGACGGGTATCTCCTACCGCCACGCCGAGATCCGGGACGCGAGCGGTGCGACGGTGCTGACTGCGGACAATTGCATCGTGCCCTTAGAGGGAAACTTCGCCGTGACCGAACGCGCCAACACCTTCTGGATCGACCACATCACCGTCCGCCAGCACGCCTACGAGATCCTGCGCGGGGAGTACACCCTGCTTGAGGACGAGCTGGGCCTTTGATCCCGCGCAAAACGCCGTGAGGGTAGGGGTATACCCCCTATCCTTCGGTGAAAAACCATAGAAAGAGAGAAAATCCTCATGAAACAGACTCTGATCCGTGAATACTTTGAAAAGAACAACGGCATCCTGAACATCCTCCCCACCTTCGTCCCCCGCCGCTTCTGTAAGGCGGGACACCGCCTCCGCCTCCATCCCGACGACTACTTCGCCCTGGGCACCCATCGCGGCGCCATCAAGGAGCGTTGGTTCTCCTCGGTCATCTGTGCCATGAATGGCCCCGATGCTGCCCCCGACGAGGGCATGAGCTACGTGGACATGGGGGAGGCCGAAAAGATCTCCCTCAAGGACTTTGTCACCGAGCTGGGTGCCGAGCTGATCGGTGACAGCCTCATGGACAAGTACGGCACCTGGCCCATGTACTCCAAGTTTTTCGACTATGAGGATCCCCTGTTCCATCATCTCCATCTGGACTTCGATGCCGCCGCCCGCGTGGGCAAGCTGGGCAAGCCCGAGGCCTACTACTACCCGCCCCAGTACAATCCCGTCCCCGGCAATTTCCCTCATACCTATTTCGGCTTCGATCCCGACGTGACCTACGAGGAGGTCAAGGAGCGTCTCGCCGGCTACGAGACCCGCGACATTCGCATCACCGAGCTGTCCCGCGCCTACCGCATCGAGCTGGGCACGGGCTGGTATACCGCCCCGGGTGTCATCCATGCCCCCGGCTCCTACCTGACCTACGAGCCCCAGTGGAACTCCGACGTCAATTCGGTCTTTGAGAATATCGCCAGCGGCGAGGTCTACGATTACAGCTTTCTCACCGAGAACTGCCCCGAGGACAAGCAAAGGGATCTGGATTACGTCATGAGCCTCCTCGACTGGGAAAAGAACGTAGATCCCCACTACCGCAAGAACAATTTCCGCCCGCCCCTCACCATCGCGGAGACCGAGGACTACACCGAAAAGTGGATCGCCTACGGCAACCCATACATCGCCGCCAAGGAGCTGACGGTACAGCCCGGCAAGACGGTGACCATCACCGACGAGACGGCTTACGGCTGTATTCTTGTCCAGGGCTACGGCAAGCTGGGTGGCCATGACTGCGCCACCGCCACCATGCTCCGCTTCGGCGGGAAGAGCCAAGACGAGTTCTTCGTCTCCGCCCCCGCCGCCGCCAAGGGTGTCACCATCGAGAACCACAGCACCTGTGAGCCTCTGGTTATGCTCAAGCATTTCCCTGTCTATGACGGCGTGCCTCAGTAATATTTCTTCACGTTAAAGGAGGTAAGACCATGCGCAATCCCCCTGTCTCTCTGCCCTACCGCGACGAATGCGGGATCAAAGGCCAATACCTCTACGCCGTAGGCGGCTATCACTCGACCGATACGGGATGCCCTGCTTGGGGCACCTCGGATCCCTCGGACATTCGCTTCATTGGAGATCACCTTGGGGATCTGGTCATCAC
>JAGBAS010000128.1 GCA_017938885.1 Clostridia bacterium
AGAAGCGCAGGCCCGTGGAAGGGATGTTGTAGAGCTTGGAGTAGGCGTGAGCCATGAGCTCGTTGGACTTCTTGGTGGCGGCGTAGAGGGAGACGGGATTGTCCACCTTGTCTTCGGTGGAGTAAGGAACCTTTTTGTTGGTACCGTAGACCGAGGAAGAGGAGGCGTAGACCAGATGCTCCACGGGGTAGTGGCGGCAGGCCTCCAGGACGTTATAGAAACCAATGAGATTCGCCTCGACGTAGGCGTCGGGGTTGGTGATGGAATAGCGCACCCCTGCCTGGGCGGCCAGGTTGACCGCAACTGTGGGGCGGTACTCGGCAAAGAGGGAGTCGATCAGTGCTTTGTCGGCCAAATTGCCCTTGACAAAGATCCACTTAGAATCGGGATGCTTCCCTGCCTCGGTCCGGATCTCGCGCAAGCGGTATTCTTTGAGGGCAGGGTCATAGTAATCGTTCAGGTTATCCAAGCCGACAACGGTCACAGCCTTCTCCCTGCGGAGAAGCTCGGTGACAAGATTGGCCCCGATGAAACCGGCGGCGCCGGTGACCAGAATGGTTTGATTTGTGAGAGACACGTTGGATGCGAGCATAATTATCTGGCTCCTTTAGCATTGTTTGGATGCGCCGCCGTGAAAGGCGGCCTTAACCGCGATATTCACGGTTAGGATCATGAGGGAGACCACCGCTGCGTATTCCATCTGCGCCTGCGCTTCGAACTGATTAATCATGAGCGCAACCGGCTTATTGCTCGTATTGGCCAAGAAGGAAACGGCTGAAATGGTCATCATGCTATTGACAAAGAAATAGGAAAACATTTCGCGGACGGTACGGCTGCATTTAGGGATGAATACGTTGAACAGCAACCGTCTGCGGCCAAAGCCCAGGGTCGATGCGACGGATTCCAGATTTTCGTTGAGCTTAGAAAACGAGGTGTAGATCATCAGGTAGGGCGATGAGAAAAAGTGAATGATATTTACCAGAATCAGAATGATAATGGTTCCGTAGATGGGAGAACCCTTGAAGAACAGGACATAGGACAAGCCCAGCACCACACCGGGAATGGCTCCCGTAGACATGGCGATCAAATGCAGGACGCGGCCGATCTTCCCGGCATGCCGCGCGGTAAAGTAAGCCAGGAATACCCCCAGCACCACGCCGATCGTGGCTACGCCCAGGGCGATCAGAATGGAATTGAGGAGATACCGCCCCGCCCCTGCTTGGATCGTCCGGGTGAAATTCTCCAGCGTCAAGATCATATCCGAAGGATATTTCTTTACAAAGGCCAGTACCGAGAAGGACAGAATGGGCAATACGCTGAGCACCGTCATCAGAATGGCGCAGACCAGCGCTATAGCATCCCTCTTGCGGGAGGGGGAGATCACAAAAGGACGCGCCACAAAGGAGGCACCGGCATGGTTCTGATTGAGCATATCCACCAAAAACGCCACCAAAGCGGGAACCAACAGAATGGAGCCATACACGCATCCCTTTCCGAAATCCAGTTGCCCGATCACCTCCTGATACATAAGCACCGGCAGGGTTTTGAACTTCCCGCCCACCATCAGAGGTACACCGTAATCGGTAAAGGAGAGAGTAAAGACCGAAAAGGCCATAGCGATCAAGGGCTTACGCAGGTACGGAAGGGTGATCGCCGTAAACCGACGGACACGGGGGAGCCCCAGCACGAAGGCGGCGTCATAAGGGGAGCTGTCCTCGTATTTGAAGATATTGACCATCATGAGGAAGGCCACAGGCAGCGTGTACATGACCGAGGCATATACAATTCCAAATAGGCCGTAGATCCCGCCGGAGGGAAGATGAAGCAAATTGGTCAGTATCCCGTTATTTCCTCCCAGAAGAACCGCGCCCATACCCAGAGAGACCGAGGGGATGAGCATAGGGAGGGTCAGGAGCAGGTAGAATATTCGCTTTCCGGGGATCGCCGTCCGCTCCAGACACCAGGCCAACAGGTACGCCAGCGTCAAGGATATGACCGTCGTCAAAGCAGAGGCTACGACGGAATTCAGAAGCACAGAGCCAAAGGAATCCTTGGCAAAAACCTTTTGGATGCTTTCGCCGTCCATGGCGGCAAACATATACCCGAGCGGAAGGATCACGAGCAACAGCAGGAAAACCGTCAGCACGCCCGGGATCAACCAGATCTGTGAGATCCGAGGCTTGATCCGTTTCTTGGTCATGAGTCAGTCCTCCGGAATCGTTCCAGGTCGCGGAGTTTCATGGACAGATTCTCGCCCACGAACCGACGGACGTAATCACAGGCAGGATGATCGATCAGCTCCTCCGGGGTACCCAACTGCTCGATCCTGCCTTGATGCATGACCATGATCCGATCCGACATGGCAAAGGCCTCCTCCTGATCGTGGGTCACGTAGATCATGGTCACGCCCAGCTCGGCTTGCAGTGCCTTGATCTCGTGGCGCATGAGCAGGCGGGTGGACACATCCAGAGCCGACAGAGGCTCGTCGAACAGGATCACATCGGGCTTGAGCACCATGGTGCGGGCGATGGCCACCCGCTGCTGCTGACCGCCGGACAGGGAGGCGGGCTTCTTATCCTTCAGCTCCCACAGTCCCATGCGGCGGAGCAACGTCTCGGCTTGCTGCTCATAATCGGGAATCTTATGGACCTTCATGGCATAGGTCACGTTCTTGAGAACCGTCATATTCTCAAAAAGGGCATAGTTCTGGAACACGATCCCCATACCGCGATGGTAAGGGGGCGTTTTCAATATGTCCTGTCCGCGCTTGAGAATCCGCCCCGACGTGGGAGGCAGAATGCCCACCAGCATCCGCAAAAGGGTGGTCTTACCGCACCCCGACGCGCCCAGAATGGACAGGAATTCGCCCTCGTACACGTCAAAGCTGATATTCTTCACCACGGAGACGCCGGCCTCGTATTCCATATTCAGGTCAACGATCTCCAATATTTTCGTTTGGCTCATAGCTTTTCCTTTCATGAACCTCCGAGGCGGCATAGTCTGCCGTCAGTGGGTCCATTTTTCCAGCAATCGATCCTTGGTTGCGGCGGTGTCTCCGCTCATATCGCAATACGTGATATTTTCGGGGTAATTCTCCACCGTAAAACTCTTGTCCGCGTATATGGTCTCGGGGTAAAAGAGCTCGCAGTTCAAGTATCCGTAGGTTCCGTACAGGTAATCAAAGACTTCCTTAACGGCGGGGCGGGTCTCCTTACCCCGGATGATCCCCTGGCCGTACAGGGCGTAGGGGGCTCCCTCCTCAAAGAACAGGATCTCCAACTCGGTTCCGTCGTTGATGGCCTTGACCGCCGTTCCGACGATTCCCAGGCCAATGGCAACCTCGCCCTGGATCAGGGCGTTGACAGGCCCCGAGCCCGAGGATGTGAATTGCAAGATATTGGCGGCCAGCGCGTCAAAGTACGCAAAGGCCTCGTCCTCTCCCCTCTGATTGACCATAGCCAACAGGAACATATAGCCGGTTCCCGACGAGGTGGGATTGGGCATGGAGATCAGCCCCTGATATTCGGGCTTAAGCAGATCGTCGTAGCAGGTCGGCTTAGCCAGACCATGACGCTCCAGCACGGCGGGATTGATGATGATGGCACCGCCGTTGCGGTAATCGGGCATATAGTAGCTGCTCTTGACCGTATCCTCGGCAAAAACCGAGAAATCGTAGGAGGCGAGATCCGCTAAAAGCCCGGCATCCGCCAGCTTTTGCATATAGGTATACTCCAGGTCGTAGCTGATATCACAATCCGTATCAGCCCCCTCTGCCATGAGACGGGCGGCCTGGTTGCCGGTCGGCATATATTCGATCACAATGTTGTACTGGGGGAACTGCTGTGTCAGGCATTCCCGCATATGCTCCACGCGGTAGTCCTCGGCACTGGTGTAGATGAGGACCCGTTCTTTCGCCGGGGCGCAGGAAGCGGCTGCACTACATAAGAGAAGAACCGCCATAAGCAAAACAGCCCATCTTTTCGCAACAGACATATACATAGATCAATCATCCTTTCTTTTTGATACTCGATTTCAGAATCGACAAAATATACAGGAAAGAGCTCATACGGAAGATCCAGGACAGCGCCACGTATATACACGCCCCGAGAAGGATCTGTATCAACAGGATCAAGGCATCATGCAGGGGTAGCCAAGCAATGAAATAGATAGCCACACCCATCATGAGTGCCAATCCGATCGAAGGCAAAACATCCCGCGCCTGATCCTTGAAGCTGTAGCCGAACATCTTCCAATTGACCGTCGAAATCAAGATCTGGCTGATCGCCGTTGTGACGAGCAGGCTGATCGTGATAGCCCAGACACCGAACCACATACTGATCAGAAGTCCGCCAAATCCGATGATCTTGTTAAAGATCTCCATCTTTAAAACGATGTCACTGCGCCCAATGGATTTCAACGCATTCCGATTCGCCAGCTGATGCGGATAGAATAAATAGAACACACAGAAGGCCTGTAAATACGGAACAACGCCTAACCATTTATCGGTCAGCCATAAGCGAACCAACGGTGTGGCGATAATCAGAAGCCCGATCAAAAGCGGTGCCATGATATACCCGGTGATACGGCTCGCCTTGCGTAAAATCCTCGTAACCTGCTCCCGCTCGTCCTGTACGGCTGACATCGTTGGCAGCAGAACGCCATCGATGGCCATGTTGATATTCGTACCCACAAGCTCCGGGATCTGCTTTCCCTTCGTGTGGAAGGCAAGATCGGCCGATGTGTACAGTTTTCCGATCACCAGCTGCCTGACATTGCTATAGACCACGTCCAACAGGCCCGTAAGCAGGATTTTCCAGCCAAACGAGAACATTCCCTTGATACGTTCAATAGAGAATTCCCATTTGGGCTTCCATTCAACAATGATCCATAATACGAACGTATCGACGCAAGTGCTTACCAGTTGCCGTGCCACCATCGCCCATACGCCATAGCCGCGGTAGGCCATCCAAATACCCACAGCACCGGATACCATCGTTCCGATGATGGTTGCGTAAAAGAAGCGTTTGAATTGCAAATGGCGGGACACATAAGCTTGTTGTACGTTGCGAATACCGGATGCGACCAGAACAAGGCTCAAAATACGTATGATGGGAACCAGCTCGGGTTCATCAAAGAAATACGCGATCGGCGATGCCAGGACAAACATCAAAAGATACAATACGACGGATGTGATCGTATTGAAGTAAAATACCGATGAAAAATCCAAATGATCCGCATTTTTCTTTTGAATCAATGCATTTCCCATGCCGCTATCCACAAACACCTGTAGGATCGCAATGAAAATGACCACTAAAGAAACGGTACCGTATTCATCCGGGGTCAGATGACGTGCCAGCACGGTCATAACAATAAACGTAATCAGCTGTGTGCCGAAACGTTCAAAGAACCGCCAGATCACATTCGATACAATCTGATTATTATCTTTCATCCTTGTTCCTTGTCCTCGGGAGCTTCTTCCATTACTTTCCGAAATAACTCCGCATATTCGGTTACGGCCTGTTCGCTTGTCATGCCGATGCTCCGATCGCACACAGCCTTTTTCAAGCGGGCATATTCATTCGGATCACGCATGATCCTCAAAAGACCTTCTCGCAGGGCTTCGGTATGATTTTCTACAATCATACCGAATCTACCGGATTCCAGGATCTCATTCATACCCGCGCAATCTGTGGTCAAGACCGGAACACCCAAAGCGATCGCCTCAGTAACAGCCGTGCTGTACCCCTCCGAAAGAGAGGAACAGATAAACAGATCAGCCTGCTTGGTATACGGATAGGGATTGGTTTGATATCCCAACAATTTCACGTTTTTGATCTGCTTTTCACGTATGAAATCCTCCAGCTGTCCTCGTTCATCTCCCTCGCCAATGATCCATAATTCAGCCGGTGTATCCGTTTCCAGGTCAGCCATGATCTGAAGGAGACGTTCAAAAGCCTTCTCCTTGACCAAACGCCCGACCGAAACCAATTTCCAGCCCTCTGTTTCATACCGCAGAGCAGGCTCCGCGAGCTCCAATTGTCTCAGCTCGCGGATATTCAATACATTATGAACCACGCAAGCATGATCCAAGGGTCCGATCACTTGCTCAAAACCCTGCTTTCCTTGTTCAGAAACAAAGCAAACTCTTGAAAAGCTCCGATACTCCCGCAAGCAATCCTCCTTACGGGCATAAAATCCGCCTATATGGTCATACATAGCTACGTTGCAGTGCACAAATGCGATCCGCTTGGCTTTTCGTTTCGCGGCAACGACCTTCGTAGGCGTTCCTTCCAGATATGCGACCTCCAAATCATAGGATCCGCGCAAAAACCATCCGGCAAACAGCCGAGGCGGAAGCTTGACCAGGAGACGATAGAAGAAACGACTCCAAAACTCGCTCTTACACGGGACGAGTTTTTTATATTGTATATACGGCGGTATTCGTTTTTCATGGATGCCTCCGACGATCGATACGATCGTAACGTCGTACGTTTCGGGATCCAAGCAAGACACCAGATCGATCAATACCTTTTCGGCTCCTCCGCCGCGCAGGGTATTGATAAAAAACCGAATCTTAGTTTTCATAACACATCACATACTCCATGAAACGATCCAATTCCCCGAAATTTCCAGTCATGGCAACGCAGTCTTCTGACGTAAAGGGCTTGCCTTCGCGGGCCGTGCGGATCATACGCTCCAGAGCATCCACATCGTTCTTAGGAACTACCGCGCCACAGCTCTCATCCAGCATCTCAGCGCATCCGCCCGTCCGGAAGGAAAGAACAGGCGTGCCGCAAGCCAGAGCTTCCATATGCGTCGTCGGATAATTCTCCTCCCTGGTGGGATTGACGAACAGATCCGCCGCCGTATAAATCTCGGCCAGCTCGACCTGGTTCTGGGTTCGGTGGATGGAAAGAATATTCTCGGGAATCAAGCGGTCTACGGCGTCATCCGTCCCCACCAAAACGATCCGGTAGGATTCATCCAGCCGTTTCGCCAGTTCGATAAACACGTCCAGTCCCTTCCGAGGACCCCAGCCGAAAGCAACCCCCAGGATCATAAACCTCCCCTCCAAGCCATAGCGGCTGCGGAAATCACTCTCCCGTGGGCGGAAGACCTCGAGGTTGATCCCATTATGGATCACCCGAACCGGATACTCCTTCAAAAACGATTGTTTCACCTGATCGGCTAACCATTGGGAAGGGGTTATGATGGTCATATCCAAACCTGTCAGGGCTTCCCGCTTCTTTCGGTACAGGTACGCGCTCCGATCCCAAAACCAACTGTAGTGCCTGCGCTGTATACAAGTCTCGCATTGGGTTTTCCATTGCGCACAGCCGGCCATATCGTAGTGAGGGCAATAGCCTGTAAACGCCCAACAATCGTGGAACGTCCAGAAAACTTTGATCTTTCTTTCTTTTAAGTAAGAGCACAGAAGCTCCAGATGGACGTTGTGCCCATGCAGATTATGCAGATGGACAATATCGGGGCGGATACTATCCAGCTCCCGCAAAAGCCGTTTGGTAGCGCGGCGGGTATTAAATCCATAGTTACCGAGGATGCGGGATCTCAGTGCCTGCCACTTCACCTCTCTGTCCGTCATGTAACGTCTGCCGGCGGGCTCGTTGCTTTTGCCGGAGGCATAGAGGATATAGTTTTCGATGCCCCGTTCCGTCAGAAGATGGCTGACGGCCACACATATTTTTCCGGTGCTTCCCTGTCCGCACACGCTGTTTATCTGTACGATCTTCATACGGTATCCTTTAATCATATTGCATCAATTCAGCCGGCCCCGGGCCGTTGTCCGTCGCGCGCCCCGCGGAGGCATTGATGCGGCGCGACTCCCCCTGCTTGCAGGGGGGAGCATTCGAAGAAAAATGCGTGATCCATCAAGTCACAACCAACTTACCCTGCGCGTCGAAGCCATAATAACCCGCGGGCAAGGACAGCCCGACAGCGGTCAGATCAGCGGCGGTCAGATAAATGGTCTTGTTGATCGCGTACTTGTGGAAATCGTTGATGTAGTAGTAGTCCCCCTCAAACTCAATCAGCTGATAGGCATTCTGCCTCACGTCGTTGATATAGAAGAAGCCATCACTTTGGGGGCCGTTCTTGGCATCGGAACGGGTGTAGATCATCTTACCCTCTGCGTCGAAGCCGTAGTACCCGGCGGGCAGGGGCAGACCGGTCACCTTCAGATTGGCGGCGGTCAGATAAATGGTCTTGTTGATCGCGTACTTGTGGAAATCGTTGATGTAGTAGTAGTCCCCCTCAAACTCAATCAGCTGATAGGCGTTCTGCCTCACGTCGTTGATATAGAAGAAGCCATCACTCTGGGGGCCGTTCTTGGCATCGGGACGGGTGTAGATCATCTTACCCTCTGCGTCGAAGCCGTAGTACCCGGCGGGCAGGGGCAGACCGAGTGCTTTCAGTTCGGCAGAGGTCACGTACCAGCTCTTATTCACGAGATACTTGTGAAAATCGGCAACGTAGTAGTAGTCCCCCTCAAATTCAACCAACTGATATGCTTTGAGCTGTACGCCGTTCTGATAGAAGTATCCGTTGCTCGGACCGTTCCTGAGCACCATTTTGCCATCTGCGCCAAACTCATAGGTCCCGGCAGCGATGGGGGTATGGTTCGGCCAGGTCATGCCGTTTGTATCGCTGACGTAGAGAGAACGGTCCTTGACCGCATAGCCGTCTCGCTCAAGGCTCGATCCCGCCTCAAAGTAGTAGTAATCGCCATCCACGCACTGCAAACCGAGTTGGGTAATGCCGTCTTTACAGTAGTAGGTATCTCCGCGATACGAAATGAGCCCTGTATAGGGATAGGCCCCCTCATGCAGAACGCGGCCATCCTCCGCGAAATGATACCATATGGCTTGGGAGAAGAAGCTTCCCTTAATGAGCCGCAGGCCTGTGTACATATCACCATCTGCGCCGAAATAGTACCGTTCCCCGTCGATCTCCGCCCAGGACTTGATATAGTAGGAGGGACCGTAATAGTAGCGGGTATAGGAGGAGGTCCTCAACCATACCCCTTCGGTCAAGCGTCCCGTTTCGGTATCAAAGAAGAAGGTCAGGCCGCTGACCGCGTAGGAGCCTTTGGCAGCCGTATAGTCGTTTTTGAAGTAGAACCAGCTCTCCGCGTCCCCGTGCCAGCCCTTGACGGGCTTACCGTCCAGCAAAAAGAAGGTGTCCGTTCGTCCGAAAACGGGGCCGGACCCCGTGGCAACCTCGCCGCATTCACGGCAGACCAGAGACGTACCCGTCACCGCATAGTCATGGGCGGCGGGCGGCACCTCAACGTGAACCGTGACCTCTCCCACGACCGAGCCGTGCCACATCAGCCGTACCGTTACCGATCCTTCCTTTCCGTTGGAGGTAAACACGCCCCCCGAAACAGTGCCGAAGCTTTCGTCGGACAGATTCCATGTCAAGCCCTCGACGGGAAGCACGGCAAAATCGTTTGCGAAGTCCAAGCCATGCGCCGTAACGGTCACGGAGCCGTGCGGGGCGCAGGAATCCGAATGAACCGTTAGGGCTGCGTGGGTAAACACGCCGTTGCCCTTGGCTTTTTTGGCGATGATGATGCTGTTGATGACGGGGCGAAGGACGCCGTCCGAGGCAATGGAGCGGACGGTATTCTTTGCTTCCCCTTCCCGCTTGGTCATGAACGTAGCACTGCCGCCGCCATCACAATGGAGGGCGTGGACACAGCCCAGAGAAATCATCAGCTCCCCCATCTGTCTGACGGTCAGGCCGTTGGAAACGGGCGCACTGCGGCCGTCCACGTTGCAAATCACCAGCGTCCCGTCCTCCTTGACACCGATCATACAGCGGGAAGCCGTCCGATCGGGATCGTCCACGTCCAAAACATTGACACCGTCACGCACAATGAACGAAAAGTTGACCGGGATAACCGTACGCTCGTTCCCCGTGAGGGGATCGGTCACGTCCCGCAAATCAATATTCCCTTCCCAATCAATAGCCATATAGGTCACCGAGTTGGGGTTGATCCAAGGCGCGCCCAATTGAACGCCCTCATAGACCATATACCCATAAGGCGCGACTGAGCGATCATTCAGCGCGGTATTCATCGCGCCGATGACGTTGTAGCCCAGCTCGTCCTCATAGTACGAAACTGTATCGGGTAAAACCGCCGTTGTCCAATGGGTATCATCCCTCAGATCATCGGGATTGAGCTTGTCAATACCGTAGTAACCTGGAAGAATCTGTATGTCCTCGCTTTTCGGGTCGATCTCCATCACGTGGATAATCTTTCTGTCAGTCCCCGCTGCGTTGTTCACAATGAGCTCAGATTCCATCGCTCCGTTGGCCAGCTTGTAGGAACGGTTGGAAATGATTTGGTAGTAGCCGTTTGATTCGGAGGGGTCAAGCGATACCGCAGCCGCCGATACGGTCAGCAGGGCAATCGTAAAAAAGCAGATCAGCACAAGGGAGAGCGTCTTTTTTGTTGTCATGGCAAACCTCCTGTTTCTTCGTTATTGGCATCAATTCAGCCGGCCTCAGGCCGTTGTCCGTCGCGCGCCCCGCGGAGGCATTGATGCGGCGCGACTCCCCCCTGCTTGCAGGGGGGAGCTTCCGAAGAAGCTTTTGGGAAATCTTAGTCCAGGATCATCTTACCGGTTGCGTCGAAGCTGTAGTAAGCAGAAGGCAGATCCAGACCGAATGCCTTCAGCTCGTTTGCCGTCAGGTACCAGCTCTTGTTAACGAGGTACTTATGGAAGTCGGCGATGTAGTAGTA
>JAGBAS010000129.1 GCA_017938885.1 Clostridia bacterium
CCTTTCGTACTAAACTCAGCAAAATCCCATTTGCCGACAAGTGTTTTCTAACCGTTCTAAGGCTCCCCCTCTGGGGGAGCTCCGCGAAGCGGTGAGAGGGCAAATAACGCACGCAAGCCACAACCGCCTCATTTCAAACAGCCCGACAAACCCAAATTTGAAATCTAAATAATTTGAGAATCATTCTCAAATTGCTTGACAAACCGGGACAAGTGTGCTATACTTGTATACTGCAAGAAGCTATGCCGAAGGGAGGGATACCGTGGCGCGCGTATATAAGACGGCGGGGAGACAACGCCTGCTGGAATTTTTGGAAAGCAGGCCCGATTGCCAATTTACGGCGGAGGAGCTTTGCACTGAAATGGATAAGCAGGACGGTGCGATCAGCCGTAAGAGTACCGTATACCGCCATCTCTCGGAGCTGTGCGGCGAAGGGCTTGTGCGGAAGTATCGGAGCGATACCCAGTCCGCCTACGTCTACCAGTATGTGGGACTGGGGGACTGCTGCCGCCACTTCCATCTCAAGTGCGTAACCTGCGGCGAGCTGATTCATCTGGAATGCGCTGTCAGCGAGGAGCTTTTGTCCCATATCGCCGCCCACCATGGCTTTGAGGTGGACAGCGGCCGTTCCATTCTGTACGGTATCTGCGAGGCCTGTGCCTCCTTGGAAAGAAAACAAGACCCCACACAGCATCATGGCTGTGCCTGCGGGCATCACCATAACCGGTAATTGTTATAGAGTAAAGGATAGAGAGTATGAAAAGATTAAGCATGATCCTGCTTTGCGTCGCCATGGCTCTGAGCATGGCCGCAGTACTGGCGGGATGCGGTGAAGGCAAGGATCCCACCACCGTCGACAAAAACGGCACAACCATCGTTTGCACGAACTTTGCCGGCTTTGATTTTGCCCGATCCATCATGAAAAACTATACTACAGGCGGCGGAGAGGGGATCATCGAGCTTGTGATCCTGGGCAAGCCCGGACAGGATATGCACAGCTTTGAACCCACAGCGAAGGACATCATTACCCTGGCAAATGCCGACGTAGTGGTGTGTACGGGGGCGGAAAATTGGCTGGATGCCGCCCTGCGCTCCTCGGGCAATACCGCCGCAAGGGTGGTCTCTATGATGGATGCCTGTGACACCTACGTCAAAACCGAGCACGATCACGTCCATGATCCCGAGCATGAGGATTGCGCCATCATCGGAAATGATGAGCACGTCTGGCTCTCGGTGGAGTACGCCCGCCGCATCGTTTCGGCGATTTCGGACGCGCTCATGGAGGTGGATGCGGAAAACGCCGCCCGTTGGGAAGCAAGCGCAACACAGTACAAGGAAGAGCTGAAGGCTTTGATGGAGGAATACGAGAATATGATGGAGACCGCTGTCCGCCGCACCGTGGTCGTAGCGGACCGCCATCCCTTCGTATATCTGTTCGAAGACCTGGGACTGGAATGTCTGGCCGCCTTCCCCGGTTGCTCCTCCGAGACCTCGGCTTCCTTTGAGACCCAGGCCAAGCTTATCAAATATACCAAGGAATGGGAGCTTCCTTACATCTTTATCATGGAGGGCTCCGACGGCAAGGTGGCCGAGGTGGTGGCCACCGAGACGGGGGCGGAGATTTTGACCCTCAACTCCCTCCAGGTGGTGACCGATTTTGAGAATACCACCTATCTCACCGTTATGAAAAGCAATCTGGAAAATCTGAAAAAGGCTTTACAGTAAAGGAAATTTATGTCACTCATCACTTGTGAAAATTTGACCCTCGCCTACGACACGGGGGTGGTGGCCTCGGGGGTGAGCTTTTCGCTGGAGGCAGGGGATTACCTCTGCATCGTGGGGGAGAACGGATCGGGAAAAAGCACCCTGCTTAAATCCATGATCGGCCTCCATCCCGTGGATGGCGGATGCCTGACCATTGACCCCGCCACCCGCAAAAGCGGTATCGGCTACCTGCCCCAGCATACCCCTGCCCAGAGAGATTTTCCCGCCTCGGTGCGGGAGATCGTGCGGTCGGGATGCCTGAAGCGGAGCGGATTGCGCCCCTTCTGGCGGATGTCTGACAAGAAGCTGGCAGACGAGGCCATGGCCCGCATGGGCATTGAGAATCTGGCGGGGAAATGCTACCGCGAGCTGTCGGGGGGCCAACAGCAGAGGGTCCTTCTGGCCAGAGCCTACTGCGCCACGGGGAAACTGATCTTACTGGACGAGCCCATCGCGGGGCTGGATCCCATGGCCATGACCGAGATGTATAGCATGATCGCCGACCTCAACCGCGAGGGGGTGGCGGTGGTCATGGTCTCTCACGACGTGTCGGCGGCGGTGAACTACGCCACCCACATCCTCCATATGTCCAAGACCACGACTTTCTTTGGCACCACCGAGGCTTATCTCTCCACGCCCGTGGGTCAGCAGTTCGCCCACCGAGAGGGGGGAAGCTACGGGGACTGGAGTCCCAAGACCGCCTGGGATGCCCCAAATATCGGAAGGATTCTGGACGTCCGCGCCACCCCCGACGCCCGCTCGGTGCTGGGTGCGCGGGGTGTATCCCGTGATCGCAATCTTACGGCGATCCGCCGCCGTGGCGGAGCCGCATCCAAGGGAGAGGGGGAGGACGCATGAACATCATCGAACAGCTTCAAACCTATTTCTCCTACCCCTTCGTCCGCTACGCCGTCATCGCGGGGATCCTCATTTCCTTGTGCGCAGGGCTTCTGGGTGTGGTGCTGGTGCTGAAGCGCTACGCCATGATCGGCGATGGCCTGTCCCATGTGGCCTTCGGTGCCATGGCGGTGGCGGCCGTGTTGGGCTTTGCCCCCATGACCGTGGCTCTGCCTGTGACGGTAGCCGTGGCGGTTCTGCTCCTGCTGGCGGGCGAAAAACAGATCATTAAGGGGGACTCGGCCATTGCCATGCTCTCCGCCGGCTCCCTGGCGGTGGGGTACCTTCTGCTCAATCTATTTCCTTCCTCGGATACGGGGAGCCTGTCGGGGGACGTCTGCGCCTCTCTCTTCGGCTCCACCTCCATGATGACCCTGTCGAACACCGACGTCTGGCTCTGCGTAGGCCTGTCGGCGGCGGTGATCGGGTTTTTCGTGATCTTCTACCATAAGATCTTCGCCGTGACCTTCGACGAGGGCTTCGCCACCTCCTCGGGGGTGCGTGTCCGCGCCTACAACTTCCTCATCGCGGCGGTCAGCGGTATCGTCATCGTCCTGGCCATGAAGCTGGTGGGGGCGCTCCTCATTTCCTCCCTCATCATTTTCCCCGCCCTGTCGGCCATGCGGGTATTCCGCAGCTTCCGCTCGGTGATTGTCTGCTCGGCGGTAATCTCGGTGCTTGGATCCCTGACGGGTCTGCTCTGCGCCCTGCTCCTCTCTACCCCCACGGGCGCCTCGGTGGCGGTGGTGCACATTGTCATTTTCCTGGTGTTTACCCTTCTCGGTAAGCTTCGCCGCGCGTGACCGTAACCACCATATAACCATTTGATGCATAAGGATAATTTATGAAAGACTTACTCTCTCTTTTCCCCTCTGAATTGGAGGAGCTGATCCTCTCGGTAGGCGAGCCGAGATACCGCGCGGGGCAGATGTTCCCCCAGCTCCATAAGGGTCTGTCCCCCCTTGATATGACCAATATCGGCAAAAAGACCCGTGAAAAGCTGGCGGAGGTGGCGGAGTACCACCTCCCACAGGTGCGCCGCAAGCTGGTGTCGGCTCTGGACGGCACCGTGAAATACCTCTTTGAGCTGCGGGACGGCCACTGCGTGGAATCGGTGGTCATGCGCTACAACCACGGCAATACCATCTGCATCTCTTCCCAGGTGGGCTGTCGCATGGGGTGTAAGTTCTGTGCCTCCACCATCGGCGGCAAGGTCCGCGACCTTATCCCCGGGGAGCTGTTGGGTCAGGTCATCGCCGCCCGAAAGGATCTGGGGGAGCGCATTTCCAACATTGTCATGATGGGCATTGGTGAGCCCCTGGACAACTACGATAACGTGGTGAAATTTCTCCGCCTGGTGGCCCATCCCGACGGGCTGAACATCGGCTACCGCCACATCTCCCTGTCCACCTGCGGGGTGGTGTCGGGGATCTACAAGCTGGCCGAGGAGGAGTTTCCCATCACCCTGTCCATCTCCCTCCATGCCCCCGACGACGAGACCCGCTCCTCCATCATGCCCGTGAACAACCGCTGGGGGGTGGACGAGCTGCTCACCGCCTGCAAGGACTACTACGACAAGACCGGCCGCCGCCTGTCCTTTGAGTATACCCTCATTGCGGGGAAGAACGATACCCCCGAGGGTGCCTTCAAGCTGGCTGGCGTCCTCAACCGCCACCTCCGCACCCGCACCACCACCATGCCCATCCACGTCAACCTTATCCCCGTCAACGAGGTGGAGGAAACAGGCTTCTCTCGCTCCAGCGACGAAGCGGTAAAGGCCTTCGCGGCGGTACTGGAAAAGCGGGGCATCCGCGCCACGGTGCGCAGAAAGCTGGGTGCCGACATCAACGCCTCCTGCGGTCAGCTCAGACGGGCGGAGCAGAAGGAGAGCGGGGAAAACGAATAGAGCGATTTGGAGAAAACTCTTTAAAAGCAGTTTTCCAAAACCCCCTTCAAGAACATTTCAAAATGGTTATTTGAGGTACACAGCGTATGGATCAAAAAACGTTTAACAAACTGACAAAAGAGGTCTTTTTGGAGTACGGTTTTACGAAGCAAAAAGACAAGTATATTTTGAAACTTGAGGACATAACGATTTTTGTTGTATTCCGTTCTTGGCGCGGTATTAAGTCATTCAGTTATTATTTTTATCTGAATCATTTACACGATCGTTCTTCCAACGATGAAATACAATTTGATCTCATGGCTGAGATCAAATTGGAACACGATACGTCAGTCAAAGGATATCACCGACATGAAATTCTGTTTGAGCAATATGAAGAAGATGAATATAAAAATATGCTCCGTCAAATGCTTCGTTCTTATTTTGATACCTACAAAGCAAATGCATTGCAGTTTCTGAAAGATCACCATGAGGAATATCCTTTATCCAACAGGGCCAGAATTTTTCTGGATGTGATCGATTATGAAAAGGGAAAAGAAATCATTACAGAAGGCAATGGAAGAATCCCCTTACACAGGTTGGATGAATACAAAAACTTACGTATTCCCAAAGATATAGAAGCTCAATGGATAGAAGAGATTCGCACAAAGAGATAAAAACAGAAAACATACTGATAAATAAGGAAAAATTATGATGTACTCTTTTGAATCAAGCGGCTCCCGAAAGCCTCTCCACGCCATGGTCATCGGAGCTTTGGCGGGCGCGGCGGTGCTGTTTTCATTGGGGACCCTGCCCGACGTCCCTCTCCCCTCCCTGTTCCAGATGGGGGCCATCCTCTGCGCCACCTTGGCGATCTACCTGACGGTGCGCTACTCCCTCCGTACCTACCGCTACGCCATCCAGCCCAACACCATTGTGGACGCCGAGGGGGTGGAGCAGTACGATCTGGTCATCACCGAGATCACGGGGAAAAAGATGAAGGTGGTCTGCCGCGTGGGGCTTCGCACCGTGGATCACGATGCCGTGAGAGTCTTTGTTCGAGGAAAGACCCATGATGATGACGGCGAGGAACGCGCCCGACTCTGCGCGGGGAAAAAGGTGTTCAAGTATGAGAATACCCCTATCTCCCCTGCCTCCTGCTATATCCCTATCCCCGAGGAGAACGCCGTGGTGGTGATCCCGGCGGATCAAACCATGGTCGGGATCCTGAAGCAATCATAGAACATGAAAAAAGAGAAAACCCTTGCCGCGACGGGCAGGGGTTTTCTCTTTGGCGGGAATTTCGAACATCAATAATCGTAATTGGTGCCCACCTGCTTCATGGAGGGCAGATTTTTGAATACGTCATTACTGACCGATACCTTGTCCATGTAGGGGGAGCACTTGGTGTGGAACAGCTTGGCGGTAACACGGTCGGTCAGATCCCCGAACCAGTCCTCGTAATCGCTATTAGTGACGGCATCCTCGGGAATGGGGTACTTCATGACCACGTTGTAGCCGTACTCGGAGGTAACCATGCGCACGGTACCCTCGTCAGACTCAGCCAGCACGTCGGCGATATCGTTGAGGTAGTCGTAATCGTTGTCTCCCGTCGTGTAGAGGAAGCAGTAGGTCCCGTCGGTCACGAAGGCATCGTCGTCGCTGATCTCGTATTCTCCCATAAGAGCTTCAAAAGCCGCGTAGTCTCCCTTGGCGACCGAGGCCATCATCTCTTCGGCGGCGGCCTTGTGCTCGGCCAGCTCCTCGGCGGTATACTTACGGGTCTTGGCGATCCCATTCTCGTCGTAAACCACCGAGCGCACACCCTTTTCGGTGTCGTAGGCGATGGAGCCGTTGGGCAGATAGTAGACGTCGTCGCCGTTCTTGTCGGTGATGGTCTTGCCGAACTCGTCGGTGCGGGTGTTGCCGTTGATGATATCGTAGGCGATATTGTTGACCTTGGCGTTGTTCTCGCCCACCAGGTAGTAAATTTCGTCACCGTTGAGGTCAGTCTCGTACACGTAATCAAAGGCGCGGATGAGCACCTGCTTGAAGCAGACGGCGTGCTCGGTCAGGTACTCGTGGCGGACATTGGCGGCGATCTTCTCGCCGTCAGCACCGTAGAGGTAGGCCTGGACGTAGGCGTACTTGGCCTCCAGCAGGTAGAGGTCGCGGAGCATATCCACATTGATCCCGTAGGCACTGAGCTGACTGTTGAGAGCCGACTTGGAGCCGGCATCGCGGATGTATTCCTCCATGTCCTCGTCGATGGCATCCTTGTAGCTCTGGGGAAGCACCAGGCCTTCTTCCTCAAAAATGACGGCGGCGGCCAGGTAGCGCTTGGCATCGGTCAGCGCGGCGTTGCGGAAATACTCGTCGTAGGTGTTCCCCTCGGAGTCGATGACCATGTCCCAGAAGGTAGAGGAATCCACCGAATAGCCGGCGTGAGCCAGAGAGCCCTTGACACGGGCCAGGAGAAGCTGATACTGATTGGCGGATATGGTATGGCCGTCCAGCTCCAGAAGGGTCTCTCCCTTCTTGGAGCAAGCGGTCATGGCGACAGCCCCCACAAGGAGGGTGAGGCAAAGCAGGACCGACAGAATACGGCGGATAGCGATGGTTTTCATGTGAAACAAATCCTTTCGGTTAATACATCCCTTATTATAGCATAAAAATCAGATTTGAGAGTTACGCAAAGAGAGATATTTTTCAAATATTTTGTGAATAATCCCCAGCATATTCTCGCCGGGACGGAGCTGGAGCTTGATGGCGGCATCCTTGCTCATGCCTGAGAAGCGGATGCGTCCCTTGGTGAGGTCGGAGAGGTCGCTCCAGATGTCGATATCCAGCTGATCCTGGGTGAAGAATACGGTATTGCCCTCCTGACGGATGGAGGTCACTCCGCAGGCCTCGGCCAGGGCACGGGCGAGGGCGATGTCCAACAGATTGACGGCGGGGGTGGGAAGGTCGCCGTAGCGGTCGCAGAGCTCGTCGGTCATGTCCTCCATGTCGTCGCGGTTGCGGATGAGGGCGATGCGTTTATAGAGGGCCATGCGCTGGGAGGGGTAGCGGACGTAGGAATCGGGCAGGAAGGCCGAGATATTGACCGAGACGGTACACTCCTTTTTTTCCGGAGGCTTTTCGCCTCTCTCCTCCAGGACGGCGTCGTTGAGGAGCTTAATGTAGAGGTCGTAGCCCACGGCCTCCATGTGTCCGTGCTGTTCGGCGCCCAACAGATTACCTGTGCCGCGAATTTCCATATCTCGGAGGGCGATGCGGAAGCCCGCGCCGAACTCGGCGTACTCCCGGATGGCACCCAGCCGCTTCTCGGCGATCTCGGAGATGGCCTTGCCGGGGCGGTAGGTGAAGTAGGCGTAGGCGCGCCTTGCGGATCGACCCACACGGCCGCGAAGCTGGTGGAGCTGGGAAAGCCCCAGCCGCTCGGCGCAGTCTACGATGAGGGTATTGGCGTTGGGAATATCCACCCCCGTTTCAATGATGGTGGTGCAGACCAGAATGTCGATCTCACCCAGAAGCATCCGCTCCCAGATCTCCTCCAGCTGCTCCTTATCCATCTTGCCGTGGGCCACGGTGATGCGGGCGTCGGGGATGGCCCCCGCCAAAGATCCCGCCAGCTGGTCGATGTTCTCCACCACGTTGTGGAGGTAGAAGACCTGACCGCCCCGGCGCAGCTCCTTGCGGATGGCCTCGTGGATGATGAGGTCGTCGTGCTCCAGCACATAGGTCTGTACAGGCAGACGGTCCACGGGGGCTTCGTCCAGGATGGAGATATCGCGGATACCGCCCATGGCCATGTTCAGGGTGCGGGGAATGGGGGTGGCCGACAGGGTCAGCACGTCAATGTTGCCGCAGAGCTGCTTGAGCTTTTCCTTCTGGGCCACACCGAAGCGCTGCTCCTCGTCCACGATGAGCAAGCCCAGATCGCGGAAGCGGATATCCTTACCCAACAGCCGGTGGGTGCCGATGACGATATCCACGTCCCCCCGCTCCAGGCGGCGAAGGGTCTGCTCCTGCTCCTTGGGGGTCTTGAAGCGGGAGAGCATATCCACGTTCACCGAGAAGGCGCGCATACGGCGGGTGAAGGTCTGGTAGTGCTGGAGGGCCAGAATGGTGGTGGGCACCAGCACCGCCACCTGCTTGCCGTCGGTGACGGCCTTGAAGGCGGCGCGCAAAGCCACCTCGGTCTTGCCGTAGCCCACGTCGCCGCAGAGCAGACGGTCCATGGGGGTGGGGCGCATCATATCCGCCTTGATGTCCTCGATGGCGGCGAGCTGACCGGCGGTTTCCTCATACTCAAAGGCGGCCTCAAAATCCCGCTGGAAGTCGTCGTCCTCCGAGAAAGCGTAGCCGGGGCGGCGCAGTCTTTCTGCGTAAAGCTTGATGAGGTCCTTGGCCATCTCCTTGACCATGGCCTTGGTTTTTGCCTTGGTCTTGTTCCAGTGGTCGGTACCCAGTTTGGATAGCTTGACCATACCGTCGTCGGCGTGGGCGCCGATGTACTTGGATACCATGTCCAGTTTTTCCACGGGGATGAAGAGCTTATCGGTTCCCGCGTACTTGATGCCGATGTAGTCACGGGTCACGCCCCCCGTGGTCAGGGTCTCGATGCCCGTATACTGACCGATACCGTAGGTCTCGTGGACCACGATGTCCCCCACATCCAGCTCGTTGAAGGAGAGGATGGTCTTGGCGTTCTTTTTCTTGGCCTTTTCCGCCATGGCCTTTTGCTTGCGGGAGCGGATAGCGGCGGTGGAGAGAGCCCCCGTGCGGCCGTCGGGGTTGGTGGAGAGAATGGCGATCTTGGGAACGATGAGCTCAAAGCCGAAGAGGTAGTCCCGCCACAGGATCACCACAATCCCCTTGGGCATATCCTTCGCGTCGGTGAGGCTCCCTTCCTTGGGGATGACACTGTCAAAGCCCGCCTCGTCCAGCATCTCGGCCAGATTGTTCGCGGCGGCCTCGTTCTCGGCGATGACGGCCAGGCGGTGTCCCGACCGCATATAGGCGGTGAGATCCTCGCAGAGCAGCTTGAAGTTCTCGGCGTAGGAGATCATATGCTTGGTACGGAAGCCGAAGATCCCTCCCAACCGCTTGCCCGACATACCGTAGGACAGGGAATCCACGTGGACGGTTGCATTGCGGTCTAAAAAGATCTCATAGGCGGTCACGGGCTTGCGGTACTCGGCGTGCTTGCCTGCGATGGTGCCTGCCTCGATGAGGCTCTTGACGGTTTCGTTCATCTGCCACTCCCCCGCGCGGAGGCGGTCGTTTACGGCCGAGTTGTTGCGGATGATGAACAGGGTTTTATCGGGAAAATAATCCAGCAGACAGGCGCACGCGGGGTAGAGCACCTTCATGTACTTGTCCAGAAAGTTCAGCTCCGCCCCCGTGGGATTGGGAGAACGGCGGGCGGCGGTGAGGGCGGCCAGCTCCTCGTCCAGTACCCGCGCGGCCTCGGGAGAGCGGCCCGGGGCGGTCTTTCGTTGGGCGCGGATGACCTCCTCCAGCTTGGAGAGTCCCTCGGCATCGGTGAGTAGCTCCCGGGCAGGGAGCAGGTCGGCCTCGTGGATGGCGTGGGTCATGCGCTGGGATTCGGGATCGAAAAGGCCCATGCGGTCGATCTCGTCCCCGAACAGCTCCACGCGCAAGGGGTGGGAGCCCTCGATGAGCTCCCCCTCGTCGTCGTAGAAGGTGGCGTAGGGAGGGCAGACGTCCATGATCCCGCCCCGGATGGCGAACTGACCGGGGCCTTCTACCATATCCACCCGGGCGTATCCCGCCCCCACTAAAGCGGCGGCCAGGTCGGCGGGCTCAATGGGGGTGTTGAAGTCCAGGTGTACCGAGGTGGCGCGGAGCTTTTCGGGGGGGATGGTGTAGCCCAGAGCCGCGTCGGGGGTGGTGACCACGGCGTCGTAGCCCCCCGTGATGAGTCCCGCCAGCACCTTCAGCCGCTCGTGCTCGTACTCGTGGGAGGCCGTGACCCCCGCGCCGTAGAAGGAAAGGTCGCGGTCGGTGTAGAAGGCGGCGCGCAGACCGAACCGCGTGAGGGTCTGCTTCATACGGACGCAGTCCTTCTCCTCGGGGCAGATCATGAGGGCGGTCTTTTTGGTGGTTTTGGTGGAAGTATTGAAGAGACAGGTGTCCTCAATGAGTGAAATGATAAAGGCTTCGGCCGCACCCTCGCACAGGCCGTTGGCCAGTATGGGCAGAGGCTTATCCTTGAAATTACGGCGGACGGCCGAGAGAAGCTGACCGTACTCGGGGTCGATGCGGATGGCGGAGGTAAGGAGGTTCATATAAATACCTTTCAATGGGGGATGTGAAGATACAAGATACGCGCCGAGCAAGCTCGGCAGATACAAGATACAAGATATGAGGATACCGTGGGATCTGCACCTATCTTGTATCTTTGTATCTTGTATCTTTGTATCTTGTATCTTTGTATCTTTCCATAACGCCGAAAGGGTAGCATTTTCCTCCCCCATGGGGGTCAAACGCTACCGGAACGGCTATTTGTGCGAAAAAACGGTCATCCCTTGCGGTTGCAGATCTGCATCGCTCCGTCAAGGTCGCCTCGTATGATATGCTCGATGCCCTCGCAGGCGATGGGGAACAGGGCGCGGAGCTTTTCCAGCTCGGAGGGGGCGAAGGTGGAGAGCACCCAGTCCTTCATGTCGTAGTCGGGGTGGGGTTTCTTACCCACGCCGAAGCGGACGCGGGGGAACTGATCGGTGCCCAGCTCGTCGATGATGCTGCGCAGGCCCCTCTGTCCGCCGTCGGAGCCCTTGCCCCGCACCCGCATTCCGCCCACGTCCAGGCTCACGTCGTCCGAGCAGACAATGATATGCGCGGGCTCGATCTTGTAGAACTTAGCGGCGGCGGCCACGGCCTCTCCCGAGGCGTTCATGTAGGTCTGGGGGCGCATGAGCAGGACTCTGGCACCCGCGATGGTGGTCTCGCCCACCAGGGCGTTGAATTTGGAGCGGTCGGTGGGGCAATGATAGGTCTCCGAGACCTTGTCCATGCAAAGGAATCCCGCGTTGTGGCGGGTCAGGGTGTACTGCTTGCCGGGGTTGCCCAGACCCACCAGAAGATGGGTGATGGGGGTTGCGGAGGGGGTGGTCTTGTTCTGTTCAAGACGCTTGAAGATGTCGAATATGTCGGTCATATCGGTTCCTTTTTGGATAGTAAAAAATGCGATATATAACATTATACACATCCAAGCCCCCCTTGTCAAACGCTTTTTGTGAAATTTCACTTGTTCACAAAATATTTACATATTTTAATTCGATAAAATTTTGCGAAAAGTGTTTTCAAACGGGGAAGAATATGGTATAATATACGATGGTTCGGAGGGCTTGTCCGCATGGTTCTTCGGCCGAAATCCTGTTTATAAAAATTCAATATATGGAGGACTACACCAATGGCACACAAGTATTGTTACCTGTTTACCGAAGGTAACGCAAACATGCGTGAGCTTCTGGGCGGTAAGGGCGCCAACCTGGCCGAGATGACCAACATCGGTCTGCCTGTTCCCCAGGGCTTCACCATCAGCACCGAGGCCTGCACCCAGTACTACGAGGATGGCCGTCAGATCAATCCTGAGATCCAGGCTGAGATCAACGAGTACATCGTCAAGATGGAAGAGGTTACCGGTAAGAAGTTTGGTGATCTCGAGAACCCCCTGCTGGTTTCCGTCCGCTCCGGCGCACGCGCTTCCATGCCCGGTATGATGGATACCATTCTGAACCTGGGTCTCAACGAGCAGGTCGTTGAGGTCATGGCCGAGAAGTCCGGCAATGCTCGTTGGGCTTACGACTGCTACCGCCGTTTCATCCAGATGTACTCCGACGTCGTTATGGAGGTCGGTAAGAAGTACTTCGAGGAGCTCATCGATAAGATGAAGGAAGAGAAGGGTGTGAAGCTCGACGTCGAGCTGACCGCCGAGGACCTCAAGGAGCTGGCTAACCAGTTCAAGGCCGAGTACAAGGCAAAGATCGGTTCCG
>JAGBAS010000130.1 GCA_017938885.1 Clostridia bacterium
CCGGCATACCGGACAAGACTGCCGGGCACGGCATTACCACCCTACGGGATCTGGTGGAGGACGGGGAAGTGTGGCCGGTCATGCTGGAGCTTTCCCAGGACGTAGGGCATCGCCTGTTCGTCTATGGGAAGCGGGCAACGGGGGTGGCCATTGCGGTACGGGATGATCGGCTGGTTTCCCGACAATGGCAATGTCCGCTCCCCTATCCCACCCGCAGTCCCTTCCGCATTGCCAAAGAGGCTTACGCCCTGTTCCGAAGAAGCTACGCCTGGCAGCATCCCATCCGCTCGGTAACGGTACGCGCCATTGGGCTGACCGAAGAGGATCAACCCTACCAGCTTGACCTGTTCACCGATGCCGCCCGCGTGGCAAAACGGGAGCGGCTGGACAGCACGGTCGAGGAATTGCGAGCGAAATACGGAGATCGCATCATCCGCAATGCCGTCCTGCTCAAGAATCCCAAAATGCCCGGCGAGGATGTTCTGCGCAGAAGCGTATGAAAATTCGGTGATTTTTTCAAAAATCCCTTCCTTTTTTTCAAAAAATATGGTATAATATAAAAGAATCTGCACATTTTCAAAAAGGAGTCGCAACATGGCCAAGCTCTACTTCAAATACGGTGCGATGGGGTCCTCCAAGACCGCCCAGGCACTCATCACCAAGTTCAATTACGAGGAGCGGGGCATGAAGGTCTGGCTTATCAAGCCCGCTCTGGACACCCGCGACGGTGCCGCCGCCATCCGCTCCCGCATCGGTCTTGAGGCGGAATGCTTCCCCGTTGCCCGCGACGTGGATCTGCTTGCCCTCTATCAGGAATCCTACACGGGGTATGACGTTATCATCGCCGACGAGTGTCAGTTCTTCACCACCGCCCAGATCGACGCGCTCCGTACCATCGTCAACGATTCCGGGATCCCCGTTCTCTGCTTCGGGCTCCGCACCGACTTCCTCTGCCGGCTCTTCGAGGGCAGCCGCCGTCTCTTTGAGGTGGCCGACTCCATCGCCGAGATCAAGACCATCTGCTCCTGCGGCTCTAAGGCCACGGTCAACGCCCGTCTGGACGGGAATATGCGGGTGGTCACCGAGGGCGCGCAGGTCATGCTGGGGGGAAATGATTGCTACGTTGCGATGTGCCATAAGTGCTGGACGGAGGCCATTCGGGCACAGAAGGAAGAGTAAAATTGCAGTTTGTCAGTGAGATACAAGTTACAAGATACAAAGATACAAGATGAAACAACCTTGCGGCAACAGCCGTTCTATATCTTGTATCGGCCGAGCTTGCTCGGCGCGTATCTTGTATCTGTCTGCTGAGCTATGCTCAGCGATAAACCCAAATTTGTAACCAAGTCAACCAAACCAATAACATATACCAAACACAGGAGGTACGACTATGAGCAACCTTTACCCCACTCCCCACATCAAGGCTACTCCCGCCGATTTTGCAAAGACCGTGCTGATGCCCGGCGATCCTCTGCGCGCCAAGTTCGTGGCCGATAATTTTCTGACCGATGCCCGCCTCGTCAACAACGTGCGCGGAATCCAGGGCTACACCGGCACCTACAAGGGTGTCCCCGTATCCGTCATGGCCAGCGGCATGGGTATGCCCTCCATCGGCATTTATTCCTATGAGCTGTACAACTTCTTCGGTGTGGAGAACATCATTCGCATCGGCTCCGCCGGCGGTCTTGCCGACGACGTGCGTCTCCGTGACATCATCATCGGTATGGGTGCCTGCACCAACTCGAACTACCAGGAGCAGTACAAGCTGAATGGCAACTATGCGCCCGTCGCCTCCTTTGATCTGCTCCGCCGCGCTGTAAGCGAGTGCGAGGCCATCGGCGTGCGCTACAAGGTGGGCAATCTCCTGTCCTCCGACGTCTTCTACCATGCTGATCCCGATTTCAACAACGGATGGTACAAGATGGGAGTTCTGGGTGTAGAGATGGAGGCCGCCGCGCTCTACATGAACGCCGCTGCCGCCGGCAAAAACGCCCTGGCCATCTGCACCGTCTCGGATCACATCTTGCGGGGTGAGGCTTTGGACGCTGACGCCAGACAGAACACCTTCACCGACATGATGACCGTTGCTTTGAACGTTGCCGCTTCCATGTAATCCGTTCCCTCCCCCATATTATCATCGGAGGTATTCCCATGCCCAAATATGAGGTTCTTTCTGCGGAAATGACCGAGCGGATCCGGTCGGATCGGGAGAGCCATACCTTCCCTGCCGTAGCCTTTGCGGATAGCGGTGTCATCCGCCGCCGCAATCTGGTCAAGGATCGCGGAAGCGTCTGGCGTCCCACCTTCGTGCATGACATTGACAAGATCATGCACTGTCCCTACTACAATCGCTACACCGACAAGACCCAGGTCTTTTCCCTCTATAAAAACGACGATATCACCCGCCGTTCTCTTCACGTCCAGCTGGTCTCCCGCATCGCCCGTACCATCGGCGCGGCTCTGCATCTCAACCTCGACCTGATCGAGGCCATCTCTCTGGGGCACGATATCGGCCACCCCCCCTTCGCCCATACGGGCGAGGCCTACCTGGACGAGCTGAGCTTCAAGCAAACGGGGCGGCACTTCTACCACAACGTACACAGCGTGCGGGTGTTGGACGGCATTTACCCCTACAACATCAGCCTCCAGACCCTCAACGGCATTGCCGCCCACAACGGGGAGCTGGAATGCGAGGAGTACTACCCTGTCCCTCTGTCCGGCTTTGCCGAGTTCGACCGCATCATCGAAAGCTGTTACACCGATCCCGCCGCCGTACAGAGCATGATGCCCTGTACCCTGGAGGGGGCCGTGGTGCGGCTGTCCGACATCATCGCCTATCTGGGAAAGGACAGGCAGGATGCCGCAAGAGCCAAGATGACCGAGGAATCCATGTTTGCAAATGAGGATATCGGCTCCATCAACGCCGAGATCATCAACAACCTGGTGGTCAACGTCATTGAGAACAGCTACGGAAAGCCCTATATCAAGCTGGATTCCAAGCATTTCAAGGCACTCCGTAAATCCCGCCTGGACAACTACCGCATGATCTACAACTACGCCGCCGGCTTTGCCAAGCTGGATACAACCGTAAAGCCCATGATGGCCGAAATTTACGGTCAGCTTCTGGACGATCTCAAAGCGGAGCGCAAGTCCTCCCCCATCTTCACCCACCACATTGATTTCGTAAACGCCATCTACTATAAGCGGGATATTCCCTACGAGCAGACAGACCCCCATCAGATCGTGGTGGACTACATTGCCAGCATGACCGACGATTACTTCATAGAGCTTCACGGGTATTTGTTCCCGGACAGTCCTTTGAAGGTGAAGTATAAGGGATATTTTGATGAATAATCATACAGGAGAAAGATATGTTTGAACAGATTCTGGATCTGGTGGTGCGCTACCCCCGCATCATCCTTCACCGCCATAAAAACCCCGACGGCGACGCTCTGGGCAGTCAGCTGGGGCTTAAGCACATCCTGCGGGATTCCTTCCCCGACAAGGAAATCCTCTCGGTGGGCGACATGAGCGACCGCTACGCCTTCATGGTGGACGAGCCCATGGACGTCGTCCCCGACGAGGCCTATGAGGGTGCGCTGGCGATCGTGCTGGATACCTCAGCAAGAGCCCTTATCTGCGACGACCGCTACGCTACCGCTGCCGCCACCGTCCGCATGGATCACCACATTTTCTGCGAGGAGATCTGCCATGTGGAGATCACAGACACCTCCTTTGAGAGCTGCTGCGGACTTGTCACCGCCTTCGCCAAGGAGTGCGGGCTGACCGTCTCTCCCGTGGCCGCCAAGCTTCTCTACACGGGCATGATTACCGACTCGGGCCGTTTCCGCTACGATTCCACCAACACCCAGACCCATACCATGGCCGCCTTCCTCATGGAACGGGGCTTTGATACCTCGGATATTTTCCGCAATCTCTACTCCGACGATCTCTCCTTCATTCAGCTCCGCGCGAAATTCGTGCTGAAGATCCAAACCACCCCTCACCGCGTGGCCTACATTTACACCGACCGCGCCGAGACCGAGAACCAACTGGCAAACGGGGTCAGCAGCTTCACCATCTCCCGCGGTATGGTCAACACCATGGGGGAGATCAAGGGCATTGACTCCTGGGTGAACTTCACCGAAACCGCCGACGGGGTTCTCTGCGAGATCCGTTCGGGAAAGTACAACATCAACCCCATTGCCGTGAAGTATGGTGGCGGCGGCCACCAGAAAGCCAGCGGCTGTACCCTGAAGGATCGCGCCGAGGCCATGCGTCTTCTGGACGATCTCAATTCCCTTTCGGAGGCAGAGGCATGAACGAGCAGATGAAGGTAATCTTGGACAAGATCAAGACATACGACCGCATCGTCATCTTTCGCCATAAGCGTCCCGATGGGGATGCCGTTGGCTCCACCTTGGGTCTGCGGGGAATCCTGCGGCTGACCTACCCGGCCAAAGAGATCATTGTCAACAACAGCGATTACTCTGACTACGTGGGCTTCCTCGGCTCCGAGGATGAGACACGGCCCGACGAGTTCTACGCCGAGGCCCTGGGCATCGTCATCGACACCGCCACCTCGGATCGGGTATCCAATCCCCGCTTTTCCCTCTGCAAGGAGCTCTGCAAGATCGACCACCACATCCCCAAGGAGACCTATGGGGACTACCAATGGGTGGAAGAGCACCGATCCTCGTCCTGCGAGATGGTCGCCGCCTTTTACGCCGCCTTCAAGGACGAGCTGAAGATCGACGTGGATTCGGCCACCCTCATTTATGCAGGTATGGTCACCGACTCGGGGCGGTTCCGCTTCCGCTCAGTGACGGGGGAAACCATGCGTTTGGCGGGTATGCTCCTGGACGAGGGGGTGGACACCGATCACCTCTACGCCCATCTCTACATGAAGGACTTCAACTCCCTCAAGCTCCAGGCCTACGTCTACGACCATATGAAGATGAGCGAGCATGGGGTGGCCTACATCTACATCAACCGCGCCACCCAAAAGAAGTTCAAGCTGACGTTTGAGCAAGCCTGTGCCGCCGTGGGGTACATGGATTCCATCAAAGACAGTCTCATCTGGATCGCCTTTATCGAGTCCGACGATGGCTCCATCCGCGTCCGTCTGCGCTCCCGCTTCGTCACCATCAATCAGGTGGCCGAGAAGTACGGCGGCGGCGGCCACGATTGCGCCAGCGGCGCTACCGTCCATGGCCGCAAGGAAATGAAGGCGTTGATCGCTGATGCCGATACGCGCCTGGCTGACTACAAGGAAAGCAACGAGGGGTGGCTATGAGGATACTGATCGTAAACGATGATGGCATGAACGCCGCCGCCCTGCCCCATCTCATCCGCTGGGCAAGGAAGCTGGGAGAGGTCACCTGCGTGGTCCCCAAGTTCGAGCAGAGCGGCAAGAGCCAGGCTATTGATTTCACCCAGCCCAGAGAGATCAAGAAGGTCTTCATCGCCCCCGATATGGAGATCTGGGCCATGGACTCCACCCCCGCCGACTGCGTGCGCTTCGGCGTGACGGGTCTGGGTGTGACCTACGACCTCATCCTGTCGGGCATCAACCGCGGGTATAATCTGGGGGACGACATCGCCTACTCGGGCACCGTGGGAGCCATCAACGAGGGCGGACGGCTGGGGATCCCCTCGGTGGCTCTGTCCACCGACGTGGATACGCTGGAGGACGCTCTGGGTATGCTGGATACTTGGTGGGGCTTCATGGAGCGCACCAAGCTTCTGGGAAAAGGGCTTCTCTACAACGTCAACTTCCCCCGCGAGGCTACCCCCAAGGGCATCCGCGTGACCCATCAGGGCGGGGAGTTCTACTCCGACGCCTTTGAGTATCGGGGCAACGATATGTATATGCAGGTGGGCGCGCCCATTGAGTACGACCGCTGTGACCTGACCATCGACATCGACGCCGTCCGCGCGGGGTATATTTCGGTATCCCCCATGGCTTGGCAGAAGACGGATTGGAAGGTGTATGAGGCCGTGAAAGATATTGCCGAGTGAATGATATAAGGAAAACGCACTGTACGGGGGTACGGTGCGTTTTTTGTGGAGAAAATTGGGGTTTATCGGTCTCACGGAAGAGAGAGGAATTGGGTAGTGTGACCCCGAGCTTGCTCGGAGCTCATCACGTCACCCGCCAAGGCGGGTGTCACCTTCCCCCAGGGGAAGGCAAGATTATGAGAAAAGCCTGCTTCTCTCTGATCCGGAAAGCAAAAAACAAATTTCCGGGTCTGGAAAAACGTCCCGTTCTCTCACGCTTGCCTTCCCCTGGGGGAAGGTGGCGCGCCCGTAGGGCGTGACGGATGAGGGTCACACAAACGGTTTCCTCTCGGTTCAAACTGTTCGACAAACCCAAATTTGAAATCCCCAAACAAAACCGCACCGTACCAAACAGCACGGTGCGATTCTTTGTTTATGCGCTCCTTCCCTATCACGCCGCCATATCGCGGTATCGATGGAAGTCGCAATGAAGGACGGTGGCCTCCATGCGGAAGGGTGCGGTGTAGGTCTCTGCGTACAGGACAGACAGGATCCTCACCCCGCGCGCCGCGATGGGCGCGTTGGCCACGGGAACGTAGGGGGTGGGGTTGTAATCGTACTTGCTGGAGATGGCGCCGCCGCCCGTGATATTGCCGAACATCTCGCCCCAACCGCCGTAGTAGTTCAGGTACTCCTGAAAATCGTTATAGTGGTTGTAGGTGTAGAAGACGTGCTTCTCGTCGGGCTCGATGATCTTGTTACCGTTGCGGTCGAAACGGGCGTAGACGATGCGAGCCGCGCCTCGGGTGATCTTTGAGCCGTTGTTGTAGATGGTGGCGTAGTAGCCGGGATCGCAGTCGGTGCCCGTGGTGCCGATATCCATCTCGTAGTAGGTGAAGTCACCGCCGCAGCCGCTGATGCGGGGCAGCTCGGGCTCGTAGGGATACTTGGAGGTACTTCCGCTGAACTGGGTGTGGTTGACACGGAGGTACTCCCCCCAGATGCTGGAGGAGGGGCTGGTCTTCTTACTTGTGGTGTGATTTGCGGGGATGTCTCCAAAGGCCCAGACGTAGGCCGCCACCTCCTCCAGGGTGATGTACGCGCCGCCACGGTAGACACGGAAGACCTCGCGGCCGTAGGCGTCCACCACCACGTAGGTGTTCTCGTCGACGTAGTAGGGGTCGTTGTTCTTGATGTACTTCCCGTCCTGCATGGGGCGGTAGTCCGAGATGATGGGAGCCTGGTCGGGGACGTAGTCGTAGCCCGAAAGCTGACCGTTCTGGGTGCGGTTGATGGCTTCCTCGTAGCTGCCGGCGGGCTTGTAGCCCTCGGGGGAGCGCTCGGCCTCGATGATGACGGTTGGCGGGGGAGCCTCGGTCTCGGGCTCGGTGTCGGTGGGCTCGTCGGGGACGGTCACTGCGGGATCGGACTCTGTGGAATCGGAGGGGGCAGTCTCTGCGGGATCGGACTCCATGGGATCGGAGGGACCCGTCTCTGCGGGCTTGGTCTCGGCGGGGAGCTTGTCCACCACCTCGATCTCGATGCTGTCGGTGAAGCCGTGGTACTCCACCGTGACGGTGGCCTTACCCAGGACCTGGGCGGTGACCACGCCCTTGCGGGTGATGCCTACGCAGGGAGCGGAGGAAGTCCAGGTCAGGCCGTCCTTCAGATCGGCGGGGGCGTCGGTGGTGAGGGTAAGGGTGTCTCCCACCTCCATGTAGAGGGGGCCGCTCTCCAGGATGTTGAGCTGGTGCATCCCCACGATGGGGACGTCGGTGACGGTATCGGTGAGGGTGGTGTCGGGGGGAGTAGTTATGCCGTCACAACCCCACAGGAGGGTACAGATCAGGAGCAGGAGGGCGGCGGTCAGGCCCCATTTTTTATGTTTCAATTTGAGAAAATTCATGTGCTTCGCCTCGTTTCCATAGTTATTTATATTGTACCAAATTTCGATAGATCCGTCAAGGGGAACAAGACTTTTTTGCATTGATTGGCGTTAATATTCCGTGAATAAAGGGAAAACAAAAGGGACGGCCCGCTTGCGCGAGCCGTCCCTTTTCGAATGGGATCAAGCGGCCATGAACCATGCAGCCTGATACTCGGCAGAGCCGAAGTTGGAGCTGGCGTAGGTGCTGAAATTGGTATAGCGAGTCTCAGCGGTCTTCGTGGCGATGCCACGGCCGGAGAAAGCCTTAGACATGATCGTCTTAGCAGAAGAATCCAGGATCCAAATGCAAGAATCGTCCTTCGTGGCAGTGAAGGTGAATGCAGCGGTCTTGGAGCTGGCACTGCTATTTGCGCCGATATAGGTCTTCGTGTTGCCATCCATAAAGTAGATGTAATACTCGCCTGCTGTGGCACCGGCCTCCAGTTTCACAGCAACTGCCTGAGCCTTATCAATGGTACCATCAATACGACCGTTGCCCAGAGAACCGCTGAAGTAGTTGGTTCCCTGACCGCAAGTGCTGTAAATGTAGTAGGGCGTATTGACAGCCAGATCGTTTACACCCTCACCAGTGGTAGGTGTGTCAGGGGTACCGGGGACATCGGGCGTCTCACTGCCGCCTGCGTTGCCGGTGACCTTGCCAATGAAATCAGCAGCCTCAGCTACCTCTTTAGCAACGAAAGAACCGGGGAACTGGGTCTTGCCGGTGTTTTCTGCGGTCATGAATTTGGAATCCGACATGGACAGGGTATTGAAGGTATTGTAGGTACCCATGACGTACTCAGCACCGTCCAAGGTTACATACCAAGAGTTGGTCTCAGCCTTGTAGTACCAGACATTGGTGGTGGAGTCGGTGTAGTTCAGGAACTTGCTGACCTTACCGTCTGCGGAAGTCTCGGTGTGAGCGTCCAGATACTTCTTAGCACCGTCAATGGTGGTGTAGAAACGGTAGCCACCCTCAACTACCTCAGCGTAGAAGTCCAAACCGGCAGTTGCAGTCTCTGCGCCCTTGAGGAATTTGGAATTGTCGGTCTCACCGTTCGCAAAGAGAACCTTGCCGGTATTGACCTGATACAGGTAGAGCTTGTATGCCTTGTTAGCCACGGGTGCGGAAACACTCAAAGATGCATCGGGCGTGTCAGGGGTATCGGGAGTATCGGGGGTATCGGGAGTATCGGGGGTATCGGGGGTCACGGCGGAGCCGGCCTTCACCACCAGAACGGCGTAGAAGCAGCCGGAGGAGGCCTTCATGGGGCCAAGGGTGGTGTAGGTGCCGTCGGCCTTGGTACCGAAGAGATAGTTCTCGCCGTCGATGACGGTGACCAGGGTCTTCAGAGTCTCGTCGTAGGTGTAGACGGAGGAAGCGGTGTCCTCGAAGAGGCCGTTGATGTGGTTCTTGCCGTCGGTGCCCACCACGGACTTGGCGTTGACGTACTTCTTGGCGCCGTTCACCATGCAGTAGAGGTGGAAGCCGCCGTTGGTCTCCTCCACGTAGAAGTCTGCGCCGTCGGCGAAGGTCTCGGTGGAAGCCATGTAGAAGCCGGACAGAACACCGGTCAGGTAGTAGACCTGGTTCTTATTGCCCTGGAGGAAGCCGAACTTGTAAGCGGTGCCGGCCACGGGAGCCTGTGCGTCCAGACCGTCCACAGGAGCATCGGGAGTGTCGGGGGTTTCGGGCTCGTCATTGCCGCCCATGTTGCCGCCCTCGGCCACGGACTTCTCCACCAGGCTCAGGGGGAACTGGGTCTTGCCGCTGGCCTCGGGGGTCATGAACTTGGTGTCGGAGATGGAGAAGGTATCGAAGGAATTGTAGGTACCTGCCACGTACTCGGCGCCGTCAATGGTGGTGTACCAGGCGTTGGTCTCGGCCTTGTAGTACCAGACGGTCTCGGAGGTCTCGGTGTAGTGGAGGAACTTGGAGATCTTGCCGTCCACGGTCTCGGTGTGGGCGTTCAGGTACTTCTTCACGCCATTGATCTCGGTGTAGAACTTGAAGCCGCCCTCCACGATCTCTGCGTGGAAGTCCAGAGCGGCCTTGGGGTCGGTGGTGGCCTTCAGGAACTTATCCTGGTCAGTCTCGCCGTTGGCGAAGAGGGTTTTGCCGGTGTTGACCTGGACAAGGTAGAGCTTATACACGCCATCAGCAGTGGGATTCGTAACGGTGGTCTCGGGAGCGGTTGCGCCGCTGACCAGGGTACAACCGGCGTTGAACTCGACCTTACCGGTCTCGGTCTTGTTATCGTACTTGAGCAGCTTACCGGTGACGGTAATGGTATCGCCAACGGCCAGCTTATCAGCACCGTTTCCGCTCAGACGGAAGCATTCGATGGGCTTGTCCTCCATGCCGTTCACCACGATAACGACGGTGATGTTGCCGTAATCCTCGGACCAGGCGGAGGGGATAGAGGTGATGACACCGGTCAGGGTGTACTTATGACCGCCGGAGAGGATGCCGCCGATATCCAGGGCGTAGACGGCGTTGACGATCTCCTCGGGGGTGTTGTAGATGGTGGGGCCCTCGGAGGGGGTCATGGACTCGGCCACGTCCTTCTTCATGATGCCTGCGGGGAACTGGGTCTTACCGCTGTTCTCCACCGACAGGTAGGAAGCCTCGGACAGGGACATGGTGTTGTAGGAGCCATAGGTACCCATGACGTACTCAATGCCGTCGATGGTGGTGTACCAGCCGTTGGTCTCGGACTTGTAGGTCCAGGTGGTGCTCTGGTCAGCCACGTAGTTGAGGTACTTGGAGACCTTACCGTCCTCGGAGGTGGTGGTGGAGGCCAGCAGGTACATCTTGGTGCCGTCGTCCTTCAGGTAGTAGAACTTGAAGCCCTCGCCGTCGGCCTCGGAGTAGAAGTCCATGGCGGCCTTGGGATCGGTGGTGGTCTTGAGGAACTTGGAGTTGTCGGTCTCGCCGGTGGCGAAGAGGGTCTGACCCAGACCCGCGTGGACGAGGTAGAGCTTGTAGGCCTGTTGCTCCTCGGGCTTATCCACGATGGCGGAGGAGTCGTAGACGGGCAGGGCGCGCTCGAAGGAGATGGTCTCGCTCTGGCCCGCGGCGTCGGTGACGGTGGCGGTGAGGGCGTAGTCCTTCAGCTCCTCGTTCTTGACGGGGATGTCGATGGTGTAGAAGGCGGCGTTCTTCTCGCTGACCTTCACCACGATGTCGGCGTTATCGGTGGTCCAGGTGACCTTGAACTCGGTGTCGCCAATGACGATCTTACCGACCACGTCGTAGTCGGCGGGGGTCTCCTTGGCGGAGTCCTTGTAGATACTGCGGAGGTACTCCAGAGCCTCGGCCAGAGTGGCGGCCTCGTCGCCCTCGGGAGCGGCGGTGGTGTCCTCGACGGTGGTATCCTCGCCGCCGCCCTGGGGGTTACAAGCGGCGAAGCAGCCCAGACACATGACCAGTGCCAGAAGCAAAATCAGAATTCTTTTCATGGTAGATCCTTTCAAAGAGTATTGTACAATACGTTAATTACTGACGGAAGGTGATATCGGAGGCCGAGAAGACCTTGAGCTGGTACACGCCGTTGTAGACGTCCACCACGCCCTTGGCGTCGATGACCGATCCGATGGGGAACTTATCGGCGGTAATGGTCTTACCGTCGGCGTCCTTGAGAACGATGGTACGGAGCACCACCTCGGTGCCGTCCTGGGCCAGGCAGGTAATGGACAGGGCACCGTAGTTGGAGGAGTCCTCGTTCTGGGTGGTGTAGATTTTGGTGATGACCAGGTCCTTCAGAGAAGCGGAGCCGTGCATGGTGATGAAGCCGCGGTCGAAGGTCTTGGTCTCCACGGTCTCGTTCCCTTCCTCATCCACGGAGGTCACGTCGATCTCCACCTTACCGTTCAGCAGATCCTTGGCGGAGACCTCGGCGTAAGCGGCCTCGTGGCCGTCGCTGATCTTCTGGATGTTCTCGGGATCGTCGGGACGCATGGCGTGGTACTTGATGTCGGCGATCTGGTAGGTGCCGCCGGTCTCGTAGTACTGAACCGAGCCAACCACCAGAACGCGGTTACCTACCGACAGGATATCCTCGCCGAAGAAGCCCAGGTTGAAGCCGTAGTAGACCTGGATACCGAAGTACAGACCCGTTTCCTCGTCGTATTCCTCGATGTAGGCGGTCTGGTTGGAGTTACGGACCACGATGCCCTCGAAGCTGACGTCCTTTCCCTTGTAGCTCTCGATGTTGGTCTTGAGCTCCTTGAGGGTCATGGGCATGGCGGCACCGTAGTAGAAGTCGGGATCCTTCTCTTTGGAATGGACGTAGAGCTTGTGGTTGACGGCCTGGTTCAGAATGGTCACGCAGATATCGGCATAGACCGTATCCGAGGACTTGGAGGAGACGGCCAGGCCTTGCTGGAGGATCTCCAGATTGATACAGCGGTAGTCCGCCATATCGGCGGTCTTGTACCAGACCCAAACCAGGTAGCGGTCACCCGTGGAATCGGGATTCCAGGTAGCGGAGTCGGACTCCACGATGATGGAGGTAGCCTTGCTGAGGGTCTCCTTGGTGTAGGTAGAGGCCTTCTTACCCCAAGGCTCGATCTGACCTGTAGACTCGGGTGTATTGATACCCAGGTAGCGGGCCTTCAGAATACCGCCGTCGAAGGCGGGATGGTCGATGTTGAAG
>JAGBAS010000131.1 GCA_017938885.1 Clostridia bacterium
CCACCGCTCCGCGGTCCCCCTTCCCCGCTGGGGAAGGCAAGTGACGAGGAAACCCACCTATAAACCGCAATTTACCGCAGATCGGGATACACCTCGGGATCGTTCAGGTTGGGGATATCCGCCGTCTCGCGGAAGCGGGTGATCCCCGAGGCGCGGATGGCGTCCAGCATGGGCAGGTTCAGGCTCTCGAATCGCTCTGCGGGGAGGACGAACTCGGCGTAGTAGAGAGCTTGCACCGAGGATTGCATGACGTGGGCGTGGTGGTCGTCGGTCTCGGCGGCGGCCAGAGCCTTGCTCCACAGACCCAGCAGGTACTCGGCGAAGGCGGTCTCGCTCTCAAGGGCGGCCACGGGGGCGCTCTTCATCTCGCGGCTCCAGGCCTCGATCTTCTCGGGATCCAGAATGTCCAGGTTGGGGTCATCGGCCTCCTTCTTGTCAAAGGGGAAGATGCGGTTGGGGGTATCGTAGATGAAGAGGTGGCGCTCGGCGGCCTTCTTTGAGGTGACGTCGATGTACTCGCGGATGTACTGCCAGCCCGCGCCGTAGTAGTCGCGGAGGAACTCGTCCATATGGGCGTAGTATTCTTCCTCGGTCATGTCGGGGTCCCAAAGGAGCTTGGCCAACAGGTAACCGCGCAGCTCACCGAACTCGCCCGACAGGGACTGGTAGTTGCCCTGCTCGAACATACCGATGACGTGGTGATCCTTGAAGAACTTGACGTTCTTTTGCAAGACGGCCAGGTTGGGGAAGGGACTCAGGTAGCAGAGGAAGTCGGTGGTGTAATCCCAGATGTAGAGGTTATTGCAGATGGCCGCCCACTCCTCGATGTCCTTCTTGAATTCCACGTTGTGGGGGCAATTCGGATCGTCCAGAGGGTGGCAGAAGCAGCACTCGATGGAGCAGAGGCGGATGATGACGTTATCCCGGGGCTTGATGGTCTTCGGCGCCTTACGGGTGTAGCGGTAGGCCAGGGTATCTACGAAAACATTCGGGTAGTCGTCCTTGATATCGTCGGCGATGCGGTTGACGAAGGTCAGGAGGGAGCCCATGGGGGTTCCTTCGGCGTCGTCGATGGCCTTGCACTTCTCGCACTGACAGCCCCGCTGGTCGGGGTAGGAATCGTTCTGGGAGACCGAGATGATGGTGGCGTTGGGATTCTCGGAAAGCCGCTTGCGGACGTTTTTGATGGTGGTCTGATAGATGGCCTCATCGGTAAGGCAGGGCTGGAAGCCTACCTCGTGCTTGGTCTCGGTGAGATCCCAGATGCTGTGGACGAAGGGGCCCGCATAGGTGACACCGCCTCCCAGGTCGGGCATATCCCAATGGTTGGACTTGACCGCGTTACGGATGTTCATCTTGGTGGGACGGCGGGGATGGAGGATATGGTACCAGTAGGTATCGCGGGAGAAGAAGTAGGGGGAATCCACGCGGTACAGGTCGGCGGGGATATCCTTCACCTCACCGTCGTGGACGGTCATGTAGGTGTCGGACAGGAACCGTGCGCCCAGGTAGTCCTCCATGAAGGTGTAGACACCGTAGACACCGCCGCGGGGGAGGTTGCCCGTGATGTAGAGGCGGGTGCCGTCCACCACCATGGCGTAGCCGTCGTTTTGGACCTGGTTGCGGGCGGCTATGACCTTGTCGGTGTCGCGTTTGGTCTGGCCGATGATAATCTCGCAGTCGGCGGCGGGGGTGGCGTCGGTGGCGATCTCAAGGGTCACGCCCGTGGTGCGGGCGAGGGTGTCGCGAAGCACACAGGCGACATCGGCTTCGCCCTCCAGGGCGGCGGCGGGGAGAATGATGCGGTAGGAGGCGAGGGGGGTGTTGGCGATGAGCATGGTATGGTCTCCTTTTTGAGGGGATTTGTGCAAAATGGGTTGAGATGATTATAACATAGTGGAGAATTTTTGTCAATAAGGAGAGGGGAATAAAAGATGAAAAAACCTCGGCAGGGGTAATTACCTACCGAGGCTGATTCTCATAATTGAATAAATGACATATCATTGAGCCGCGAAATAATCCGATGCCCTGCCGCATCCTCACAAAGGATGGATACGCCTCCCGATTTGCCGGACAAGTTGCACCGATTCAGCATTTCAATATCCATCCCCAACCACAGAGCAAAGAATATACTTAATGTCCCGTCATGGGAAACAATGATGATATTCTCCTTTGTCGGAGTCACGACCTTCTCCATAAACTCCGCAACGCGAAGGGCTACTTCCCTTTTGGTCTCGGCGTTGACAAAAACCCGTTCGTCTACGGTTTCCGCCCAATCCTTTGTACCCGGCCACACGGGGCAGGTGTTATTTTCCTTCGCCCACTGCTTGGTCTTTCCGTTGGCTTCACCCAAATCGAATTCCCGAAGAAGCGGTGTGTATTGCGGCTCGATGTGCAGGTAAGAGGACAGGATTTCGGCTGTATGCTTGGTTCGGCGCAAATCCGAGGAATAGAATACATAGGGCTCGTCCCCGATTTCACGCAACAGATTCTGGCCGATCCTGTGCGCTTGGGCAATACCGTATTCAGTCAGATCCCAGTCACCGAGAGAACCGATCATGCCATTGGTATGTTGCTCTGATTGCGGGTGTTGAACTGTGATAATCTTTTTCATTACTTGACCCTCATCCCCGCGATCCTCTCAGCATCCGGCGTCACGTAAGCCGTCCAATTCGTATGATAGGTCACGAATCCCGGCTTGGCCCCCGGCACCTTGCGGACGTGGCGGACCAGGAGGTAGTCCACGGGGATCTGGGCACCGCCCGCGGCCTTGGAGTAATGGGCGGCGATGGAGGCGGCGTCGGTGAAGTCCTGCGCATCGGGCTCCTCGCCGTTCGTCACCATGACCACGTGAGAGCCGGGGACGCCTTTCGCGTGGAACCAGTAATCGTTGCGGTCAGCCAGTTTGTGGGTGATGTGCTCGTTTTGCAGGTTGTTCTTGCCGCAATAGACCAGATAGCCATTGGTGGTTCGGAACTTGGCCACGGTGGGGGCGGGCTGCTTTTTGGGGGCGGCGTAGCCCTTCATGCGGGAGGCGTAGCCCGAGCAGTACAGCTCGTCGCGGATTTCCGCTAAATCGTTGGCGGTTTCGGCGTGGGAGAGGGCATCGAAAACCGTGTAGATATAGTTCAGCTCTTCCCTGCCCAGTGCCAGCTGTTTGGTCAGCTCCACCTTGGCGTTGCGGGCCTTGGTGTACTTTTTGTAGTATTTCTGGGCGTTGGCGGCGGGGGTGAGGCGTTCGTCCAGGGTAATCAGGCAGGTATCGTATTCGCCTGTAGCATCGTTCCATGCCTCATAGTCGGTCAGCTCTACCTGCTTGTCGCCTTTTTTAATCATATAGATGCCGGCGGTGATGAGATCCCCGTATTTCTTGTACGCGGCGGCCTTTTCGCAATCGGCCAGCTCGCTCTCCTGCACGTCCAGCTTCTTTTTGATTCGGCTCTCGGCATTGGTCAGCAGGCGCAGAATATCCGAGGCGCGCTGGGTCAGGCGGCTGGCCTTGTCGCGGGTCTCGAAATAAGCGTCCAGCAGGGCCGAGGCGGACTCAAAGGGACGGGCTTCGGTGGGACTTGAGTAGTGGGTAAGAGGGCAGAATGCGTACTCCACGGGCTTGCCGTCCGAGAGAATCATAGTGGGGGCATAATCGGCGTTTTTGATGCGATCCATCACCAACGAAAAGCCCTTCCACAGGGCCTCTGCCGAGGCGTATCTGGCCGGTGTGTCGGGGTGTCGGGTGGAGAGATAGACCATCTCACGGGCCACAGCGGCGGAGATACCGCAAAAACGGGTCAGGATGAACTTATCCAGGGGCTTTTCGGGGTTCTCGGCAGCGTAAAGCTCGGCAAAGCGGTCGAAATCCACCTCCAGAGGGTTGTCTTTATCTTGGGGGGGAGGCAGCTCGTAGCGCATACCCGGGAGAACCTGCCGCTGAGTGGAGGTGGTGAAGTCCACGGTCTTGAAGGCGGCGATGATGCGCTTGTTCTCGTCGGTGAAGATGAGGTTGGAATACTTGCCCATGAGCTCCGCAATGAGGTAACGGGTACAGGCAAAGCCCATTTCGTCCCGTGTATCAAAGCCCAAGGTCACCACACGCTCAAAGGCGGCCTGCTCGATGGAGGACAGCTTGGCGCCCGTGAGGTGCTTGCGCAGGAGCATGCAGAACATGGGGGGCTGGGCGGGGTTTTCCTTTGTCAGCTCTGTAAAGCCGATGCGGGGATTGGCCCCCCCGTTGATGAGCAGCCGCTTGCCCCCCTCGGTGGAGCGGAGCTGGAGGATGATCTCGTCCCTTTCGGGCTGCATGACTTTTTCAATTCTTCCGCCGAGGGCAACGGTGCGGATCTCATGCACCATGCAGGCGAGCATACCGGCGTCGAAGGCCATTGTGTTGGTTCCTTTCAATAGGGATATTGGTAAATTGGGGTTTATAGGGGCGCCGACCGCGTTCATTAGCCTTCCCCAGCGGGGAAGGGGGACCGCGAAGCGGTGGATGAGGAGAGCGGGTTACAGTCGCTTGACGGAGGAGAGATTTACCCTTGCATACCAAAAGGTTTAGCTCTCCCCCGTATAAATCACTCCACCCGCTCTCCTCATCCGTCACCCGCTAAAGCGGGTGCCACCTTCCCCGCTGGGGAAGGCAAAGGTGCGCGGCCAACCCACCGCCAAACCCAAATTTGAAATTCTATTAAAATATTATACCACAATTTCCTTGAGAAATCAAGTGCCAACGGGCGAATTCAACCACAGGTTTGCTCTTTCGTTCATCGGGCCTAAAAAACGTGAAAGGGCTTGTATTTTCGGTACTTTCGTGGTATAATGGTCTCAACAAACCATGCGGGAGGTCTATCATGAAAACCGTAAAGATCCTGTTCGTCGGCAACAGCCACACCTACAACTGCGATATTCCCTACCGTGTCAAGCTTTTGGCGGCGGCCGAGGGGGTGGACTGCCAGGTCGCCATGAACGCCCACGGCGGCTGGACCCTCTACCAGCACTCCCGCGAGCCCGACGTTCCCTTCAATCTCCGCTACGGCGGGTATGACTTCGCCATCTTCCAGGAGCATGCCCATCCCTTCGACTACGGCGGGCACATGATGGAGGCGCTCCCCAAGCTCATGGCCTGGGCCAAGGAGGGCGGCGCGTACCCCATCCTGTACACCACCTGGAGCCAGAAGCATGAGCGGCATTTGCAGGAGGGCATCAACGCCGCGTATGAGGCCGCCTCTGCCGAGCTGGGGATCGTGCTGTCCCGCGTGGGGGAGGCATGGTGGGCGGAAATGGACGCTCACCCCGATGTGGATCTCTTCTGTCCCGACGGCGGGCACGCTTCCCCCGCAGGGGCGGAGGTCATTTCCAAGACTCTGTGGGAGACCTTGAAGAAGGCTATGGCGGAGATGGAGTAAGGTTTTGTCCGAAACGCGAATACACGGCATAAAGGCCGCCCCATTTTGAGGTGGCCTTTTTCTATGTTGTCCGATAAAATGATCGTACTGCCGCACAGGCGTATGTGTTCAGAATCGGCCGATTCAACCGTCTCAACCATCAGTTGTTTTTATTCTAAAATCAAGTTGTTGACGGAAAACCGGTTTTATGGTATTCTAAATCCAGTGAAGCGCGTCACGGAAAAATTTGATTTTTAGGAGGTCTATATGACACAGATCAATATTGGAAACAAAATTCGCGAGCTGCGGAAAAAAAAGGGCGTTACCCAGGAGGCGTTGGCATCGGTGCTGTTGGTGTCCCCGCAGGCGGTGAGCAAGTGGGAGATGGGGATAACCTATCCCGATATGGAAATGATTCCCGTCCTTGCAGGTTATTTTGAGGTTTCGCTGGATATGCTGTTCGACTACGACGTAAAGGAAATGAAGGCAAAAATTCAAAAGATCATTGACGACGCGTGGGGATATTTCTTTGATGATACAGCCAAATACATCGAGATCATAAAATCCGCGCAGCAGGAATATCCCGGCAACGAGGAATTGCTGACCGCGCTTCTGAATGCATACGAATATACCCTGCGCGATCAAAACGATCTGACACATTTGGATGAAATGATTGAGCTCTCCCAAAAAATCATTACCGAAAGCAACGACTTTATCCGCGTGTGTAACGCCAAGGACATCCAAGCGGCGGCATACCTGAAAAAGGACGAATATGCCAAGGCAAAGGAGGTTTTGGTGTCCCTTCCCTTGGACTACAACATCCGCTATGAGGCTATGGCCTTCCGTCTGTCGGGACGGGATAAGCAGGAGGGCGCGATCTGGTCAAGATGCCACCATCTGCAAGGCTTGTATCAGGCCTGCATGGAGGAGGGCAATTCTTGGTTCTTTATGGATAGGCACCCCGATGTGACCTTCCGCGACTACACCCCCGCCGACTACATCCCCGAGGCGCTGAAATGCTACCGCAAGGGACTCCGCGTGCTGACCACCTTCCTGCTGACCGACTATTACGACGACCCCGCCGATCAATACCTGTGGGACGGGATGCAGACCTTCCATTGGAGCTTTCACCAGTGCATCGCCGCCTGTCACAAGAGATTGGGCAATATGGAAGAATGTGAGAAGGAGATTGCCGAGGCCTACCGACTCATATCCGTTGTATGGAAGGATTTTGAGGAAAACCGGGAATCGTATATGAAGTATTTCAATCAATATTTACAGAATTACGGCCTCGCTGAATATGTCAAATAATCCATACCGTTCCCCACCCAAAAGGCCGTCCCGAATCGGGACGGCCTTTCATCATGAAAAATGGTCACAGATCATCCGAACACCGCCTTGTCTACTTCCGCGAGGGACGGGAAGATAAACGCGGGCTTCTCCCCCTCGGGTAGCTCCATGGCCTCCTCATAGGTCCCCTCCCCCGTCAGCACGAGGATGGAGGTGACGCCGTTCTTCGCGCCCAGGGCAATGTCGGTGTAGAGGCGGTCACCGAAGATGCAGGTCTTGTCGCGGGGGATCCCCGTGACCCGCTCGATCATCTCCACCACCTCGGGGTAAGGCTTGCCCAGGTAGCGGGGGGTGACTCCCGTGGAAGCGGTGATGAGGGCGGCGATGGCGCCGCTGTCGGGCATAAAGCCCGTGTCGGTGGGGCAGTTGAAGTCGGGGTGGGTACAGAGGTAGGCAGCACCGTTTCGGATCAGGCGGCAACCGTCGTCCAGCTTTTCGTAGGTCAGCTCGGTGTCAAAGCTGGAGACCACCACGTCCACGGAGCCCTCCTTCCCCGTGGCGAGGCGGATGCCCCCCGCGCGGAACTGGGACTCCAGCTGCTTGGTGCCGATAAGGTAGACGGTCTGATCCTTATGGTAGGTGTTGAGATAGGCCACCGTCACGTCGGCGGAGGACATGATCTCGTCTGCCGTGGGGGAGAAGCCCAGGCGGGTGAGCTTTTCCAGATACACATCGGTGGAGCGGGAAGCGTTGTTGGTGAAGAACAGCACCCGCTTGCCCGCGGCGCGGAGGTTTTCGATGAAGCGGATGGCGAAGTCGAAGACGATCTTGCCCAGGTAGATGGTGCCGTCCATATCGAAGACGTAGAGGTCTTTATCCTTGAGAATTTGGATAGGGGGATTCTGGTGGGTCATGGATGTATCCTTTCATTTGTGTTTAAATTTGGGTTTATCGGTGAGTTTCTCCGTGAGCCTTCCCCTGCGGGGAAGGGGGACCACCGCAGGTGGTGGATGAGGAGAGCGGGGTTGGTCTTTCGCACGGGCGTATACGGAAACTCTTTATACACCAAAAGAAATCATACCCGATGCCGAGCAGAAACTTGCTCTCCTCATCCACCGCTTTGCGGTCCCCCGCATCCGCTTGCGGATGGCACCGCATGGGGAAGGCAAAGAACGAGGAAACCCAACTTACCGCTAAACTGCAATTTATCCGTAAATCTCCGCGAAAATCGGGTCGAGAGCCGCCGCTACGCAGGCAAAGCCCAGGTCGTTGGGGTGACAGCCGTCCACGCTTCCGCCGTCGCCGCCGAAGATGGCGAAGATGGTCTCTCCGTCCACGAAGTAGACGTTCTCCCCTCTGGCCTTGGCGTTCTCATAGGTGGCCTTGACCACCTCACGGCGGGCTCTCTCCTCGGCGTTGTAACGGATGCCGGGACGGGTGATGAAGATGACGGGGGTGTTGGGATGGGTGTCGCGGATATTCCGATACATAGGCTCGTGGGTGGCGGCCAGATGCTCCACCGTGGGCGCGTTGTGGTCGTAGGCAAACACGAAGGCCGACATGGGCTGGGAGGCGATGTAGTCCGAGATGGCCTGCTCACCCCGGGCACTGCCCGAGAAGCCCAGGTTGCGGAAATCCACGTTGTACTTGCGGGAAAGGATGTTCGGGTAGTTGTTGCCGGGTCTGGAGGCACAGCCGCCCTGGGTGATGGAGGAGCCGTAGTAAACCGTGGGAGGGAGGTCGCGGTAGGGGTCGGCGGCCTCCACCACGGAGCCGGGGGGCAAGCCCAGCCACAGCTCGTCGATGCCGCCGTAGAGGGGGAGGTTCAAAAGGATGTCCTTCATGCCGCCTCCGGCGGAGCCCTCCACGGGGAGCCAGACCATGTTGGTGTAGCCCTTGTTCTCGGTCATCTTAATGGCGGCGTCGTTGCCTCCCTCGGTCATGCAGGAGCCGTAGTAGCGGTACTCGCCGTCGTAGCCGAGGTAGACGTCCAAGCCCGCCGTGCCCACCAGGGTCATATGGGGCATGAGGCCCACACCCGAGAGCTTGACCTTCACCGCCAGGTGGGGGGAGTCGGTCTTGAAGCGGACGCGGCCGCCCGAGGTGTGGAGGTTGAGCAACTTTACTCCCTCGTTAGTAGCGTCGGCTACGTCTTGGGGGATGCGATGGAAGGCTCCGCCGTCGTGGGGGTCGCAGAGGCCGTAGACGGCGAAGGGCTCGTCAAGGACGCTCACGAACTGAACGGGGAGATTGGCCACCGTTTCAACGGCCAGATTCTTGTCGATCTCGGAGATGGACTTGGACATGGAACGCCTCCTTATATAGTAAGATGGTGTTTTTCGCACAAAAGCACAAAAAAATCCGAAAATTTCGCTGATATTAGTATACCATATTCTTGATTTTTTTGCAAGAGTGTGGTATAATATTTTATCTGTATGAATAATGGAGAGGTCTGCGCGCGCAGGCCGTTCCGTGGAAAGGAGTTCTTTCGTCATGACAGAGAACCTACATACAAGCGGCTCGGTGGTCCTGGGCATCGACGTGGGCGGCAGCACCACCAAGATCGTGGGCTTCAGGCTGGCCACCGACGGCAGCCGCACCCTGATGCCTCCCCTCTTCGTGCGAGCCACCGACCCCATCACCTCCATCTACGGCGCCCTGGGACGCTACACCGCCGAAAACGGTCTCGCTCTCTCGGATATCCAGCGGGTCATGACCACGGGTGTGGGCTCCTCCTACCTGTCGGGCCCCATCTACGATCTGGAGTGCAAATCCGTCCCCGAGTTCTCGGGCGTGGGGCTGGGCGGTCTTTACCTATCGGGGCTGGACGAGGCCATCATCGTCAGCATGGGCACGGGTACGGCTCTGGTACACGCCAAGCGGAACCCCGACGGCACCACCGCCATTGACTATCTGGGCGGTACAGGCGTGGGCGGCGGTACGCTTTTGGGTCTGACCAAGAAGATGCTGGGGGTGGACACCATCGCCCACATCGAACAGCTCTGCGAGGGCGGGGATCTTGGGAAGATCGACCTAACCATCAAGGACATCACCCAGCAGGGGCAGTTCCCCGAGATGAGCATCAACCTCACCGCCTCCAATTTCGGCAACCTCAGCGACTTGGCCGACAGCCACGACATCGCCCTGGGCATTGCCAACATGGTGGCCGAGACCATCTTCATGATGTCCATCTTCGCGGCGCGGAGCAAGGGCATTTCGGATATCGTCCTGACGGGTAATCTCACCACCATCGCCCCCATCCGCAGGGTCTTCGAGGGGCTGGCCTCCCATTTCGGGGTGCGGTTCATCATCCCCGAGAATTCCAGCTTCGGCACCGTCATCGGGGCGGCGCTGTACGAGGGGTGAACACAGATACGGGCGCACACATAGGTGCGCCCCTACCCTGCGTTTTCATACAACATTCCCCTCCCTTCAAGGTAGGGGCGCACCTGCGTGTGCGCCCTCCAAACCATAAAAACAAATTATCACACATAAAAGAAAGGCAACACCATCATGCAGTGGACATCTCTTAACGATCTGCGCGAGAAATACCTCGCATTCTTCGAGTCGAAGGGTCACCTTCGTCTCCCCTCTTACCCCCTGGTCCCCATAAACGATCCTTCCCTGCTCCTCATCAACTCGGGTATGGCTCCCATGAAGAAGTTCTTCACGGGCGAGGAGATCCCTCCCCGCAACCGCGTCTGCACCTGTCAGAAGTGCATCCGTACCCCCGACCTGGAGCGTGTGGGCCACACCGCCCGCCACGGCACCTTCTTCGAGATGCTGGGCAACTTCTCCTTCGGCGACTACTTCAAAAGCGAGGCCATTCCGTGGGCTTGGGAGTTCCTCACCGTGACCCTGGAGATCCCCGAGAACCTGCTCTGGCCCTCCATCTACGAGAAGGACGAGGAGGCCTACCACCTGTGGGCTGACGTCGTGGGCGTTCCCGCCGAGCGCATCGTCCGTTTGGGCAAGGCCGACAACTTCTGGGAGCACGGCTCCGGCCCCTGCGGCCCCTGCTCCGAGATCTACTTCGATCGCGGCGAGGCTCGCGGCTGCGGCTCTCCCGACTGTAAGCCCGGCTGTGACTGCGACCGCTTCATGGAGATCTGGAACAACGTCTTCTCCCAGTTCAACAACGACGGTCAGGGCAACTACACCGAGCTGGCCCAGAAGAACATCGACACGGGTATGGGTCTGGAGCGTCTGGCCTGCGTCATGCAGGACGTGGACAATATGTTCCTGGTGGACACCAACCGCAAGATCCTGGACACCGTCAGCGCCATCGCCGGCAAGGAGTACGGTGCCGACAAGAACAACGATATCTCCATCCGCGTCTGCACCGACCACATCAAGTCGGCTATGTTCATGATCGCCGACGGCGTCATCCCCTCCAACGAGGGCCGCGGCTACGTCCTGCGCCGCATCATCCGCCGCGCTTGCCGTCACGGCAAGCTCCTGGGCATCGACCATCCCTTCCTGGCCGACCTCTGCAAGGTGGCCATGGAGCAGAACTGCGGTGCTTACCCCGAGCTTTCCGAGAAGTACGACTACATCCTCAAGGTGCTGACCCTGGAGGAGGAGCGCTTCGACGCCACCATCGACGCGGGTCTGTCCATCCTCAACACCGTCATCGAGACCGCCAAGTCCGAGGGCAAGACCGAGGTCTCGGGCGAGGATGCCTTCAAGCTGTACGATACCTTCGGCTTCCCCATCGACCTCACCCGTGAGATTTTGGAAGAGGCCGGTATGACCTACGACAACGACCGCTTTGTGGAGCTGATGCAGGAGCAGAAGGTCCGCGCAAGAGCCGCCAGAGCCAACATCAGCGGTTGGAGCAACGCCTCCAAGACCCTGCTGGCTGATCTGCCCAAGACCGAATTCTGTGGATACGACGGATTTGTCCGAAACGATTCCAAGGTTGTCGCCATCATTATGGACGATATGCTGGTAGACGAGGTTTCCGAGGGTGAGTGCAGCATCATACTGGATAAGACCCCCTTCTATGGCGAGGGCGGCGGTCAGATCGGTGATATGGGTGTGCTTTGCGGAACCAACGCAATGATCAAGATTACCGACACACAGAAGAGTGACGGCGTTTATATCCACCTCGGTACCGTTGCGGACGGTATCCTGAAGGTAGGTGACACTGTAATAGCTCAGGTGGACGTTGTCCGCCGCGAGGCCATCATGCGCAACCACTCCGCCGCTCACCTGCTCCAGAATGCCCTCCGCTCTGTGCTGGGCACCCACGTGGAGCAGGCAGGCTCCTACGTCTCCGACACCGTTTGCCGCTTCGACTTCACCCACTTCGCCGCCATGACCGCCGAGGAGATTTCCAAGGTGGAGACCATCGTCAACAGCGAGATCCTGGCCGCCGGCGAGGGCTCCATGACCGAGATGGGCATCGACGAGGCCAAGGCTCTGGGCGCTATGGCTCTGTTCGGTGAGAAGTACGGCAAAACGGTGCGCGTGGTCCGCATGGGCTCCAGCTCCATCGAGCTGTGCGGCGGTACTCACGTGGACAACACGGGTAAGATCGGTCTGTTCAAGATTATCTCCGAGTCCTCGGTGGCCGCAGGCGTGCGCCGTATCGAGGCTGTGACGGGTACCGGCGTGCTGACTCTGCTGGGTCAGAAGGATGCCCTCATCCACGCCACCGCCGAGAAGCTGAAGGTCAACAACCCCGCTGATATCGCCGTGAAGGCCACCCAGCTCCAGGGTGAGCTTACCAACGCTCACAAGGAGATCGACGCCCTCAACGCCAAGATCGCCGCCTCCCGCGTGGACGATCTGGTAAAGGGTGCCGTCACTGTCGGTGATGTCCGTCTCATCACCGCCAATCTGGAGGGTGTGACCGCCGACGTGGCCCGCACCATGAACGATCAGATCAAGGAAAAGAACCCCGACGCCGTCATTATTCTGGCTGTCACCGCAGGCGGCAAGCTGAACTTCGTGGCCGCCGCCGGTAAGGAGGCCGTGACTCACGGCGCGCACGCCGGTAAGCTGGTGGGTGCCGTTGCCGCTGTCACCGGCGGTAAGGGCGGCGGACGTCCCGACAACGCCATGGCCGGCGGTCAGGATGCCTCCAAGATCGGTGAGGCTCTGGCTTCTGCCGAGGGCACGCTGAAGGGGATGCTGAAGTAATCTTCCACAACAGGCTCCCCCTCTGGGGGAGCTGTCTCCAAAGGCGGGTGAGATGGCTTTTCGGCGGGAGCAAGCCCCCGCCCTACAGCAACAGGTATTGGAACGGATTGCCATACGATCTTTTCCGCAATAGGCTCCTCCTCCGGGGGAGCTCCCGCCAAAGGCGGGTGAGAGGGCAAATCGGTGTAAGCCCTCTCCGTCACGCTTCGCGTGCCACCTCCCCCAGAGGGGGAGGCTTACGTGAGCGTACCACGCAAAAACGGGGGCCTCACTCCCCCGTTTGCGTATAGGTCGCCGCCGCGAGGAGCCGCATACCGAGGCAGAAGCCCTGCACAAAGGCGTTCTTTTCGGTCTTGGCACTCAACTCGTTCTGGCATTCGTCGTACTTATCCAGCAGCTCCTTCTGCGCCTCGGTCAGCCCCTCTGTGAGGCGGTCGCGGTTGCGGCACAGGAGTTCTGTCAGCTCCTTGTATTCTCGGTCGAGGCGGTTGCTCTGCTCCCACGGAGCGACGTTGCCGTACCAGAGTTCGGTCAGGATGTTGTCCATAATCGTTACCTCCTTTGTTTACTGAACACATTATATCACTTATTTTGAATATTGTCAATACCCGTTACTCAATTTGTTTATTTTTGTAGGAGTGCCCAATATGAAAGATGAAAATATGTCTGTATTGAACAGAATTACTGCATTATTAAAAGAGCGTGGCCTACAACAAAAGGCACTTTGCGAGCATCTCGGGTTAAAAGCACAGGCATACACTAATTGGAAGGGTGGTAGCAACGATTCCTACATGAAATATCTCCCCCAGATCGCGGAGTTTTTTGGCGTCTCGGTCGATCAACTCCTCGGCACCCCCTCCCCCGCCGAGGCTTCCCTGCTCCCCGCCGAGCTTTTGGCGGTCATCGCCACCTTCTCGGAGGCCGAGATGCGGGATCTGGAGAATTACGCTCATTATATTGTAAGCAAGCGCAAGTGAGCGATACCCCGTCCGTTTTGGGCGGGGTTTTCTAAAGCGGTAGGAAGGGTAGGAGAGAACTTCAAATTGGGGTTTAGCGGTGCGTATGTCACTGAATATGCACGATGAGACCGCTATGTAACGGGCGCACACACAGGTGCGCCCCTACCCTGTTTTTTTTATTTAGGATCATAACATTTCGGCTTTTTGATGCTCGGTAGGGGCGCACCTATGTGTGCGCCCGCCAACGAAAAGCATTCTGATTTGTTCCTTCAAACAGACCGATAAACCCGAATTTGAACATTCGCACCTCATTTTTTCACATTTTTTCTTCCCCCCGCCAACCTTTCCCCCATCCCCTCCACTTATATAGATGACACCACCCCACAAAACCCGAAAGGAGCCGCCATGGACAAGCAGAACGCCGATCGCATCCTGACCGAATATCTCCAAAAAATCTATGGCTTCGCCCTGTCCAAGACGGGTGACTCCTACGAGGCCGAGGAGCTGGCCTCGGATATCACCTACGAGGTCTATCTGTCCTTGCTCCGCGACGGGATGATCTACAACGTCAATGCCTACATCCGACGCATTTCCTCCTACGTTTTCGCCCGTTGGGTCGAGAAGAAACGCAGGGCACGGGAGCGCGGCGGGGTGTCGGTGGACGAGGTGATGGAGCAGGCCACCAAAACGGGGGCGAAAATCCCCCTCGCGTTGATCGACACGGAGGACGCCGAGCGGGCAGAGCGCGCTGCCCACGAGGACAGCCTCAGACTCCTGCGGCGGGAGATCGCCTATCTGGGCGAGACCCAGCGAAAAATCGTGGTCGCCCACTACTACGGCGGGCAGTCGGTCAAAGAGATTGCGGAGGGTATGGACATTCCCGTGGGGACGGTGAAATGGCATCTGTTTGATGCAAGAAAAACCATCAAGGAGGGTATGAATATGGAAAGAAACAAAGGAACTCTGGGGATCAACCCCATTCGCTTTTGCAGTATGGGACACAACGGCCGCCCCGGCACCACGGGAGACACGGCCGCTCACTTGAACACGGTACTGGCGCAGAACATCGCTTACGCCGCCTATCTCTCTCCCAAGACCGAGGCCGAAATCGCCGAGGAGCTGGGGATCACCCCCGTGTTCATTGCGGATATCGTGGCGGACTTGGAGGCATTCGGGTTTATGTCCCGCGTGGAGGGCGGCAAGCTCCGCACCGATATCGTCATCAGCCGCTCCACCAAGGAGGTGGACGAAGCGATCTACAAGCTGAAAACCGAGACTGTTGATAAGCTCTGCAAGCGTTTCATGTCCGTATGGCTGAAGAATATGGATGAATACTACGAGCAATACAAGGATTCCATCTACGTCCCCGACGGTGACATGAATCTTTGGCGGTGGAGTGCTTTCATGTGGGGGCAACAGGATCCCCCGTCCTTGGATGCGCAAGTCGATGAAGATATCCTCAACCGCTTTTGGATCCAGCGTCCCGACGGTGGATGTTATATCGCCAATGCCGTGGTGGATGACGACTACACCGTAGACTACGACATGACCTGCCTGTGGTCTTGCGGACACATGAACCGTCGCTCACAGCGGTACGAGGCCCTGGCCTCCGTGCAGATGAATACCGCCTATGACACCCGTCCCAATGGCTGGCAAGATAATATGACCGAGGATTACGATATTCTCTACGAGTTCATCACGGGTCAGCTTCCCGAAAATCAGCCCAATGTGTCCAAGTATCAACGGCTCTTTACCCGGGGGCTGGTGGCGCGGCGCGAGGATGGCATTTCGGTTAACGTCCCCGTGGTGAAAAACGATCTTCCCTGCCTTGATTTGTTCGCGGGGATCGACCTGAATGAATACAATGCCATCTATGCCAACTGCTCCGAGCAGGTCGGCGAGCTGGAGGCCTCTCTGTATCCTGCCCATATGCAGGAGTACATCCGCGCCAGAAACAAAGCATACGGCACGTATCTCTATATGTACTTCTACCGCTGGATGCTGGACAACGGTGTCCTCAGCCTCCCCGAGGATGACCGCCGCGGTGGCATCATGACGGTGGTCTTTGCGGATACGCTTCCCAAGGCTTAACTCTTGAATGATTACCCCGTCCGTTTTGGGCGGGGTATTCGTTTGGAGAAACCATCTCGTCAAGCATATTATTTACAATCTATCCTCGTTTCCCACTTGACACGAAAGCATTTCTGTGATACAATAATATGAACTATTCTATAAAGGAGAACCGCCATGAACCGAATGAAGCGTACCCTCGCGATCCTTTTGGCCTCCCTCATGCTGCTGCCCGCTCTGGCCGCCTGCGGTGAGGCTGACGAACCCGCCGATACCAAGCCTTCCTCACAGAACACCGCCGCAGAGGGAGACGACACTATCCCTTCCGACGAGCTACCCAGCAACCTGAACTACAAGGGTGACACCGTCACCTTCATCAGCGTCAACGACATGGACTACGATGATCTGACGGGCGATGCCGTAGAGGACGCCATCTACGAGCGCAATAAGGCCGTGGAGGAACGGTTGGGCGTGGAGATCAACGTCATCAAGGAAGAAACGCCCATCGACAAGGTCATCACCGCCGTCAACGGCGGCAGCTCCGACTACGACATCATGGTAGAGCTGTGCTGGCGCGCCGCCCCCAAGTTTACGGGCAACTATTTCTACAATCTTCGCAACACCGAGTATCTGGACTTCGATAAGCCTTGGTGGAACCAAAGCTTTACCGACGTGGTAACCTACAACGACATCACCTTCGGTGTCACGGGCGCCATGGTGCTCTCCCTCTACCGCCGCACCTACGTGACCGTCTTCAACAAGGATCTGTTCACCGACGCCAACCAGCCCTTCCTCTACGAGCACGTAGAGAACAACTCCTGGACTCTGGACAAGCAGGCCTCTCTGGTGCCTCTCTTCCACCGTGACAACGGCAACGCCCAAAAGGATAAGGAGGGGGATATCTACGGCTTCGTCAGCAACGATTTCATTTTCGTAGATCCCTACTGGGCCTCCTGCGAGGTGGAGATCATCCGCAAGGACGCGGCCGGCGACTACGAGTGGGTGTTTACATCCTCCAAACTCCACGATATGGCCGAGAAGGTGCTGAGCCTCTACTACGGAACGGGTGACGCCGCTTACATCGAACACGACGACTATCAGGCCGAGCAGACCGTCATGACCGTCTTCTCGGGTGGCTATGCCGCCATGGGCACCATGGTCATCCAGATGCTGGAGGACGGTTCCATGCGCAATATGGAGCAGGAGTACGGCGTGGTGCCGATCCCCAAGTACAGCGAGGATCAGAAGACCTACTACAGCCAGATGCACGACGGCTTCACCATCGCCTGCTTCCCCAACACCGTGAAGGCCGACCGCGCCAATATGCTCAGTGCCGTTCTGGAGGCTATGTCCTCCATCAGCTACCGCATCGTCCGTCCCGTTTACTACGAGACCACCCTGCGTACCAAGCTGGCCCAGGATCCCCAGTCCGCCGCCATGATGGATCTCATCGTGGATAACATCGTCATCGACGCGGGCTTCGTCTACTCCCATGCCATGGGCTCCTTCCATCAGGGCTTCCAGCAGCTGGTGGACAGCGGTAAGAACGATGCCGTTTCCCGCTACAAGCGCATGACCACCTCGGCTCAACGCTCTCTGGAGAAGCTGATCACCGAGCTGGACAAGCTGGGAACTCAGCAGTAAGATTCCATACGATCATAAAACCGCGTCTCTGTCGGGTGGCAGAGGCGCGGTTCTGTTACGTTCTATTTGGAGAAAAGCTCGGAATGACTACCCGCCCGATACAGAAGAAGGATCAGGATATCGTCATGCTTTTGGTATATGAGGAGCCAGTCGGGTTCTACGTGACACTCGCGGTAGCCCACATAGTTTCCTGTCAAGGAATGATCGCGGTATTTGGACTCCAATTCCTCACCGTTGGCCAAGCGTTCCACCACAGCCAGCAACTTTTCGGTGTCCTTTCCCTGCTTTTTGGCCAGTTTGAAGTCCTTCTTGAACTGACCCGTAAACCTGACCTCGTACTTCATTCGTCCAAAGCCTCCCGAAGGGCGTCCATACTGCGGTAGCCCTTGGCATGGGGATCGGCGGCCAGTCTCTTGCCCTCCTCAAAGGCGGCCTTGGTGGCGGCGTTGGGCTCGTCTGCCTTGACCTCAAAAGGCAGACCGTTGACACGGATCGCCTGACGGAGGAACACGTTCACGGCGGTACTCATGCTCATACCCAGACTTTCAAACAGCTGCTCCGCCTGCTGCTTCACTTCCTCGTCGGTGCGGATATTGATATTACTCATGGCCATATAGCGGCACCTCCTTTCTGTTGTATTGTCATTATATCACAATATACGCACAATGTCAATATTTTTCACAAAAATACTCCAAAGCAAGCGGATGAGCCTGCTTTGGAGTTTCTTTTCACCCCTCCGTCCTGGTCTCCTTCCCTCCCCCGTCCACCGAAGCGGCGGCAGTATTGGGATGCTCGGCGGCGGGGCGGTCCACCCGCTGGGGGGACTTGGCGGGTCGGGGGTCGTTGATGGGGTTATGATGAACTCTGGGCGGAGCTTGGACGGGCGGGGTTTCGGGGCGGTCGTGGGGGGGAGCGGGAGTATCCTCGTCCCGGCGGTTGCCCTCGTGGAGGCCAAAGCTGACGGCGATGGCGGTGTTGACCTCGGCCATGACCTCCTCGTCCAGATGCCCCATCTTCTCTCTGAGGCGGCGTTTGTCCAGGGTACGGATCTGCTCCAGTAGGATCACCGAGTCCTTGGAGAGGCCCACGCGGTCGGCGTAGACGTCGATGTGGGTGGGGAGCTTGGTCTTGCCCATGCGGGAGGTGATGGCGGCGGCGATGACGGTGGGGCTGTAGCGGTTGCCCACATCGTTCTGGATGATGAGCACGGGGCGCAGTCCCCCCTGCTCCGAGCCCACCACGGGGCTGAGGTCGGCGTAGAATATGTCCCCCCGCCGCACGGTCTGGGCGGTCTGGGGATCGCGGCTTTGGATGGTGGATGACATGGCGGTTCCTCCGAATATGGGTGACAGCTCTGTGGCTGTAATTGGTTTGTGTGGTTAGTGTTGCCCGTCCGCAGGGGAAATAAACAGGTTTTCCCATCTTGGGAGGTGGGAAAATTCACCGCGAAATTTCGCGGGGGATCCGACGGGGCGCGCGGGGCTTCGATCACAGTATATGCGGAGGAGGGGGATTTTGTCGAAGAAAGAAGAAAGGCACACGGGCGAGGCCGTGTGCCTTTCCTATGTGTAAGGGGATCACTCCCCGGGGATGTAGTCCGAAAGATGGTAGTATCCCACGGGGAACCGCTTGTCGCTGCTCTCCTCGACGACCAGCCACAGATCGGTTTGACTGAATTCAAGATGACCCTTGAGGCCGTCCGCTTCAAAGACAAAAACACCGTTTTCAAGTCTTGCGGTAAAATTCAGATCGGATTCGGTGATCTCCTCCAGAGAGTGATATTGATTGTTCGGATCGGGGTAGTAGACAGCGTATGTATATGTCACACGGACATCCATTTGAGTCTCGGTAACATTTTCAAAGCTCATGTATATGGCACCATATGCGCTGTCTGCATCAACCGGGATCTCGTTCAGCCAAGCACCTTTATACCAACGCTTTGTCACGGCGTTCCGTACGGGATCCTCTGCGGGAGGTGTCAGAGGGGTATAGGTCAGACCGGAAACGGCGCGGTTGTACTCATTGGCCTCAAAGGGGGCGGTATAGACACAATACTCGTCGTTATAGATCTCCTTGAACCGCTCTGAAGTGATCATCTCGGTCTTACCTTCCTTTGTCAGGTAGTATTTGCCGTACTGGGCTACAAGGATCGAATAGATAAGGTTGTAATCTCCGTCCGCTGTAAGCTCATAGAGGCTGTATTCCAGCATGTCTTCGTCTTCGCGGTCTACGTGAATGAAGCCCTCGCTATCCAGCCAACCTCTCTCATGGGTCAGCGCGTCCAGCATAACGGGCTTGCCGTTCTTCATGGTAAAGATGGCCTTGATAATGTAATCTTCATTCAGGATCACCAGCTCATCCACCCCGTCGCCGTTGAGGTCGATCTCGTCGTAGCCCTCGTTGTAGCCCCCCTGATAGGCTGTGTACAAAAGTTGGGAGTAATACTCAAAGGAACGGTCATCGGGGTAGCTGAAAAGATCGTCGTACTCTCCCATCAGCCACGCATTTCCCACAAGACGGCCATCCAGACAGGTGGAAATAGCCTTATAGGTCTCACGGATGGCCTCGTAGCTGGAGAAATCTGCCACGGGGAGATTCTCGGTAGACACCTTTTCTCCCAAGGGGTAATGGATGTAGGGAGCGAACAGCTTGACGATGTCTCCATAACTCGTGCCGCGGGTCATACTGTATTCCCGATACAGCTCATCCATGAAGGTATCCCGATCCACGACCGTCCGATTTCCGTCCACCATATGGTAAAATTCCAAGGTCTCCTTCTTTTCCCGATCGAAGACCTCACCGTAGACGGCATCGTAGACCATATGATCGCCCTCCACATGACAGGTGTAATACCGGTAATCCCCAATATTGTCGACAACGGTTTCGCGTGTCATGAAAAAACGGTTGTTCGGAGCGAACAGGAAAGAGGTTCCCTCCCCGTAATTCGCCTCCAACAGAACGGGCTTACGGTTTGCGATGGTGAAAACGGCGCGGATGGACGTGTATCTGTTCAGCAGGATCAGTTCGGGGGTGCCGTTGCCATCCATGTCCTTGAAGCCGTAGCCAAGGTCTGCCAGAGTCTCGACCTTCTGATCGGCCACAATGCCGTAAAGAGCCTCCGCAATGGCGGCTTTCTCCTCCTTCATGCCATCGGTCTTGGGAGGAGTCAGGTCATCACCATTTTGCCTGGCGGTCAGGAGGTTGGTGTACTCGGCAATAATGCCGTCGTAGGCAGCTTTCTGGTTCTCGTCGGGATCCCCGCAGGCGGTGAGAATCGCAAGGGCAAGGATACAAAGGATCAGTGCCAAGACGTATTTCAGAATGTGCTTCATGATGAAAGTCCTTTCTGTGTTTTTCGGAAACATGGCCGCTATCCGTACAAACACGGTGAAATGCGTATTTTTCCACTCATTGTATTATACCATATATTTTGGAAAATTACAAGTCCTTTTCAAGGTCTTCTTGTGCTTTTTTACAGTCGTTTGACTGCGTGTATTTGCGAAATTCTTTCCGTTAGCAATCCCCACCCCCATTTTGCGAACTATCCGCCCATTCACAATGCGTTCACCGATTCTTAACAAAGAAATCAGCCGAAAAATTGCAAAAAGGGCTTGACAAATCGGGAGAAAAGTGGTACATTATATGCGTGGTTAGCACTTAACGCGTTTGAGTGCTAAAACCTACAAGAAACCGCAGAAAGGCAGAGGTAACGGCATGGAAGAACGCCATGAGGAATTGAGCGAGCGGAAAAAGCTCATACTAAAGGCTATCGTGGACGCCCACATCGCTGACGGCGAGCCCGTGGGATCCAAGTATCTGATGGAAACCAAGCAGATCCCCTGCTCCTCTGCTACCATCCGCAACGAAATGGCCGAGCTGGAGGCTCTGGGTTACCTGGAGCAGCCGCACACCTCGGCGGGGCGAGTGCCAAGCGAGCGGGGCTACCGCTTCTACGTGGACACCCTCGTGGAGCATTACGCCATGACGGCGCGGGAAATTTACCAGATCAACGAGCTGCTGAAGGAAAAGATGGCCGAGCTGGACCACATCCTCCTCACCGCCTCCAAGGTAGCCTCCAACCTCACCAATTACACCGCCTTCGCCATCAAGCCGAGGGCGTCCAGCGTCACGGTGCGCCGCTTCGATGCGGTGTATCTGGACGACAGCACCTTCATTCTGGTGCTGGTGGCCTCAAACGGGCAGGTCAAGACCAAGACGGTGCGCCTCTCGGATATGCCTCCCCTCTCCACGGCGGTGACGGATCTGCTGGCTTTGACCCTCAACGAGCACTTACAGAATCTGAGTGCCAACGAGATCACCCTCCCCATCATGATGGATATGGAGAAGGCCATGGGCAGCCGCGCCGAGCTGGTCTCGGTGGCGGTCAAGGTCATCTACGAGGCCATGAGCGAGCTGGACCAGGGCGAGCTGAAGGTCAGCGGCATGGACCGACTCCTGGAGTACCCCGAGTTCAACGATCCCGACCGCATGAAGGAGGTCCTGGGCGCCATCGAGCAGAAGGACGACATCCTCCGCATGGTCTCCGACCCCGAGGGGACGGGCGACGTCAGCGTGGTCATCGGCTCCGAGAGCGCGGTGAAGGTTCTGGACAAGTCCGCGCTGGTTTACAAGCCCATCATACAGAACGGCAAGACCGTGGGCGCCATCGGCGTGCTGGGTCCCGCCCGCATGGACTACGCCAAGGTGCTGGCCACCCTGGAGGGCATTTCGGGGAACGTGGAATCCCTGCTCTCCCCCGATGGAAGACATATTGAGGAAGGCAGCCCCAAGCCCCCTCCTCACGACTCATAAAGAAAGGAACATCCGACATGAACGAGAACCAAAAGGATCTTGAGATGGAGACCCCCGAGGCTGCTGAGCCTGCGGTGGAGGCAGAGGCTCCCGCCGAGGAGACCGCCGCCGAGACAGCGAGCGAGGGCAAGGTCAAGGGCTCCGACAAAAAGAAGCTCAAGAAGGTGGAGGCCGAGCTGGCCGAGACCCAGAAGAAGCTGGAGGCCGCCGAGGCGGCTCTGGCCGAGGAAAAAGACAAGTACCTGCGGATGCTGGCCGAGTACGACAACTTCCGCCGCCGCACCGCCAAGGAGAAGGAGACCATCTACGGCGACGCCACCGCCGACACCATCAAAGGCCTGCTTCCCGTGGTGGACACCCTGGAGAGAGCCGCCGCCGGGCTGACCCCCGAGGATGCCGAGTCCCCTCTGGGCAAGGGCATCTCCATGACCCTCAAGTCCGCCACCGATGCCCTGGCCAAGCTGGGAGTGGAGGAGGTCCCCACCGACGTATTCAATCCCGACTTCCACAACGCGGTCATGCACATCGAGGACGAGAGCCTCGGGGAGGGCGCCATCGTAGCGGTCTTCCAGAAGGGCTACCGCAAGGGCGACCATATCATTCGGTATGCTATGGTACAGGTCGCTAACTAAGCGCAAAGAACGAGGGGCTCTGCCCCTGACCCCCGGCAGGGCTCTGCCCTGCACCCGCAAGAAACCTTTTTGAAAAAAGGTTTCTTGACTTCCAAAAACTTTTGAATAGGTAATTCCCATAAACAAACAACCCCTGTAAAAATTATCTGATATAAAGGAGAACATTATTATGGCAAAGATCATCGGTATCGACCTTGGTACGACCAACTCTTGCGTCGCAGTTTACGAGGGCTCCGAGCCCATCGTCATCCCCAATCCCGAAGGCGCCCGCACCACTCCCTCTGTGGTGGCCTTCTCCAAGACCGGCGAGCGTATGGTGGGTCAGGTCGCTAAGCGTCAGGCCATCACCAACCCCGACCGCACCATCAGCTCCATCAAGCGCCACATGGGCACGGGCTTCAAGACCACCATCGACGGTAAGAACTACACTCCTCAGGAGATCTCGGCTATGATCCTTCAGAAGATGAAGGCCGACGCCGAGGCTTACCTGGGCACCACCGTCACCGACGCCGTCATCACGGTCCCCGCTTACTTCACCGACGCCCAGCGTCAGGCTACCAAGGATGCGGGTAAGATCGCCGGTCTGAACGTCCAGCGTATCATCAACGAGCCTACCGCCGCCGCTCTGGCCTACGGTATGGACAAGGAGAACAACCAGCGCATCCTGGTCTTCGACCTGGGCGGCGGCACATTCGACGTCTCCCTGCTGGAGATCTCCGACGGCGTGTTCGAGGTGCTGGCTACCGCCGGTAACAACCGTCTGGGCGGTGACGATTTCGACCAGCGCATCATCAACTGGATCGCCGACAAGTTCCAGCGCGAGAACGGCGTGGATCTCCGCACCGACAAGATGGTCATGCAGAGACTGAAGGACGCCGCCGAGAAGGCCAAGATCGAGCTGTCCGGCATGTCCCAGTCCGACATCAACCTTCCCTTCATCACCGCCACCGCCGCCGGCCCCCTCCACTTTGAGGCAACTCTGACCCGTGCCGAGTTCGACCGCATCACCGCCGACCTGGTCGAGGCCACCATGGGCCCCACCAAGCAGGTCATCCGTGACGCCGGCATCGCCGTGGACAAGATCGACAAGATCCTCATGGTGGGCGGCTCCTCCCGTATCCCCGCTGTCCAGGAGGCTGTCAAGAAGTACCTGGGCAAGGAGCCCTTCAAGGGCATCAACCCCGACGAGTGCGTGGCCATCGGTGCCGCTATCCAGGGCGGTGTCCTGGGCGGAGACGTCAAGGATCTGCTTCTTCTGGATGTCACTCCCCTGTCTCTGG
>JAGBAS010000132.1 GCA_017938885.1 Clostridia bacterium
ATTCTCGCTTTTGGAATCAACAATATGTGGGCTTTCCTCATACTCTTGCCTTCCCCTGGGGGAAGGTGGCACGCCAAAGGCGTGACGGATGAGGGTTACACGTCCCCATTCCGCTTGGTTCCGTCAGCCCGACAAACCCCAATTTACAGCTCGACTGTATTTCCATCCCATATTATATCACAGTCATTCGCGGTTTTCAAGGGGCTACCGCAAAGTTCCTTTCCGTTTTGCACAAAAAATTCTCTGTTCCGCCCTGAAATATGGTGAATTCCCTTGACATTCTGCCCGCTTTCCTTTATAATAAGGGTAGCGCGACGCGCCGTATTTTTCCCGCCTTTTATGGAGGAAAGGAGTCTGTATGATCTACGACAAGAACCGAAAATCCCCCGCTCTGGACAGAGAGCTGTTCAAGAACCCCACCGCCGAGTACCGCGGCACCCCCTTCTGGGCATGGAACTGCGATCTGAAGGCGGACGAGCTGTGCCGTCAGATCGATATTTTCAAAGAAATGGGTCTGGGCGGCTTCCATATGCATTGCCGTGATGGTATGTCCACCACCTACCTCTCCGACGGCTTTATGGGTCTGGTCAAGGCCTGCACCGACCACGCCAAGGAGAACGAGATGTTGGCCTGGCTCTACGACGAGGACAAGTGGCCCTCGGGCTTCGGCGGCGGCTACGTGACGAAGGATGATGCATTCCGTCAGCGCTACATTACCTTTACCTGTGACCCGGGCTACAAGACGCGCGACACCTCCCTCCTCATCGCCCGCTTTGACGTGGTGCTGGGGGAGGACAAATGTCTGAAGTCCTACCGCAAGGTCTCCGAGGATGAGGCTGTGGAGGGTACCCTCTGGACGGTCTGGCGGGAGCTTGCCGGCAAGAGCCCCTGGTACAACAACGAGTCCTACGTGGACACTCTCAATAAAAAGGCCATCGACCGTTTCATTGAAGTGACCCACGAGCGCTACCTTGAGACCGTGGGCGATGAATTCGGCAAAACCGTCCCTGCCATCTTTACCGACGAGCCTCAGTTCATGCGTAAGGGTACCCTGGCCTTTGCCGACAGCCATCAGAACGTCCACCTGCCCTGGACGGATGATCTGGAGGACACCTTCACGGCCGCCTACGGGGAATCCCTGATCGATCATTTGCCCGAGCTTCTGTGGGATCTGCCGAATGGCGAGATCTCCCTGACCCGCTACCACTACCACGATCACATCTCCGAGCGGTTCGCCGAGGCCTTTGCCGACAACTGCGGCGATTGGTGCAAGGCCCACGGCATTGAGCTGACGGGCCACATGATGGAGGAGCCCACCCTCCACTCCCAGACTGCCGCCATCGGTGACTGCATGCGCTCCTACCGAGGCTTCGGTATCCCCGGTATCGATATGCTCTGCGCCCGCTTCGAGTTCACCACCGCCAAGCAGTGCCAGTCCGCCGTCCACCAGTACGGCAAACCCGGCATGATGAGCGAGCTGTACGGCGTTACGGGCTGGGACTTTGACTTCCGAGGCCACAAGCTCCACGGCGACTGGCAGGCCGCTCTGGGCGTCACCGTCCGCGTGCAACACCTGTCCTGGGTCTCCATGAAGGGTACCGCCAAGCGGGACTACCCCGCCTCCATCTCCTACCAGTCCCCCTGGTACAAGGAATATTCCTATGTTGAAGATCACTTCGGCCGCGTGAACACCGCGCTGACTCGCGGTAAGCCCCTGGTCAAGGTGGCGGTCATGCATCCCGTGGAGAGCTACTGGCTCCACTGGGGCCCCAATGAGCAGACCGCGCTCATCCGCGACAAGCTGGACGGCAACTTCCAGAACGTCACCGACTGGCTCCTGCGGGGTAACATCGACTTCGACTACATCTGCGAGTCCACCTTCCCTGTGCAATGTCCCGTGGGCGGCTCGCCCCTGACCGTGGGCGAGATGGCCTACGACGTGGTGGTGGTTCCCGAGTGCGAGACCCTGCGCTCCACTACGCTGGATCGTCTGGAGGCCTTCAAGGCTGCGGGCGGTAAGCTGGTGTTCATGGGTGACGCTCCCAAGTACGAGGACGCCAAGCCCTCGGCACGCGGTAAGGCACTCTTTGACAAGTCCATCCGAATCGGCTTCAACCGCGGCGCTCTGCTGGACGCTCTGTACGAGGACCGCACCGTGGAGATCCGCAACTTTGGCGGTGCCTTCACCGGCAATCTGATCCACCAGGTCCGCCGCGACACCGACGGTCTGTGGCTGTTCATCTCCCAGGCAAACGAGCCCTACAACAAGGACGTGGCCCGCGAGCAGGGTATTCACATTTACGTTAAGGGTAAGTACAAGGTCGAGCTGTGGGACACCATTACGGGTGAAGTCAAGCCCATCCGCTACAGCAACAAGGGGGGCAAGACCCACATCGTCATGAGCCTGTTCGACTACGATTCGGCTCTCCTCTACCTCCGCGACACCGAGGAGGACAGCAGCTACGAGCCCGTGGCCGCTCCCGCTCCCACCCCCATCGGGATCAAGCGCATGACCGACGGCTACGCCGCCTGGGCTGAAGCCGACACCACTGCCCCCGTGGCTGAGATCCCCATGACGGTGCCCTACACCCTGTCCGAGCCTAACGTGCTTCTGCTGGATATGGCTCGCTACGCCCTGGATGATGAAGATCTGCATCCCACCGAGGAGATCCTCCGCATCGACGCGGCCGTCCGCCGCCGTCTGGGCTTCCCCGCCGGCAAGGCACAGCCTTGGGTCATGGAGGACAAGCCCGCCGAGCATACCGTGACCCTGGAATTCACGGTGTACAGCGACATTGACTACGCTGATCCTTATATCGCGTTGGAGGATGCCGACATCGCCACCATCCAGTGGAACGGCGAGGCCGTCACCGCAAAGCCCGAGGGATACTACGTAGACCTGGCCATTCAGAAGGTGGCTCTGCCTCCTCTCCGCAAGGGTATCAACACTCTGACCGTCACCATTCCCTTCGCGGTGCGCTCCAACTGCGAGGCCATGTACCTGCTGGGTAACTTCGGTGTCCGCGTGGCGGGCCGTCTCCTGACCGTGACCGAACTGCCCAAGACCGTGGGCTTCTCGGATCTGACCTACCAGGGCTTGCCCTTCTACGGCGGTGCTATCTCCTACCGCATCCCCGTAGACGCGCCCGCTGACTGGTCAGCGCTGGTGCAGGTGCCTCACTACACCGCCGCCGTCAACACGGTGGAGCTGGACGGCGAGAAGCGGGCCGTCATCGCCTACCCGCCCTACGTGGCCGATATCGGCGTGATCCCCGCAGGCAGGCACGAGCTGACCGTCACGGCCTACATCACCCGCCGCAACTGCTTCGGCGACGTCCACGACGCCGACGAGCGTCTGGCATGGCAGGGTCCCTCCGCCTGGGTCACGGGCGGGTCGTCCTGGACCTATGAGTACAGACTGCGGAGAACGGGCGTGCTGACCACACCTGTGATCTTGAAGAAAAATTGATTTTTCGTATACAGAGAGAACCACCGCGCAAGCGGTGGTTCGTTCTCTTATGGAATTTTCATGGCATCTCTAAAAACTCATCGTGCGGCGAGCGGTTTAGGGAGGTTCCCTTCAGTATACCACCGTTACGTCTCCCTCCAGGGCATCCAGGACGCGGCGGCGGAGCAGGAAGAAGTAATGCCTCCGCACCAGATACAGGCCTTCGGTCTCCCTTCGTGCCGTGAAGAAGAAGCCCTTTCCCCCAAGCCCCCGTGGAGATACGAGGTAGGGGGTGACCACCAGCACCGCAACGCCCCGTTCAGATGCCATGGAGCGGGCGGAGCGGATGAAGAAGGAGCCGAGCGACAGGGAAGCACCCCGAGGGGGAACCAGTATGCGGATCCGGTGATTTGTCAGTTCTTTTTCCAACAGTCGGTTCATGCGGCGGGAGCGCATGACGGCCAACAGGGTCAGGAGTGCCGTGCCAAAGAACAGAAAGGGAAGGGCGGCCGCCGACAGGATGGCCACGGTCACCACGGCACCCACCGCCAGAACGAGAGACAGAATGATCTGCACCACCCGCACCCGACGGACGTACTGCCAGAGCTTGGCGATGACCGCCACGGGCGCAGATTCCATGACACTTTCCCATAGGTAGCGAAGAAAGGAACGCTTGCGGTAATGGTGGGCGCGGCGGTTGGCTTCCTCCAGGAGACGCTCCTCCTTATGGGTGCCCTTGGTTTTCCGTTTCAGGCGGGTCAGGGGCTTGTCCTCCAGCCGGTGTGCCTGTAGCTCACGGCGCAGATCCGACAGCTCCCGCTCCAGGCGGGCATTCTCTCGCCGCTCTGCGGCCAGCTCACGGCGGAGACGCGCGATCTCCCGATCCTTACGATTCATGTCATCCTCCTTGGAAACAGCGGCGCGCCGAATCGATCGGCGCGCCGTTTTGTAGTACTTGCGGGTCAGAATCCTTACTCAGCGGTTTCGGGGGCATCCTTATGCCAGGTGACCTCCTTGAGGTAGGCCGAGAAGGCCTCGTGCTCCTGCTTGGTGTCGGGGACGATGGCACCGCTTCCGCGATCCCAGAGGTATTGGTAGCAGAAGACAGTAACTCCCACGCATTTCTCCAGGGACTCGGTGTATTGCAGGGAACGGAGCATAATGTCCTTGTGGCGGGTCCATTCGTCCTTACCGGCGGCCCCTGCGTAGTTGTCTACGCCCGACAGAGCCTTGCCGAAGGACATACCGACGATGAGGCTGACGTAGTCGGTCTTGATGATGTCCTGCCAGATCATGCAGGTCTTGTCAAAGGCCCAGGAGGCGTGCTCAAAGCCGAAGTAGACCTGCGGCATGATGTAATCCAGATAACCCGGATTGCCGCACCAGGTCTCCACGTCGGCGTAGTGGCTGTTCATGACTGTGTTGATGTTGCCGGCGGGGGAGATGCCGAAGAGGGCACGGAGGTCGTGGGCCTTGACGGTGGCGTACAGCTCGGCGACCAGGGTGCTCAGGCAGTCCTTACGCCAGGCGGCCAGATCCAGCTTGCCACCGTCCTTTTTGTAGGTATTGTAGGCCTTGGCATCAAAGGAAGCGTCGGTGGTGGGGTAGAAGTAGTCGTCCATATGGATGCCATCCATTTCGTACCTGGCGAGGATCTCGGCGGCACCGTCGCAGATGAGCTTTCTCACCTCGGGATGGGCGATATTGAGGTACCAGTTCTTGTTGACGAAGACGATGTAATCGCCCTTCTTGTCTTTGTCGTTGTACCACTGCTTGATGAGGTACTTGTCGTCCACCTGCTTGATCTCGTCCTCGGTCATACCGCGCATGGGGTTGATCCAGCCGTGAACCGACAGGCCGCGCTCGGCGCAGAGCTCCATGATGACGGCGATGGGATCGTAGTCGAACTCACCGGCATAGGAGCCCATGGAATACTTGCTGGGCGGATAGACCTCGGAGGGATACATACTGTCGGCATAGGGGCGGAGCTGAAGGACCACGGTGTTGAAGCCGTCGCTCACCGTGTTGTCCAGCACCTTCTCCATGCGCTTACGGAAATCTGCCTCGGCACGTTGGGCAGAGCCGGCGGTGTAGATGGGTTGAAGGTCGAACTGGGAGAGCCAGAGGGCTTTCCAATCGTTGTCAATGGTCTCGGGATGGGAGGGGACGAAAGGAATGGTACCGTCGGGCACCTTTTCGGTTTCGGGTTCGGTGGGGGCTTCGGTAGGGACTTCGGTGGTCTCGGGCTCGGTCATGGGTTCGGTCTCCTTTTCTGTGGGGGGCTCGGTGGGGGTGTCGGCGGGCGCGGGTGTGCTTTCGGGGGCCGAGGTAGTTCCCTCGGGGTTACGGCTGTCGCAGGCAGCCAGGGTCACGAGCAGAGCCAGGCAGAGCATGGCAAAGAGCCCTAAAAGCTTGTAGTGACGTTTCATGATGTACTCCTTATATTATGTAATTGGGTTTCGATTCTTACCGCATTGCCGCTTTTCCTCCTCGGGGGTGAGACCGAACCGCTTTTTGTACTGGCGGTAGAAGGAGGAATAATCGGTGTAGCCGGCATCCTTGGCGGCGGTGGCAGCGGGGATACCGCCTTGAATGGCCTTACGGGCGGCGGTCAAACGCTTGAGAATGACGTAATCCCAGATGGAGACGCCCGTGGATTGGCGGAAGGTACGGTTGAGGTAGGAGCGGGAAAAGCCGAACCGTTTTTCCAATGCCTCCATTCCCTCCACGGCGGCGGGATCCTCGTTGATGCAGTCGATGATCTGCCCCACCAAGGGTCTGGCATCCGGTAAGCTCTCGGTATCCGCCTTCACCCGGGCAGCGCGGGACAGCTCGTAGAGCAGGGCGGGGAGGTACGCCAGGATGAGATTGCGCGCCTCGTCGGGGGGAACGCTCCCGTCCGTGATGCGCAGAAGCATATCCCGTACCCGATCCAGGGCCTTGGAGGGAGGGAGCATATTCCGCTGACCCAAGGGGCGGCCGCGAAAGGCCGAGAGCAGAGCCTCCTTGCAGGCGGGCTCCACAAGGGAGGGAGCGAAGTGAAGGGCGATGCGCTCGTAGGGCTTTTCGGGGCTGATATGGAGTTTGTGGGTCTCCCCATCCCGCATGACCAGGATACAGCCCTGGGTCAGGGGATAGTCGTGCCCCTCCACAGTGTAGTAGCCCTGTCCGTCCAGAAAGCAGTAAATTTCATAGCGGTTGTGGGCGTGAAGGGGAAAATTATTCTCTGATGGCGCGGGGGTCAGGGTATGGTGAAGCTCCAGATCGGCATCCTTGTATTGCATGGGAATCCTCACTTAGGAAATTGTAGGCTGTAAACGCTACCAGTATACCATAATTTGCGCCAAAATGCAAGATGTTCCAAAGAAGTTTCGGTTTTCCAAGAATACTTTTTCATCCTGTCTGGACATAATAACTAAATTTCATCACGTCGGTTCATGATATTTGACCGAAATGCAGAAAATGGCGAAGGAGGGGGAAACCAATGAAAAAATATGCAAAAACGGCTTGACAAATCCTTGCTTTGTCTGTATAATAGTATGTATCTGTTGCATTTGATTACATAAATATGCAGAAAGAGTGAATAAATGAAAAAAATATACATTGACGGACAGGCCGGAACAACAGGCCTGCGTATCCGTGAACGACTGGCAGAAAGAACCGACGTCACGGTCCTGACGCTTCCCGAGGACAAGCGCAAGGATACAAATGCCCGCCGCGAGATCATGAACCAAGTGGACATCGTGTTCCTCTGCCTCCCCGACGCCGCCGCCCGCGAGGCCGTCACCCTCATCGAAAACCCCGCCGTCAAGGTGCTGGACACCTCCACCGCCCATCGCACCAATCCCGCCTGGGCTTATGGATTCCCCGAGCTGGGGGATGAGTTCTATGAGAAGGTCAAAACCTCCAACCGCATAGCTGTCCCCGGTTGCCATGCCAGCGGCTTCATCGCCCTGGTGCGCCCTTTGGTGCAGGCAGGACTGCTCTCCCCCGATGCCAAGCTCTCCGCCACTTCCCTCACGGGTTACAGCGGCGGCGGCAAAAATATGATTGCCGACTATGAGAATCCCGGCCGCGACACCCTATTGGATGCTCCCCGCCAGTACGCCCTGGGGCAGGCTCATAAGCACCTGCCCGAGATGCAGGCTTTTACGGGCTTGCACCAAGCCCCCGTATTTCTTCCCATCGTGGGCGACTTCTACTCGGGCATGGAGGTCACCGTCCCCTTGTTCGGCTCGGATGTGAAGGGCGCGACTCCCGAGGAGCTTCTTGCCCTCTACCGCAAGACCTACGACGGTTCTCCCCTCGTCCGCGCGGCCAATTCGGACGAAAACGGCTTCCTCTCCGCAGGTTCTATGACGGGGAAGGACAGTATGGAGATCAGCGTATACGGCAACACCTCCGGCGACCGCATGATCCTGGTCGCCCGCTACGACAACCTGGGCAAGGGCGCCAGCGGTGCCGCCGTGGAGTGTCTCAACATCCTGCTGGGGACGGAGCCTACGTCCAATCTCGTTGTATAAATATTCATTGTCACATCAAAGATATAGGAGTTCATCATGACCACCATTACCCAGATTCCCGGCGGTGTTTGCGCCGCCAAGGGCTTTACCGCAAACGGCATCCACTGCGGCATCCGCAAGAACAAGACCAAGCACGACCTGGCGGTGATCTATTCCGACGTAAAGGCCGCCACCGCCTGCGTCTACACCACCAACCGCGTCAAGGGCGCGCCTCTGACCGTCACCAAGAACCACATCGCCGACGGCTTTGCTCAGGCCGTGATCTGCAACAGCGGCAACGCTAATACCTGTAACGCAAACGGTATCGAGATCGCCGAGCAGATGTCCGACCTCCTGGGCGAGGCTCTGCATATTGCCCCCGCCGACGTGGTGGTCGCCTCCACCGGCGTCATCGGACAGACCCTGGACATTACCCCTATTGCAAATGGTATCCCCGCTCTCGTGGCAGGCCTCAACAAGAACGGCTCCTCGGACGCCGCCCACGGCATCATGACCACCGACACCAAGGTCAAGGAGATCGCTCTGGAATTTACGGTGGGCGGTAAGACCTGCCACATCGGCGGTATCGCCAAGGGCTCGGGTATGATCCACCCCAACATGGCCACCATGCTGGTGTTCATCACCACTGACTGTGCCGTATCTCCCGAAATGCTCCAGAAGGCCTTATCCACCGATATTCAGGCCACCTTCAACATGGTCAGCGTGGACGGTGACACCTCCACCAACGATATGGTCACCCTTATGGCCAACGGACAAGCAGGGAACGACCTCATCACCGCCGAGGGCGAGGACTTCAACGCCTTCATGAAGGCCCTGAACACCCTGACCGTCTACCTTTGCCGCTGTATTGCCGCTGACGGCGAGGGCGCGACCCGCCTCTTTGAGTGTGAGGTCAAGGGCGGTAAGGACATCGAATCCGCCCGAAAGATCGCCAAGTCGGTCATCTGTTCCTCCCTTATGAAGGCCGCCATCTTCGGCGCTGACGCCAACTGGGGCCGTGTGCTCTGTGCCATCGGCTACAGCGGGGTGGAGACGAACGTGAATGGCATCGACGTGGTCTTCTCCTCCCGCAAGGGCGAGATCCTGGTCTGCAAGAACGGCGCGGGCGTGGACTTCTCCGAGGAGATCGCCAAGGAGATCCTTCTGGAGGACGAGATCACCGTCAAGGTCACCCTCTCCGACGGTTGTGCCGAGGCCACCGCGTGGGGCTGTGATCTGACCTACGAGTACGTCAAGATCAACGGGGACTACCGAACTTGATCCGCTCGCTCCTCAAGTTCAGGAAGAAATGCCCTTGACGGTCGGAGCGACCGTCACTCCTTACGGAGATCGGGCATTTTTCCGCCGCACATAAGAAAATATGGGATGACTGCCGAGGGGATGCCCTCTCAGTCGCTCCGCGACAGCTCCCCCGGAGGGGGAGCCTCTGCGAATATCGCTTCCAAGGCTCTCCCTATGGGAGAACTCCCGCCGTAGGCGGGTGAGAGGGCAAATACAAGGAGAACATCATGAACGATCTTCAATTCACCAACTTCCAGCGCGCCGAGGTGCTGACTCAGGCGCTCCCCTATATCAAGCAGTACGTGGGTAAGACCGTGGTGGTCAAGTACGGCGGCAATGCCATGATCGATGAGCAACTTAAACAGCAGGTCATGGAGGATATCGCCCTCCTGTGGCTCATCGGCGTCAAGGTGGTCCTCATCCATGGCGGCGGCCCCGAGATCAACGACATGATGAAGAAGCTGGGCAAGCAGCCCGAGTTCGTGAACGGCCTCCGCGTCACCGATAAGGAGACAGTGGATATCGTCCAGATGGTGCTGGCGGGCAAGGTCAACAAGACTCTGGTCACCCTGCTCCAGATGAAGGGCGGCCACGCCGTGGGACTTTCGGGTATGGACGGCGGCATCATCGAGGCTAAGGTCAAGGACGAGCGGCTGGGCTACGTGGGTGAGATCACCAAGGTTCGCGCCAAGCCCATCAACGATCTGCTGGAGAAGAACTACATCCCCGTGGTTTCCACCGTAGCCAGCGACCACGAGGGCAACGTTTATAACATCAACGGTGACACCGCCGCCGCCTACATCGCGGGTGCTTTGGGTGCCGCGCGACTCATTATGATGACAGACGTGGCGGGGATCCTGCGCGACAAGGACGATCCCTCCACCCTCATCCCCCGCGTCACCGTGGAGGGAGCCAAGGCACTGTATGCCGAGGGCGTGATCTCAGGCGGCATGATCCCCAAGGTGGACTGCTGTATTGAGGCGATCCGCGCGGGCGTCAAGGACGTCACCATCATGGACGGCCGCGTTCCCCACGCCATCCTCATGGAGCTGCTCACCGATGAGGGCGCAGGCACCATGGTGATGGGTGAGTGATATCCAACAAAGCAAACGGGCGCACACATAGGTGCGCCCCTACCATATTTTGATCGTGTTACCCTGAGTTATGGATCTCACGGCCGGGGCGCACCTGTGTGTGCCCGTAATCTGTCAGATCTTGGGTATTATGATCGTAACGGAGGTACAACATGAGCAATATCAAATCTACCGATAAACAGTACGTAGCGGGCACCTACGGCCGCTTTGATCTGGTCTTGACCCACGGGAAGGGCTCCACTGTATGGGACGAGGACGGGAAGCAGTATATCGACCTCGCCACGGGCATCGCCGTCAATACCTTTGGCTACAGCGACGAGGGCTGGGTGGCCGCTGTCACCGAGCAGCTGGGCAAGCTCCAGCACACCTCCAACCTCTACTACCACGAGCCCGGCGCCCGCCTGGCCGAGAAGCTCTGTACCCGCACGGGAGCTAAGTCGGTCTTCTTCTCCAACTCGGGAGCCGAGGCCAACGAGTGCGCCATCAAGACTGCCCGCCTCTGGGCCGCCACCAATAAGGGTGCCGAATACTACCACATCATCACCCTGAAGAACAGCTTCCATGGCCGTACCATTACCACCCTGGCCGCTACGGGACAGGATACCTTCCACAACGACTTCACCCCCCTCACCGAGGGCTTCCTCTACGCCGAGGCCAACAACTCCGCGTCGGTTGAAGAGCTCTTGAAATCCCACAAGTGCGCCGCCGTCATGGCCGAGCCCGTCCAGGGCGAGGGCGGCGTCATGCCTCTTTCGCAGGACTTCATGGAGTCCCTCCGCGCCCTGTGTGATAGGTATAATGTCCTTCTGATCCTGGACGAGGTACAGACGGGTAACGGCCGAAGCGGTCACCTCTACGCCTATCAGCACTACGGCGTCACCCCCGACGTTCTCACCACCGCTAAGGGTCTGGGCGGCGGCCTCCCCATCGGCGCCACTCTGTTCTTTGAGAAATCCCACGGCACCCTCAAGGCGGGTCAGCATGGCTCCACCTTTGGCGCGAACCCCATCTCCTGCGCCGCCGCCTGCCATGTCCTCGAACGCATCGACAATACCCTACTTGCCGAGGTCAAGGCCAAGTCGGAGTATATCTTCACCACCCTCACGGGCAAAAAGGGCATCAAGTCGGTCAGCGGTCTGGGCCTCATGATCGGCATCGAGACCGAGGGCGACAGCTCCGCTATTCTGAAGGCCTGCATGGAGCGAGGGATCCTGCCCATCAAGGCGAAGTCCAAGATCCGTTTGCTCCCCGCGCTGAACATCCCGTGGGAGGATCTCAAAAACGCCGTACAGATCCTTGCAGAGGAGGCTGAGAAGGCTTGCGCGGGTCTGTGAGGGATCGCCGTTTCGTAAGGAACATCCGGGCATCCGTCGCCGTTTCGTTGCTTGGGAGTGTGATACTGCTCTTGCTGTCCTCCTGCGCCCCCTCCGAGGGCTTTGATGCGGGACGCCCCATCACTCCCGAGGAGCTTGCCTTGGTTTCAAGCGAGCTGTTTTCCCCGAACCGCGAGCCCGCTGAGACGGATGGAGAGACTGTCTCCCGCGATCCCAACTGTGTTTACTGGGTCAAAGGCGGGAGCGTATACCATTTTGATCCCGATTGCCGTCATATCCGTGATGCGGAGGACGTGATACGGGGAACCTTCCGTACCGCTGAATGGATGTACGGCATAGAAAAGCCCTGCTCCACCTGCGACGGGGATTAAGGGAGGTCATGTGCGCATGGATTACCGTACCTATATCGATTTTCTCGGCAGGATCGAGAAGCTGAAATGCCGTACCCGCCATTCCTGGAGCTCCGAGGGGCGGCGGGAGAGCGTGGCCGAGCACTCCTGGCGGCTGGCTGTGATGGCTCTGCTCTGCACCGACGAGTATCCCGGGCTGGACATGGTGAAGGTGCTGAAAATGTGCCTCATCCACGACTTTGGCGAAGCGGTTACGGGGGACATTCCCTCCTTCTATAAGACCGCCGACCACGAAGCGACCGAGGCACGGGCAGTACGGGAGCTGGTGGGGACTCTGCCCGCTGACATGGCCGCCGAGTTCATCGCGCTGTACGATGAGATGGACGCGCTGGAGACTCCCGAGGCCAAGCTCTTCAAGGCTCTGGACAACATGGAGGCGGTGGTCTCCCATAACGAGGCGTCTCTGGACACGTGGATCCCCTTGGAGTTTTCCGAGAATATGGTGTACGGTGAGCGGGCCGCGTCCTTCTCGGACTGGACAAAGGGACTGCGGGCCCAGCTCAAGGCCGACAGCGAAGCCAAGGTGGCCAAGGCTGTAGAGGGCGGGTACGTCATACCCCGGGAGGAATAAGCCATGCAGTTGGATGAACGGACGCTCCTTTCCCGCGCCAAGCTCCAAGCGCAGATCCTGAAGGACGAAAAATACGCAGTGATCTCAGCGGTCGTCCCGATTACGTTCGTGACCCTGCTGGCCGTAGGGTTCACGGCGGCGGTGATCCATTTCTGCGCCTTCTCGCCTCTCCTTCTTTGGAGCTTTTTGCTGATCGGCGCGGTGCCCTTCTGGGTCGGTGATACCGTCCTGCTCTATCGGGCGGGAAAGGCTTTCAAGCGCTACCGCCGGGATCTCGGCCGGGATTTTGTAACCATTGAGACAGACACCGTAAGCGAGCTGACCGAGGAATCCGAGCTTCACACGAACGGCCGCGCCGCTTATCCGGACAAGGCCTACGTGGTCTATCTCGCGGGACGCGGACGGTGCGTGATCGACAGTACCCTCTGGAGCATCCTGAGGGAGGGCGACGAGGTCTATGTAGCAGTCATCATATGTCCTGCGCCGTGGGTGTGGCGGGTGTACTCCGCAAAGACCCATCGGATCGCAGATCGGTAAACCAAACAAAAAAACACGCAGAACGGTCTTGCACGAATCCGTCCTGCGTGTTTTATTCATTTACGCTGATGCAAGGCTTACCGAGGGTCTGCCTAAAAGCAGCTCCTCGATGCTCACGTCCAGAAGATCCGCCAGATCGTCCAGAAAAACCAGATCGGGGCAGGCAAGTCCGCGCTCCCATTTGGAGACGGCCTGCGGGGATACCCCCATATGGATGGCGACCTGTCCTTGCGTCAGCCCGCGGGCCCGTCGCTTGGCGGCGATGCGGTACCCGAGCTCTGTGGGTTGAATCATGTAGGCACATTTCTCCTTTAGCAAATGGTCGGTGGGTTTCCACCGCAATTGCGGGTTACGGGCGTCCCAGACTCTGACCTCTGTTTGGCCCCGAAATCATACCCCTTCCCCCGCGCCCCACGGTGAAGCAGGGCGGGGGTCAGAGTCGGATGTGCTTGGATGATCCTTATACGAATGAATTGTTGGTGCTTTGTGGTTCAGCCTATCCGTCCGCAAAGGACATCAGCCGCGCCAACCCGTGAGGCGCGGGATACAGCATCCGAATTTTACCGAGTTAGTCATATATAACTCCGCCTCCTTTCTTTCCGCCCTACCTCCGAATGTTCGGTCGTGCACTACCTCTCCTTCGGTCTCGGACTAAATTTCACGTTTCCGTGATGGCTGTATTATAGCATATTTTTCCGCCGTTGTCAATCAACCTGTGGTTTATTTTCAAAAACGGCATGAAGATGGATATACGCAGGCTGTCAATAGGTCTTCACGACCACCGAAACCTTCTCCGGATCCAGCATTCTTACCTCGCGGGGGAGCTCCACGCGGCAGGCATATGCCTCGGGTGCGGTCACACGCAGGGAGAAGGAATCCCCGTCGTACCGCCAATCCACGCTGATAAGCCCCTCGGGGGTCTCACGGGTACCCCTCGCCCAGCGCAGACCGCAAATGTGGGGCGCAATCTTCAGAACGGGGTCGCCCTCGCCGTTTCCATCGTAGAGAGGGAAGCCGAGACCCAGTACATCCCGCATCAGATGCACACCGAAATGGGCGGTAAAGCCGTGGCAGCGGGAGGAGGTGTCGATGGCGGTATTTTCCCAGATGGTGCCGGGACCCTCGCGGAGCTGGGGCTCACAGATGGCCAGGAGATCCTCGTACATCTTGCCGTAAGCTCCCGCACGGGTCAGCATATCCAGACGGATACACAGACCGATAAAGAGCTGGCTCTCTCCCACCATGGGATCCTTGGCGAAGAGAGGCGCAGGGCCCATAAAGTCGCGGACGGTTCGGTACAGCATGGGTGCCTCTTCGGGGGAGAAAAGACCGCACCACAGGGACGTATACATAGCCGCCTCGCTATACTTGCCGCGAGAGCGGAAAACACCGCTTTCGAAGGTCAGGGAGTCGGGAATGTGCTTCAAGGAGGCCATATTCCTGCCGCCAACGACGGCAGAGCGGAGCAGCGCCTTGACCCGCTTTCCCTCAGCCGCCCAATCGGGCTCCTCGAAGGTCTCGCCCAGACGCTCCAGCATATAGGCGTAGAGAGCGTTGGCCGCTGTGGAGATGGGCTGGACGTTCTCGCCGTTGTTGGCCTGAGACCAGTCAATGAAGATGGCGGGCATATTCTCCAGGAGTCCGCACGCGCCCATGAAGTCGCGGCTACCCTTGACAAAGGCCGCCACACGGGGCTTGTGCTCGTCGCGGAAGGCGATATCACCGGTTCGGCGAATGAATTCGCAGACCTCCACCATGAGCCAGAAGGTCCAGGTGGTCAGACCCGTGAAATGAGGATAGCAATCCTTAAGGGCGGGGTAGACCTCGGGGAAGAAGGCGTGACCCATACCCTCGGCGGGGGTCAGGAGGAAGTTCTCCAGATATTCCCGTTCCACACGGTTGTCCGAGAGCAACAGGGAGGCGGCCCGACCCGTCCAGAGAGAGTCGCAGAGCCAGCCGCCCCGCTCGCGCTCGGGACAATCCATGAAAATGTCCAGGGTATTGAGCAACAGGGTCTTTTTCGCCGCCTTGTAGAGACGGTTGATATGGTCGTCAGAGCAGAGGAAGGAGGCTCGCTTCTCGTCGGGGTAGGAATCCTCCAGGATGGAGAGGCTGTGCACCGTTACTTGTCCGACCCCTCGGAAATGCACCGCCATATACCGTGCCAGAGCGGGCTCCATGGTGACGAATTCGGTCAGCCCCGCAGGAACGTGGAGACGGGTGACATTATTGAAGTAGTAGGGAAGGGTGCCGTCCACGTCCATGATCTCAGAGCGGACTATGTCGATGGTTCCCGCCTGTTCACAGGTTACGGCTATGCGGATAAAGCCCACGCGGCTCTCTCCGCCATCCCAGGAAGCAAAGAAATCAGAGGTGCTTTCGGGAGTCAGCACCAGGCCGTCACCGTCAAATTCGGCGCGTACCATCCCCTCCGGGTTTTCCACGGTGCGGCGGCAATCCGAAGTGGGACGCTCGGGAAGGGTTTGAAATACGGGGACGGCGGTTTCGTAGAAGAAGGGTTCGATTTCCTTGTCGGCGTCTATACGCGTCGCGCCGAAGCCCGTAACCTCCTCAAAGAAATACTCCTTCAACGTGGGCATCAGTGCCTCGTGGGTCAGGTAGACGGGCTCAGATTCCATCGGCGCGGCGGGCGAGAATGCACCGTATCCCAGCTTCCAGAGGTAGAAGTCGTCGTCCAGAGTGTAGATCTCGATGCACTCGCGGCTGTGGGAAATGCGCTCGCAGACCGGCGCGCGGGCGGTGATGGGGCAGACCAGCCACTCCTCTCGGCCTGTGGCGACAATCACCTTTCCGTCGGCCTCGATCTCGGCGATGAAAAGACCGTCCTCCAGGGTACAGTCGTTGGAGTAGTGACGGTAGCCTTCCCAGTCTCTGCCGTAAGCCACCACCTCCACGGCGATATGATTCACTCCGTCAATGAGGCGGTCGGTCAGCTCTACCTCGTCCACGCGGCAGTAGCCGTGGGCGGTGCGGGCGGGACCCTGCATGACGATGTCGCCGTTGACGTACAGGCGGTAGATATTGCGGGCGGCCAGACGGATCGCCACCCGCTCGGCGGTCAATCCTTCCTCGCCGTCCGGGGCGGTCAGATCCAGGGCGTAGTAAAAACCGTATTGGGAAACGGCAACGGATGCTTGGGGAAGCTTGGGGGAAAAGACCGGCTTGGCGGCCGAAAAGATCACGGTATTCATAGGGCACTCCTTTCCGATGCGGCGGGCTTGACTCAGCATAGCCATTGTACCCATTATACCACAAAGCGGCAGGTTTTGCAAGCGATGAGAAACAATTTGGAGGAATTCACAAGAGAATTCGGAGGATTTTTCCACAAGACTTGACAAATCCCACCCCGTGTGCTATCATAAAGTGAGCCCTTGCAGACCTCGGCGGAGCTCCTTCGCCAGTATATCAGACCAAGGAGATGACTATGCAGCACTGTCGATACAATACCATTCAGTATAATCTCGCCCTGCCCAACCGCTTTGATCCCGCCGAGAAGTATCCCCTCATCATCTACCTCCACGGCGCGGGCGGTCGCGGACACGATTTGGAGCTCCCCCGCTATCCCTACATGATGGAGGAGTATATCCATCAGAAGGATATTCCCGTCCTGGTCGCAGGGCCGCTCTGCGAATTCGATAACTGGTATATGTGCTTTTCCGAGCTGATCGGATTCATCCGCTATGCCGCGCAGATGGAGAACGTGGACTCCGACCGCGTCTACCTCATGGGCTCCAGTATGGGAGGCTATGCGACCTGGGCCATGCTCATGGCCACCCCCGAGCTGTTCGCCGCTGCCGTGCCCATCTGCGGAGGGGGCATGGCCTGGAACGCCCATCGCATGAAGGACGTCCCCATCTGGGCCTTCCACGGCGTGGACGACGGTACGGTAGCCGTCACCGAGAGCATCAGCATGGCAGGCGCTGTGCGGGCCGCCGGCGGGAAGATCAGACTTACCCTCCTGCCCGGTGTGAACCACAACGCCTGGGAGCCTGCCATGTACGAGTACGGTGCCATCGAGTGGTTGCTCAGCCATAGGCGGTCCGACAAGGGTGCCCTGACGGTATGATCCTTTTTGCCGGGATTTTTTACAGGAATTTACAAATAAGCTATTGATATTTTTCCGCATATGCGGTATAATAAACGGTAACGTATTCCATTTGGAGGATTTTTTACTATGAACGCACTTTTCTTTCTGACCGACGCGGCAGGCGGCGGCATGGGCTCCTTCATCACCATGGGACTTCTCCTGGTGGTCATGATTGCCATGTTCTTCTTCACCAGCCGCTCCAATAAGAAGCAGGAGAAGGAAGCCCAGAATATGCGGGATTCCTTGCAGGTGGGTGACGAGATCACCACCATCGGCGGCATCATCGGTAAGGTCGTCAGCATCAAGGAGGAGACCCTTGTTCTGGAGACCAGCCACGACCGCACCCGTATCCGCATCCTCAAGACCGCCGTTTCCCGCGTGGACGTCAAGGCCGAGGACGCACAGGACTGATCGGGCATCCGCCCCCCCGTTCTAATCGGGAAGCCCTCCGCATATATTGCACCGAAAAGGTCATTGAACGGAGGGATACCATGAACACCCACAGCCAACACACCCCGCATACGTCCGTCGGGAGACGCCCCGACCGCCCCGCGCATCTCCGCCCGAGGCAGAATGAGGAGCCGCCTGACGCACAAGCAGGCGGCTTTTCGTCTATCCTGCGAGCCTATCCCATCACCCTGGGGATCACTGCCCTATCCGCGCTTTTGTTGGTCACGGCATCGGCCCTCGCAGTGTACCAATGCCCCGACCCCACTGCCTGGATCTCCCCCGCATCGGCCGCCGCTTTGGGTATTTCGGCTCTTGTGGGCGGGCTCGTGGCGGGGAAGCTGAACCCGTCCCGCCCCGTGGCCGCCGGCCTTGTCTGCGGAGGCCTCACGGCGGCTCTGCTGATCCTTTTGTCCCTCTGCTTCGGGGGAGAGGGGGATCTGCTCTCATGGATCACGAGGATCGGCGTCCTGCCCCTGCACCTGTTGGGTGGGATACTGACTCGACCCAAGCCTCAAACGCCTACCCATAAGGCGGGGAAGCATCCCGCCCGCCGCTGAATCCGAAATCCGACTCTCAAAGGAAGGAAAGACCTATGGCCAAGCTCAAGGAAGACTCCCAAGTTTTGCTCAATCCCATTCAAAAGAAAATGCTCCCCGCTGTCACCCTCCCCCTCTCCGAGGAATGTCCTACCGCCCTGCGTTACGCTCTGGCCAAGTACGCCGCCACCGCCGTTTCCGACGCATGGGAGGGGCTTCTTGCACTGGAGGAGGCGGGCGAGCTGACCGACTGACGGCAGGAGCCAAAGAAAAACGAGGTATTACGTCTATGTTCACCGATCTCACCGGAAAAAAACGCCTCAAGCTGGGGCTCCACACCCACACCACCCTGTCCGACGGGCATAAGACCCCCGAGGAGGCCGCCGCCATCTACAAGGAAGCGGGCTACGATGCCATCGCGTTCACCGACCACTGGGTCTACGGCCCCGGCGGGGAAATAGGCGGCCTCCCCATCCTGTCGGGCTGTGAGTACAACGTAGGTGGTGTGGATGAATGGACGGGGGTTCATGAGACCTACCACATCGTGGGCGTGGGTATGACCTGCGATCCCGCGATTCCCGAGGACTACCTGCACAACCAGGACGGCCGCATCCGCGACCGCGTGCGGGATATGGTGGACCGCATCCGCAAAGCGGGAGGGCTGGCCATCCTGGCGCACCCTGCATGGAGCCTCAATACGCCCGAACAGATTCTGGGCTGTGCTGATTTTGATGCGACCGAGATCTACAATTCAGTCTCGGACTGGGGAATGTCCGACCGCCCCTATTCGGGCATCATTGTGGATCAGATTGCATCCTACGGTCTGTTCCTCCCCCTCTTGGCCACCGATGACACCCACTACTACGACGGAGATCAATGCCGTGGCTGGATCATGGCCGAGGCCGATGCCGTGGAGGAGCTGGGGGTTGTGGAGGCACTGCGGCAGGGGCGGTTCTACGCCACCATGGGGCCCGAGGTGCACCTGGAGCGGATCTCGCCCACAGCGGTCAAGGTCACCTGCTCGCCGGCTGTAAAAATTGCGTTTCTGTCCAATTCGGTGTGGTCAGCGGGGCGCATGGTGCGGGGCGAGCAGATCACCGAGGCTGTCTACGAATTCAAGCGTCATGAGATCTATGTTCGCGCCGAGGTCACCGATGCTTGCGGACGGGTAGGCTACAGCAACATCATAAAAGTGTGAGGACGAGCCGCCAACCCCTGCGTTCCGTGCCTCCGTGCTTCCGGTATTTCGGCTTTTACCATTGCCCAACCGCCGATTCTACGGTATCGGATCGGCCAAAAATCTTCAAGAAACGAGGAATACACAAATGTCTCAAGCCCAATGGATCTGGTACAACGGAGATTTCGAGCTGTACCACAGCATGAAGCTCCACAGCCGCCGGGAGGAGTTCGGGGTGGAGTATCCCTGCTTCTGGTCCCTGTCCGCGCCCTACCCCACCGCAAGCTTTGCCAAAGCCTACCACTCTGACGGGGAGGATACCGTCCGCGTGGTGACCCCCCACAAGGCCTACGTCACCATCGACGGCCGCCGCTTGGCTGTCAATCAGGACCATACCGTTCCCGCAGGCGACCACGCCATCCGCGTCGTTATTCTGGCCCAGGAGGGTTTCCCCTGCCTCTACATCAACTCCAACTACCTGGTCACCGACGGCACCTGGGTCTGCGATCATCTGGCAGGCGGTCCCGTTCCCGTGGGTACCTGGGACGCTTACACCTCCCCCGAGGACGATCCCCGTATCTTCCCCTTCGCCTACGAGACCCGCAAGGCAGTCAAGATCGTAAGCACCCCCGAGGGCAAGCTCTACGACTTTGGCAGGGAGATGTACGGCATCGTGCGTTTTGACGCCGATCCCGCCGCCACGGTCCGCGTGGTCTACGGCGAGTCCAAGGAAGAGGCCACCGATCCCGAGTTCGCCCTCATCCGCGAGACGGTGACGGGCAAGGCCCACTACGACCTGGCCGGCCGCGCCTTCCGCTATATCTGTATCAAGTCCGACGGCCCCGAGCCCGTGAACGTCATTGCCGACTACGAGTACCTGCCCCTCACGGATCGTGCCTCCTTCTCCTGCAACCGCCGCGACGTGAAGAAGATCTGGGACATCTGCGCCTATACCCTCCACCTCAACTCCCGCGAGTTCTTCCTGGACGGCATCAAGCGGGACCGCTGGTGCTGGTCGGGTGACGCCTACCAGTCCTACAAGGCCAACAACTACCTCTTCTTCGATCCCGCCATCACCAAGCGCACCATCGTAGCCCTTCTGGGTAAGCCCCCCTACGAGCAGCATATCAACACCATCAACGACTACTCCATGTACCTCATCATCGGCGCGTATGAGTATTACTACGCCACGGGGGACAAGCAGTTCATTCAGGTCTACTACCCCCGTCTGAAGGCGCTCTATGACTTCATTGAAGGCCGTCTCAACGAACTGGGCTACGTCTGCCACCGTCCCGGTGACTGGATCTTCATCGACTGGTCGGACATCGACAAGGGCGGCGACCTCTGCGCCGAGCAGATCCTCTTCTGGCAGTGTCGGAACGCCATGGCCGCCCTCTCCGAGCTGGTGGGGCTGGACGGTGACGGCTACCGCAAGGCCGCTGACAAGCTGAAGCGTAGCATCATGCGGGACTTCTGGCGGGAGGATCGCGGGGGCTTTGTGGATTGCTACACCACGGGCCGCGAGCATATCACCCGCCACGCCAATATCTTCGCCATCATGTACGATTTCGTCTCCGAAAAGCGGGCCCGCAAGATAACCCGCATGGTGCTGGAGAATGACGACATCACCCAGATCACCACCCCCTACTTCGAGTTCTTCGAGCTGTGCGCCCTGGCCAAGATGGGCAAGCTGTCGGCGGTGCAGAAGAAGATCGAGTCCTACTGGGGCGGCATGGTCAAGCTGGGCGCCACCTCCATCTGGGAGCAGTACCTCCCCGAGCAGGAGGGCATCCAGCACTACGGCATGTACGGCATGAAGTACGGCTGCTCTCTCTGCCACGCATGGGGCGGCGGTCCCATCTACCTCCTGGGCCGCTACTGCCTGGGCGTCTACCCCACCTCGGTGGGCTACGAGACCTACAATGTGGAGCCCAATCGCGGTATGTACAAGCACATCGACGGTAAAGTCCCCCTGCCCGAGGGCGGCGAGGTCACCGTCAAGATGGATAGCCACACCTGCACTGTCACCACCACCCGCGCGGGCGGTACGCTGATCCTCACGGGGAAGGCATACGCCATTCCCGTGGGGGAGGAGCTTACGGTGGAGTATTGAGATTTACCGAATAAAAAGAGGAGCGCTTCCGGATTGGGGGCGCTCCTTTTGTTGATAAATTGCAGTTTTTCGGTGAGATACAAGTTACAAGATACAAAGATACAAGATATGAAATATCCTTACGGCAACAGCCGTTCTATATCTTGTATCTTGTATCTCTGTATCTTGTATCTGTTCGATAAACCCAAATTTGAAACCTACGCCTTTCCAACCCCCACCGTCACCCGAAGATCCCCCACGGCCATCCCCAAGGCATTCTCCAGATACAGCGGGCAGACCCTCGCCCCGCAGGCCTTGGCAAGCCGTTCCGCCACCGCGACCGCGAGGCCCCAGCACTCCATGGGTGTGGCCAGGTGCGGGCAATCGGGACATTCCCTCAAAGAGATGGAAAAGCCAAAGCCCGTGAGACATTCGGGGGTAAGCTCCAGATAGGCTATGCCGTTGAGTGCCCAATGATCCCACGCGGCCCCGGCGGCGGGGAGGAGCTGTTCGGTCAGTTCGGCGGTTATGGGCAGAGCGGAAAAGGACTCGGTCATGAGAATGAGTCTCGTCGCCAAATGCTCCACAGTTGCGTCCAGCGTGGCTTGGTATAAAGTCTCTTCCCCGTAAGGGGTAGAAACGGTCAGTTTTTCCATATAAATCACCTCCTTCTGTATTATAATTCTAATTTGGAATTATGTCAACGGTTTACCGTGATATAATTCTAAAAAAGAATTATAGACAGGAGGCCGATATGAAAACCAGAGCGAACGGATACGACGACCGCAACATGATCGGCCGCCGAGTAGAAGCCCTCCGCAAGGCACGCGGAATCAAGCAAAAGGACTTCATCGCCCGCCTGCAAGTGGCGGGGCTGGACATCAATCCCACCAGCTACTCCAAGCTGGAGGGGCAGACGCGGATCGCCACCGACAAGGAGGTGCGGGTGATCGCGCAGGTGCTGGGGGTGCCTATGGAGGCGTTATTTGAGGACAACGAAGAAACGGAATGACCGAGAGGCTGACAGAGGTTGGCTTCTCGGTTTTCTTGTCGGGGGATTTTTGAGGGAAGCCTCCGAGGGAATACGGGCAGCGGGCCTCCTTGCGCACCCGTCCCATCCAAACATCTGTTCGTGTCCTTTCTGCAAATTCCCGAAAAATCATTGACAAGCAATCCAATGTATGGTACAATAATATATTACAAAGAATCGCTGAAAGCCATGGGAAAGGAGGCACGAATATGACCGAATGGGAGAAAAATCACCCAAACACCGCCGAATCCGACCGCAAGCGGGAGATCGACGACTTCTGGGACGTGGAGAAGCTGCTCCCCGAGCGACCCGCCCGCAGAACCCCGCCCCCGCCCCGCATGACTCCTGCGGCGGTGGAGATCGAGCTGACCCCCAAGAAGCCTGCTTTGGCCGGCGGTGAGTCCTCACCCCAAGGAATCGCCGAGCCCGTGGCCGCCGCCCCTTTGACGGTGACGTCCCCCTCTCAGAACGAACGGGAAAGCAACCCGACGGCAGAGGCGTACAGCCGTTCCAAGGCCGAGTCTCATTCCGCACCCCGCGCCGTTTCCGAGCCCGTTCCCGAAAGCGCGGTTCATTACGTTCCGCCTCACAAGCGGGGGGATCGGAACATCGCCGAGCCGCTGGCTGATTACCGTCCCGACGGCCTTTTGCTCCACCGTGTCCGTGTGTTCGGCTGGCAGGCCAATTACCACTATTTCGACAGCTTCATGGAGGACGCCGTCCGCTACGACGGCATGAAGCCCCGTGCCACCGCCGACAAGGTTGGCTTCTTCTCCTATTTTCCCCAGTATACCCAGCTGAACCGGCGTTCCGAGGCGTGGTATCTTTACTGGCGGGAGCTGGTGCGGGGCGGACAGTACCCCGACACCGACTACGCCTACGTTCTGCTCTACCTCTTCGAGCTCATCAACCTCCCCGTGAACAATCCCGATGAGGCCATGGATCGCCGCGACGCCATGGCGCGGGTTTGGATGGCCTACCGTAAGCCCTTCACCCAGCTGGATCATTATATGTGCGAGTGGCTCTGCGACTACTGCCTCATTCATGGACTGATCGCTCCCGTGGATCTTCTGTCTCCCGCCCTGGACATTATCATTCAGGAGAGCCGTCTGAAGGAGTTTTACCTCTCCGCCGCCGTCCGCCTGCCCGAGGGGAATACCGTGCTGACGGGGATGGAGGTCAACCCGACCGCCCTTCAAACGGCACGCATATTGATGCGGCACTGCTGTCAGTACGATTACCATAAGTCCAAATTCGCCCAGGGCGAGCACAGGGATCTCTTCGACTCTACCATCCCTGCCGCCGTGGCTCACGTTCTCCCCCTGCTTCTGGGAGCCAACGGACAGAAGCCTGCCGGCAAGCCGGTGATTACCATGCTGGATTCCACCGTTACCCGCGACGCCTACACGGGGGCTCTCTGCTCCTACCGAAACAAACGAAAGATCGAGGTATCCTATACCTCCTTCTCCCGCTCCCACGAGCTGAGATTCCTTATGGGAGATATGGTTAAGCACGTGGAGAACCGCCTGCGCTCCTGGGTTGGGGTGCGCTCCAGGCTGTCGGTCATGTCCCTGCCCATCCCCGTGCGGGATGCCCTGGACGCATACCTGAATCCCCTGGAGCCTCCGAAATCGGCTGTTCCCGTCAAGAAGAAGGAAGAACCCCGCCCCGCATACGAATCCTTGTACGATCTGCCCCCAAAGGCCGTGTCCCTCACGGACGCCGCCGCCATCGAGGCGGATTCCTGGGAGACCACCCGTATTCTGGTGGAGGCCTTTGAGGTTGCCGACGGAGCGGAAAATGATGTTCCGCCGATCGGAAATGAAGTTGAGCGGGGCGCAAATGATGTCCGCCGAGCAAGCTCGGGGAATGATGTTGCGCCTGTGGCGCAAACGGAGGGGAACGGGGAGAGCGGCGAGAGCGGCGAGAGCGCGGTCAATACCAAGCCTGCTTTAACCGCCGAGAGAGGGGAAGATTCTCTCCTTGCCCCCTACGTCCCCTTCATCAAGGCCGCTCTGGACGGTGACTCTGCCGCCCTCCGTGCCGCCGCCAAGACCCTCGGCAAGATGCCCGACGCCCTGGCCGACGAGCTCAATGATCTCACCGCCGACGGGGAGATCGGGGATATCATCCTGGAGGACGACGGCATGGGCGGGTATACCGTCATTGAAGACTACCGCGACGCGGTTGCGGCGATGATCCAAGAGTGAGGATCATGTAAATTGGGGTTTATCGAAGAGATACAAGATACGCGCCGAGCAAGCTCGGCCGATACAAGATACAAGATATAGAAACGGGAGTCGTCGTAAGGGTTTTTACATATCTTGTATCTTGTATCTTGTAACTTGTATCTCACCGACAAACTGAAATTTGAACTTACCAACTGCACCGCTACACCAAGCATTCCTTTCCCAATCCAATAAACGGAGTAAATATATGGAAAACACTAATCAAACCCAAGTGAAAGTCCCGCGCCGCGTGCTGGGGTCTCTGCTGGCCTCGGTGTCGGCGGGCGTCGTCCCCCGCGCGGGGGCACCCTACATCGCCATCGGGCGCAAGGACGAGATTGCGGCACTCCTCTCCGATCTGGAGCAGATCGACCAGGGCGGCGGCTCCATGCGCTTCCTCATCGGCCGATACGGAAGCGGTAAGAGCTTCCTCATTCAGCTCATCCGGGGCTACGCCCTGGAGCGGGACTTCATCACCGCCGACGCCGACCTCTCCCCCGAGCGCCGTCTCTACGGCAGCGGCGGGTCGGGCGTGGCTACCTACCGTGAGCTGATGAAGAATCTGGCCTCCAAGGCCTCCCCCGACGGCGGCGCGCTCCCCAAGCTCATCGCCCGCTGGATCGGCATGATGCAGGACGAGCTGATCTCGAACGGCGTGTCCCCCGAGGATGACCGCTTTGACGATCTCATGACCCGCAAGGTCAGCGATACCATGCGGGAGCTGGAATTTCTGGTAGGGGGCTTCGACTTCGCCCGTGTCATCACCGCCTACTACAAGGCCTACCGCGAGGATGGGGAGACCGCCCGCCTGCGGATGTCCGCCTGCCTGCGCTGGCTTCGCGGTGAGTACGCCACCAAGACCGAGGCCAGAGCCGAGCTGGGCTTTCCCGTGTCGGTTATCATCGACGACGACAACTGGTACGATTTCCTCAAGCTCTGGGCCTCTCTGGTCCGCAAGATGGGCTACCGCGGCCTCATGGTCTTCATCGACGAGTGCGTCAATCTCTACAAGATCGTCCACCGCGTCAGCCGTGAGAACAACTACGAGAAGATCCTCTCCATGTTCAACGACACCCTCCAGGGCCGCGCCCCGGGTCTGGGGATCGTGTTTGGCGGTACACCCCAATTCCTGGAGGATCCCCGCCGCGGTCTGTTCTCCTATGAGGCACTCCGCTCACGCCTCTGCGACAGCCGATTCGCCCTGGAGGGCTTCAAGAATCTCATCGGCCCCGTGATCCGTCTGCGCCGTCTGGCTGACGACGAGCTGCTGGCCCTCATCCGCCGCGTGACCGCCCTCTACGCCCAGTTCTACGGCTGGGAATGCCGCATCACCGACGCCCAGCAGCTGGCCTTCCTCAACCTCTGCCTCTCCCGCGCGGGGGCCGACAGCATGATTACCCCCCGCGAGATGCTCCGCGACTACATGACCGTTCTGAACATCCTCATGCAGAACCCCGAGGCCACCTTCGAGCAGGTGGTGGGGTCGGCCGTGACCTTGAAGCATGAGGACAGCGATCCCGAGGACGCGTGGGCGCCGACGGCCGCAGAAAAATCCTCGGAGACATCCGTAGGGCGGGGGCTTGCTCCCGCCGAAGAGCGAAAGAAGTTTAACCCCGAGGACCTGGATTTCTAAAGGAGACTTGAACCATGTTTGGCCTGTTCAAAAAGAAAAAAGCCCCTACCCAAAAGGCGGTAGAGAAAGCCCACACAATCCCTCCGAGAGAAGGACTTTTTGCGGAGGTCTGGGAGCTTTTGAGATCCGACTCCGCCCCCGACTTCTTTGAGGCGGGGACCACCATCACCGAGTGCCTCTTCCGCGAGGAGGACGGCATGATCGACTTGTTCGTGACCCGAAACGGGCAGACCATCAGCTTCAACCTCGATAACGAGACCGTCTTTATGAGCGACGACAGCGATGCCGACGAGACGGTGGAGATGACCGAGTTTGCCGATCCGGAAGCCCTGCGGGCGCGTATGAATCACTTTGTCGTGAGCCATACCTGACATATTACGGAAGGGAGCCGACAGTGAAAATGAAAAGATCTGATTCCGCCACCCATCGTGCCCTGCGTATTTGGCTTGGATGTGGGATAGGCTGTTTTCTGTGCGGTTTTGGCGGTGAGACACTAGTTCAACAGTTGGAGGCGCACCGCATTGTCGTTTTGGAAGGTGTTTCGGCGGTATTGATCTCCGTAGGGGTTCTCGGCGTGATCGCTCTGTTCCTTTGGATGGTGACCGCCGCCGTGGTACAGTGTGACGAGACCGTTTCCAAGGCCTGCGGGCGGGTACATACTCCCCTGCGCGAGCTGTTGGGCAAGCCGCGTATCTCGGGTAAAAGGGAGGCGAAAATGGTTCGCTATACCCGTATCACGACCTTGATACATCTGATTTTTGCGGGGATCAACGTGCTGAGTCTGGGCTTTGCGACGATTGGACTGATCCCCCTTGCCCTTCATTTCATCGTGTCTCAGATCATCCTGTCTAATCTGCGAACCGGCTATACCGAGGAAGAATCCGCAGTGGCGACCATGTGGACGGTTCTGGGCATTGCGAGCTTTGTCCTTGCCTTCTTCTCCTTGTTCGCCGCCGTTCCCCTTGGGGAGTGGATATTGGGCATTTGAAACAAAAAAGCTTTTCAGCATCACAATTTTGCATTTTGCACTTTGCATTTTGCATTTCCGAAAGGAGCCCCCATGACCGAAGCCGACCGCATATTCGAACGCTTTCCCGAATTCATCCGTGAGTACATCTTCACCCACCGCTGGGAGTCTTTGCGTGGGGTACAGGTGGCGGCGGCGAGAACGCTGTTTCTGACCGACCACCACCTCCTGCTCACCTCCTCCACCGCCAGCGGCAAGACCGAGGCGGCCTTTTTCCCCATTCTGTCCGACCTCTGTGAGAATCCGCCCATGAGCGTGGGGGCACTGTACATCTGCCCTCTGAAATCCCTCATCAACGACCAGTTCGGGCGCATGGAGGAGCTTCTGGATATGACGGGCATCCGCGTGACCCGCTGGCACGGGGACGTGGCCCAGTCCCACAAGAAAAAGCTCTTGGAGAAGCCCTCGGGGATTCTGCAGATTACTCCCGAGTCTCTGGAGGCCATGCTCATCAACCGCTCCAACGATATTTTGCGGCTGTTCGGTGACCTCCGCTACATCGTCATCGACGAGATCCATACCCTCACAGGCTCGGATCGAGGCAACCAGATCATCTGCCAGCTCACCCGCATCGGCCATCTCATCGGCCGTACCCCCCGCCGGATTGGTCTGTCGGCCACCATAGGAGACCCCAATCTCGCCGCCGACTGGCTGGCGGGAGATACGGGCGTCCCCGTGGACGTCCCCACCTTAGAGGAGGGCAAGATCAAGTGGCGGCTGGGTCTGGAGCATTTCTATATCCAGAACGCCAAGGATAACCAGTCGGCGGAGCCTGCGGATTCTCAACAAGGCGGTCATGACGACGTCGCCGAGGACAGCACGGAGGGTGCCGGTGAGATCACCGACTTTGAGAAGGCCCTTGACCTCTCCACCGCCCAAGCCGTCGCCGCTTCTATGGTGGAGTCCGCCCTCCCCAAGACCGCCGCTCACCCCCTGGACGCGGGCTACGAGTATATGTACGACTGCGTCAAGGACAAGAAATCCCTGGTCTTCTCCAACTCCCGCGAGGAGACCGAATACCTCTGCGCCACCCTCCGCCAGATCGCCAAGGCGCGGGGAGAGCAGGATGTGTTTTTGATCCACCATGGCAACCTCTCTGCCTCCATCCGCGAGGAGGCCGAGGCCAAGATGAAGGACGAGGAGATCTTCGCCGTCACCTGCGCTACCGTCACCATGGAGCTGGGTATTGATATCGGCCGATTGGAGCGGGTCCTGCAAAGCCAAGCCCCCAACAGCGTCACCTCCTTCCTCCAGCGGCTGGGACGGTCGGGCAGACGGGGAGAGCCCCCCGAGATGATGATGGTCTTCCGCGAGGAGGATCCCCTGCCCAATACCCCCCTGCCCCAGCTGATCCCCTGGGAGCTTCTGCGGGGCATTGCCATCATCCAGCTCTACATCGAGGAGCGCTTCATCGAGCCGCCCCAGCACCGCAAGATGCCCATGTCCCTCCTCTTCCACCAGACCCTGTCGGTGCTGGCCGCCTCGGGGGAGCTGTCCCCCCGCCGTCTGGCCGAACGGGTCCTGTCCCTGCCCCCCTTCTCGGAGGTGACGAAGGAAGACTACCGCACCCTCATGGTGTCCATGATCGAGCATGACTTTATCGAGATGACCGAGGAAAAGGGCCTGATCGTAGGCATGGCGGGCGAGCGATTGCTGAAAAGCTTCAAGTTCTACGCCGTGTTCAAGGACTCCGAGGACTTCACCGTCCGCGCGGGCTCCGACGAGATCGGCACCATCACCACCCCGCCCCCCGTGGGGGACCGCTTCGCCCTGGCGGGCCGCGTCTGGGAGGTGGAGGAGCTGGATATCCAGCGCAAGCTCATTTACGTGAGGCAGGTGGACGGCAAGATGGAGGTCTCCTGGCCGGGCGATTTCGGGGAGATCCACACCAAGATCGTTCAGCGGATGCGAAAGATCCTGGAAGAAGATACGGTATACCCCTACCTCAAGCCCAACGCCATGAAACGCATCGAGGTCGCCCGTCACGTAGCGCGGAACACGGGGATGCTGGAGCACTCTCTGATCTCCTTGGGTGGCTACACCTGGTGCCTGTTCCCCTGGCTGGGCACCCGCTCCTTCCGTACCCTGCGGAAGTTCATCGCCCGTAACGCCTCCCTCTGTAAGGTCAGTAACCTGGAATTCGAGGGCTGCTACTACATGACCTTCCGCATGGAGAGAGGGAACGATTACGATCTCCTCTCCCATCTTTCGGGCATCGCCGAGACCGACGGCATTGACTGCGAAGCTCTCGTCCAAAGCGGTGAGGTACCCATCTTTGAGAAGTACGACGAGCATGTCCCCGCCGAGCTTCTGCGGAAGGCTTACGCCGCCGACCGTCTGCGGGCGGATGAGGCCGAGGCACGGCTTTCCGAGATGCTGGCGGAGTGCTGAAAGATCCCATACACCAAGAAAACCCCCTCGCCAAACGGCAAGGGGGTTGATTTTGTTATGGAGGGGAATTACGCGAAGGTGATACCGGTGACGTAGACCAGGTAACCGATGGCACCGAACTCGTTGCTCGCGTTACGGGCATCGAAGGAGAGGATCACGCGGCCGTTGTAGTCGATCTCGGTCAGGTCGATCTCCACGGTCTTGACCTCGTTGGGAACGGAGGACATCTCGTAGTGGTTGGTGGTGATGATGGCGTCCTCGGCGGGCAGCAGCTCGAAGGCGGTGCCCTCCTGGACGGCGGAGAGGGTGTTCAGCAAGAGAACGCGCTTACCGGTAGCCTCGTACTCGGCATTGAAGTTGGAGCCGTTCAGCTCGCCGGTGGGGGTGACGTAGGTAACGGTGACCTTGGAGAACTGGGAGAGATCCATCTCACCCAGGTCAATGGAGCCGTAGTGCAGAGCGATGACGTGCTGGTCTGCGCCGAGTCCCAGAGCGGGGGCATTCACGGGAACATCCACGGTAGGCCAGCTACCGGTGACGGTGACGGTGGTCAGGTCGATCTCAACGGATTTTGCGGCCTCCTCGGTGGTGACCTCTTCAGTGGTGACCTCTTCGGTGGTGACCTCTTCGGTGGTGACCTCTTCGGTGGTGACCTCTTCGGTGGTGACTTCCTCAGTGGTGACTTCCTCGGTGGAGGGCTCGGTCACATCCTCGGACTCGGGCTCGGTGGGCTCCTCGGTGGGAGTGTCGGTGGAGACGGTGGTATCAGCGGGCTCGTCGGGAGTCTTGTCGCAGGCCACGAAGACCAGGGACAGAGCGGCAACCAGAGCCAGCAGGATCAAAAGATACTTTTTCATAAAAGTTTTTCCTTTCTGTTATGATTGTGGGGCGGTGTTTTTGCCCCAAACAGCTCCGTATTATAGCACATCCAACGGAATTTGTCAATGGCTTTTCAGAAGTTGGCAAAGATTTCAGAATTCTGTCACATTGAAAGGGGAATAGTCGGAAATAATGGTTATTTTTGACGGAAAGAAAACGGCTCCGTACACTCCTGCCGTGTCCGGATAAAAAACAGCAGAGCCGCCTCCGAAAAGGCGACTCCGTTTATTCAATACAGTTTTCTTGGCGTGTCGATCAATCCCATCAAATAATCCAGACTCACGTTGTAAAACTTTGCCAGTTTGATGTACTTATCCGCTCCCATCATTTGCTTGCCCGTCTCATACTTGCTGATCTGCTCTCTTGTGGTCTGTAGAATTTCGGCAATATCGGCTTGAGTGAGGTCATGATCCTCGCGCAGGTCTTTGAGGCGTTGATACTGATTCATGGGATGTCCTCCGCGTTCAAAAAAATCTTTAAGAACTATTGACATTATATCCCATGAGGTGTATAATTAGGAAAAAGCGTACCCTAAAGGGTACAGAGGGAGCTCCCTTTATGAAATCAACCATCACCGCCCACTACTACGGCAACCCTCCGCCCTACGAGCGCAAGCCTCCGCAGCCCGCCGAGGGAGATCGCCTGTATGAGAAAGTCAAGCGCAAAAGGGAAGTGCTGATGGCCGCGATGCCTACCGAGCAGAGGGCTCTGCTGGAGGCCTACGATACCGCCTTGGATATCCTGGCCGAAGAAAGGCAGAGGGAGAGATTTGCCGAGGGCTTCCGAGTGGGGCTGCGCCTGGGGGCGGAGTGCTTTGGGGAGTAAAGAAAAAGCCCCGAAGGGCTTTGGATCATTTGGCGGGGGGATAGGGCTTGGGATGATCCGTCAGCCCCAGGATGTAGTCGGTGGAAACACCGAAATACCGCGCCAGCTTGATAAGGGCCTCCAGGGGCAGGCTTCTCTGGCCGTTCTCGTACTGGGAATAGGTGTTCTGGCGGATGTGCAGAAACTCCGCTATCTCTCGCTGAGTCAGATCCCGATCCTCACGAATGTCCTTCAGACGCATGGCCACCTCCGAAAATATCATGTTTTGAGATATTTTCATTATATCTGAATCCCATCGTTCCTGGCAAAATAATCACGAAATGAGATATTTTGAAATGAAATCCGTATGGAGACCGCTCTATCGCTCCTTCCTTTCCAACCAGTCCACCCCAAGCACCACGCCCCAGAGCACAGCGGCGGACCCGCCCACCGAGCCGAAATAGGTCTCGGCATACAAAAGAGCCTCGGCGCGGACGGGGCTGTGGTACATCGCTACAAAGCAGGCGACCGAGAGAAACAGCAGGATATGTCCCAACGCAAGGAGCCGCCCCGCGAAGGGGCTCAAAAGCCACAGCCGTCCCCTTTGACGGGACGGGCGGGGAGTCATTTTCATGGTATAACCTCCTTTTTGGGGCTCTGCAACGTCGCCAAAACGGAAGAAATTGGCGAGCAGACCGCCGATTTTCGTATAAACAATACCATTATACAGGAAAATATACAGAAAATCAAGCGGTAAATAACGGAAAAAATGCTATGCCCGCACCTCGGAAGCTATGCGTCAAGAACGAAAAAAGCAGATATGACAAAGCGTTTTATATGCTGAAAGGGAAGCGGTAGCGAAAAACGGGTACGGAGACGGTTTTCGACCTTTTTTTTCCTGCATCCGTAGTATGGTATAATAGAGAAAACGGCAGCATACCCCAATACGCCGTATCGGAGGAAACCATGACCAAGCATGCCGACTGTGAACCGCCCCGCCTCATTCTGCGCCTGCTGGAGCAGCGCGCCTACCGTCTGACCCGTACCCGCCCCGTGGTCTGCCGCCTGTGGCAGATGCGCGTCGGGCAGCCCGCTGACCGCTCCCCGCAATACGCCATCGGCATGGAGACCCTGACCTCCCGCTATCTGTACTGTGTCGGCGGCGACGAGACGGGGGCCCGCGCTCTCCTCGCCCGCATTGCCGAGGGACGGCTCCACCCCATTCACCTGGGGGACGTGGTGGAGGATTATCTGTGGGAGCTGGAAAATGACGGGAAAACCGAGGGAGAATTTTCCGAAAGTCCTTTACAAAGCAACGGAAATATGGTATAATAGGGTAACGACCTCCCCGAAAGGAGCCAGCCACCCATGAAATGCCCTGCCTGCGGCAACCCCGACCTGAAGGTCATCGACTCCCGCCCCATTGAAGAGGGCAACAGCATCCGCCGCCGCCGCGAATGCCTCCAATGCGGCAAGCGCTTCACCACCTTCGAGATGATCGAGCAAGCCCAGATCATGGTGCTGAAGAAGGACGGCTCCAAGGAGCCCTTTGACCGCAACAAGCTGGTCAACGGTATTCTGAAATCCACCCGGAAGCGTACCGTGGATGCCGACGCCATTGTGGACGAGATTGAGGCTGAGCTCCAGAACACGCTTCGCCTCGAGGTGCCCTCTGTGGAGCTGGGGGACATGGTGCTGGAAAAGCTCCGCGACCTGGACGAGATCTCCTACGTCCGTTTCGCCTCGGTCTACCACCAATTTACCGACGTGGACTCCTTCATGGACGAGCTCAAGAAGCTCAAGAAGAAGCACGCCAAGACCAAAAAGTCCCAGAATCCTGAAAACTGATCCCAAACCCACGCCGCAGACCTTGTGTGCGTGGGTTTTTGTGAATGAATTGTAAATGTTTGCTTTGGAGGGTAATGAATCCGAAAAAATGTCGTCTATATGGGTGAGGGCACCATTAAAGTACCGTACCCATAGGAGGTATCCCATGAAAAAGCTGCTGATTCTGTTTTTGGCCCTGCTCATGCTGACCGCCATCCCCGCGCAGATGACCTCCTGCGCTCTCAACGTCAAGGCCTCCGAGCTGTCGGCGGGCTATACCCGCGAGGCGACCGAGGTCGGAAAAGTCACCGACGAATTCAAGACCGCCATGGCGGATTTCTCCCTGGCGCTGACCAATACCACCGTGTCCCTGGAGAAGGAGGGCAAGGCCAACCATCTGGTGTCCCCTCTCTCCGCCCTGATCTGCCTGTCCATGCTGGCCAACGGCGCGGGCGGTGAGACCCTCGCCCAGATGGAGGCGGTGCTGGGAATGCCCATCGCTGATTTGAACAAGGCACTGTATGCCTACACGAGTAGCCTGTACACGGGCAAGGACTGCAAGGTCTCGGTGGCGGATTCCATCTGGTATCGGGAGGGGGACAGCTTTTCTGTCCGTGAGGAGTTCTTGCAGACCTGCGCCGATTGGTACGAGGCCCAGCAGTACGCCGCTCCCTTTGACGAGACCACCCGCAAGGACATCAACAAGTGGGTGGATCACTACACCGACGGCATGATCGACTCCATCCTGGAGGACCCCATCCCCGCCGAGGCGGTGATGTATGTGGTCAATGCCCTGGTCTTCGACGCCAAGTGGGAGGAGGAGTACGAGAAGAAGGATATTCTCACCGAGACCTTCACCTCCCTGGACGGCACCGAGTCCTCCGTGACCATGCTCCGCTCCGAGGAGTCCCGCTACCTCACCGTGGAGGGGGGCTTCGGGGTAGCTAAGCCCTACAAGGGGACGGGCTGCTGCTTCGTGGGGCTTTTGCCCGAGGAGGGGACCGATATCTACGAATTCGCCGCCTCCCTGGACGGCGGGGACTGGACGGCCATGTGGCAGGAGCAGACCCGCACCACGGTCTACACCCGCATCCCCGAGTTCACCTATTCGAGCGACATGAACCTCACCGACTCCCTCAAAGAAATGGGCATGGCCGATCTCTTCAGCAGTGACACCGCCGATCTGTCGGGCCTGGGCACCTCCGCCATGGGGAACCTCTACTGCGACGGGGTCTTCCAGAAGACCTTCATTCAGGTAGACCGCAACGGCACCAAGGCCGCCGCCGTGACCTGGGCGGTCAACAAGGCCGAGTCTGCCGCCCCCATGGAGCTGAAATACGTCTACCTTGACCGCCCCTTCGTGTACGCCATCGTGGATACCAAAACGGGGTTGCCGCTGTTTGTGGGGATCGTGACCCGACTGTAACAGCTCTGCGGGAAAAACCGAGTCTTGTACAGAGCAGACACCGTCATAAGCGTGAGATTTTCGCAGCTACAGGAAAGGAGCCGAATGAATATGACACACCGAATGTTTTCTCCAAAAAGAAGGGTCTTGATCGTGCTGATGCTTCTGACCGTCACCCTTCTGTGCGGCTCTTGCCAACAGGGCACAGATCCCCTCTACCTCCGCTCCTCCCGCGCCGGCGGCTCGGGAGAGAAGAGCAACGTGGTGGATATCACCATCCCCCACCAGTCCGTGCAGGTGACCGATCCGAATACCGTCACGGTGACGATTGGCCTGGGCGGGGATATGAAGATCTCAGCCCATGAGAACCAGACAGCGGTTTTGGAAATTGATGCCGAGGGGTGCCTCATCAACGGTGTTGCGGATCTCTTTGAGAAGGAATATACCGACTATTTTACAAACACGGATCTCCGCGCGACGGTCGAAGAACGCTATTGGGGCTATCCCACCAAGACCCCGAATTATTTTGAGAACATGGAGATCACCCTCCCCACGGGGGAGTGCTGCGGACAGATCGACGTTACTTTGTACATCAAAGAAGATCTGTACGAGGGATATACGGCCGAGGTGACGGTCTATTATGCCTCGAACGGCAACGTGATCTGGTTCAGCGAGCGTGCTTTGAAAGAAGTGGACCAGAAGGATCGACCGGTCAGCGTGGATCAGAAAAGATAAAATCCGCATAAACGCCGCTTTGACCCATCCGATACGAATTACGCGTGACACATCTGAGACCCTTCCATAACGAAAGGAGCAATTCCCATGAAATATTACGGAAAAGAAAAATGCCGCATCCTCAAACAGATCCGCGCCGAGATCGCCCGTGAGAACGATATTGAGTGGGTGGTGTCCGAGTGCAAGCACAAGGGCAACTGCAAGGGCACCTGCCCCAAGTGCGAGCAGGAGGTGCGCCAGCTGGAGGCCGCCCTGGCCAAGCGGGAGGCCCTGGGCAAGACCGTGGCCGTGGTGGGCATCTCCGCCTCCATCGCTTTGTCGGTGACGGGGTGCGTGAATCCCTTCCCCTCCATCGAGGCAGGTGAGCCCATCGCGGGAGATATGCCCTTTCCCGATACCTCTGCCGAGGAGACCTATATCGCCGTGGACGGGGAGATGATCCCTCCGCCCGAGACCGAGACCGCCTGCGACCTGCCCCTGGCGGGCGCGCCCGTGGAGCAGGAGACCGAGGAGCCCCTCATGGGGGACGTGGCGATCGAGGGCGAATTCATCGAGGAGACCGACGAGGAGACCACCGAGCCCGAGATTGTGGATATCATGGGCGAGCCTGCGGAGTGAGCCATGAGCGGATCGGATCAGCCTACCTTCCCCCTGGCCTTCTGCGACCGCCTCCGCATGGCCACCGATGGCGCGGGGGTCACTGCTCTTGTGGGGGCTTTCGGGTGCCCTCTGCAATGCAAGCTCTGCATCAACCCCCAGACCTGGCACGAGCGGGCCGACGGCAAGCCCCCCTTTGAGCGGGTCACCCCTGCCGAGCTGTTTGAGCGGGTCAAGATCGACAGCCTGTACTATTTAGCCACAGGCGGCGGCGTCACCTTCGGCGGCGGGGAGCCTCTGCTCCATACCGACTTCATCACCGCCTTCCGCGAGGTCTGTCATCCCGACTGGCGCATCTACGCCGAGTCCTGCCTGAACATCCCCGAGGGAAACGTCCGCGCCGCCGCCGCGGTGGTGGATCATTTCTTCATTGATATCAAGGACATGAACCCTGCCATTTACAAGGCCTACACGGGGAAGGATAATACCCTTGTGAAGTCCAACCTCGCCCTTTTGCTCTCGCTGGTTGGTGCCGAGCGGATCACCGTCCGCGTGCCGCACATTCCCGGCTTCAACACCGACGCCGACGTGGAGGCCTCGGTAGCCGAGCTGAAGGCCATGGGGGTGACGGGCTTTGACGTCTTCGCATACAAGATCCCGGGCAAAAAGGTCTGATATCCAAATGGGCTGACACGCCTTGTGTCAGTCCTTTTTTTACCCAAAAACAGCTTCATCAAACTGTTGAAAATGTAGAAATGGACTCAACTGTATTGACAAAAGCCTTGAAAAATAGTAAAATAGAAGGGTATATGTGTATCTCTCCGAGAGATGCGATTTTTGAAGGAAAGAGGTATCCCACTATGTCCACCCAAATCTCCGCCCACATCACCGAGGTCTACGAAAAGATCAAGGATAATATCGGTAAGGTCATCGTCGGTAAGTCCGATACCATCGATATGCTCATCGTCTCCCTGCTCTGCGGCGGTCACGTCCTGCTGGAGGACGTCCCCGGTACGGGTAAGACGGTGCTCATCAAGTCCCTGGCCGCTTCGGTGTCCTGCGAATATAAGCGTATCCAGTTCACCCCCGACCTGCTCCCCTCCGATATCACCGGTGTCAACTTCTTCAACATGAAGAAGTCCGAGTTCGAGTTCGTCCCCGGCCCCATCTTCGCCAACATCGTCCTGGCCGACGAGATCAACCGCGCCACCCCCAAGACCCAGTCGGGCCTTCTGGAGTGTATGGAGGAGATCCAGGCCACCATCGACGGCAAGACCTTCAAGCTGGCCCAGCCCTTCATGGTCATCGCTACCCAGAACCCCGTGGAGTCCATGGGTACCTTCCCCCTGCCCGAGGCACAGCTGGACCGCTTCCTCATGAAGGGCCGCATGGACTACCCCAACCACTCCGAGGGCATTGACATTCTGGCAAGATTCGATAAGTTCTCCCCCCTGGAGACCCTGAAGCCCGTGGTCACCGCCGAGGAGCTGGTGGCCGCCATCCAGGAGCTGCCCAAGGTCTACATCTGCCGCGAGATGATGGGCTACATCACCTCCATCGTGGAGAAGACCCGCTCCTATCCCAAGGTTCTGCTGGGTGTCTCTCCCCGAGGTGCCCTGTCCCTCATGAAGGCCGCCAAGGGCTACGCCGCCATCGCGGGCCGCAACTACGTTACCCCCGACGACGTCAAGCGCGCCGCTCACCCCGTCCTGGATCACCGTCTGACCCTGGAGAACGCCGCCCGTATCAAGAAGAATGCCGCCTACGAGATCATCGACGACATTCTGGGTATGGTCACGGTTCCCACCGAGGCTGTGTTCGAGGAGAGATAAGCCATGGCCACAACTATCGTACCTGTCCTTGCCCTGCTTGCGGGCGGATCGGTGGTCGGTACGGCGGCTGAGGGTATCATCAACGGTATCCTTAACTTCATCACCTCTCCCTATTTCACCGCCCTGATCGTGGTGATCGCGGTGCTGATCGTCCTGTGGATCCTGCTCAAGATCTACGGCTCCATGCGCGCCGCCCGGCTCAGCCGCATCATCTACGAGCGTCACTTCTCGGAGGAGGGCGTCTACGAGGGCGAGGAGGTGGAGCTGATCGAGACCATCCGCAATCCCGGCTTTTTCCCTCTGCTCGGTGTGGACGTGGAATCCTACTTCTTCAACGAGCTGGAGCTGGAGGAATATGAGCATGACGGCTCCAGCACCATGCAGTACTGCATATCCCGCTTCAATCTCTGGCCTTATATGCAGATCAAGCGCCACCACCGTATCACCGCTACCAAGAGAGGCCACTACAAGCTTCAGATCGCCACTATCTACGCCAAGAAGGGTCCCATTCCCATGGAGGCGCCCACCGAGCTGTACGTCTACCCCAAGGCCGTTCCCCTGGGACTCCCCGCCATCGCCGTAGGCCGTATGCAGGGCGATTTCGTCTCCCAGAGACCCCTGTTCATGGATCCCTTCTCCCTGGCGGGCATCCGTGACTACCGCTTCGGCGACTCGGTCTCCCAGATCAACTTCAAGGCCTCGGCCAAGGTGCCCATGACGGGGTCCTCGGGCTCTCCCCTGAAGGTCAACGCGAGGGACTACTGCGCCTCCCGCAAGCTCATGATCTACATGGACTTTCACCTGCCCATGGGCAGTAAGATCGACGGCCGCGAGTACAACCGCCGCGCCGAGAACGGTCTGTCCTTCTGCGCCGCCCTCATCCGCGACGCCATCTACGGAGGCTTTTCGGTGGGCTTTGCCGCCAACTGTAAGGCCATCGACGGTGAGATGTCCTCCCGCTTCCCCTGCGAAAGCTCGGACGCCCACCTCATCGCTATCATGAAGGAGATGGCCCGCATGAACCCCACCGACGGAGCCTCCTTTGCGTCCCTTCTGGAGAATGATATCCGAGGCGGTATGCGAGACACCGAGGTCATCATCATCGCCTTCGACCACAACGAGGACGTGCTGGACCGCATCACCACCCTGGAGCAGTTCGGCAACTCGGTGCAGACCGTGATCCTGGAGGGAGGTGACGAGGATGGCAACTGATAAAAGAACCAATCTGTCGGAGAGCGAGCTGAATGCCCGCTATACCGCCGCCGCCTACAAGTTTGCCACCGTGTCGAATTGGCGGGATTACCTGGCTCTGGCCGAGGAATTCCGCGCCCTGGATACATACAAGGATTCGGCGCAAAAGTACAGCCAGTGCGTTAAGGCCGCCTCAGCCCCCGCATACCGCGATATCACCGACGAGATCCGCACCAAGGGTGCCGAGACCACCGCCGCCGAGTACCGCGAAGCCGCCCGCATCATGCAGATCATCCAGGACTACCAGGATGCCCGTGAGGTCATGCGGGTGTATACCGTCCGTGCCAATGCTCTGACCTACGATGCCGCTATGACGCTTCTGTCCAATTCCGAGGCTACCACCGAGGAGCTGGGCGAGGGTGTGGAGCTCCTCAAGTCCATCAAGGGCTTTAAGAATACCCGCGAGCTCATCGAGCGGTTCGAGAAGTACTACTTCGATCGGATGTATAACGAGGCTCTGCATCTTATGGAGCACGGCCACGTCTTCTCGGAATTCGAGGAGGCTGCCGAGAAGTTCGAGAAGATTTCGGTCTACTCCGATGCCGCCCAGCAGGCCGCGGCTTGCCGCAAGATGGCCAACAAGGTACGTCCCAAGGAAAAGAAAAAGAAAGAAAAACCCGCCGATGCTGCCCCTGCCAAGGGCGGAGACGAGGTGGTGCGGGTCACCCATAAGGATGCCAAGCCCGCCAAGGAAGCTCCCGGTACCGAGGGAGAAGAGGTGGTCAAGCCCCGCAAGCGCAGAATGATCGACGACGAGACCCACAACTCCCTGGCTGAGGTCTGGCATAACATCGATAAGCGGCGCATGGTGGAGTTCATCATCTGGATGCTTCTGCTGATCGGAGACCTGTATGCCTCCATTGTTTTGCCGAATATCCAGACCGACTTTTTCATAGCCAACGCCAACTCCATCCGCATCATCACGGTGCTCCTGGCCATTTTCTTCATCGCCATGGGCGGACGTGCCTTTTTGCGGATGCTGACCGCCAGTATGCGGAAGAAGCTGGGTCAAGCCGCCGTCAAGTTCGCAAGAAAGCTGGCCGCGCCCCTGGTCAAGGCGGTCAACAAGCTGTTGCTCTCCATCGGTATTGACCTGTCCCGCCGCAACCGTCTGAGCGGCCGTGACGAAAAGACCTTTGTCTTCGACGACACCGAGAAGGTCAAGAAGGCCAAAAAGAAGCTCAAAAACGACCTTAAGTGGGTGGAGCAGACCGACAATGCCGCCCGCGTGCGCTTCATCTTCATCGACTACATGATCCGCCGCATCAAGAAGGGCTACTTCATGAAGCGGTGCATGACCCCCGTAGAGATCTGTGACGAGATCGCTCTGGAGGACGACGAGAAGGCATTGTTCGCCGTCTACAACAAGGCGCGCTACGCCGGCAAGATGGGCGTGGAGGAGATCACCGACGCTATGGTGGGCGAATTGCAGATGGTGAACCGTAAGCGCAATCAGTAATTCATACACATGACGCCAAGGAAACGGGGCTCGCGGGAAGTGCCAGGCTTACCCGGTTCGGATAAGGACGGCATCAAGTTGCACAGATCGAGTTTAAGTGAGAGCTTATAGCGGCAACTTGAAGCGGTTTCTCACGTTCATAATTTGTTCCAAAAGGAAAGGGTGCCGAATTGGCACCCTTTCCTTTTGGAGCGAGTAACGGGAATCGAACCCGCATAGCCAGCTTGGGAAGCTGGAGTTTTACCATTAGACTATACCCGCGAACGCATATATTATATACTATTTTATCCGATTTGTCAAGCCCTATTTCATGATTATAGGGAATTTTTTAAAAATAATCATCGACAGGGATCGCGCGATACTTTGTACAATATCCCGGATAGTCTCTTGACATTTTCTTCTGTAAATGTTATAATAGACCCAAAGAAATCACACCAAGGAGGCATTCATGGCCGGCACTCTGAAATTCATGTCCTTCAATCTCCGCGTGGACAACACGGGAGACGGAATCAACTCCTTTACTAACCGCTTCCACCGTGTGGTGGAGATCCTGGAGCAGGAAAAGCCCGACCTGGTGGGCTTCCAGGAGGTCACCGACGGGATGCGTGCCCGCCTCCGTGACCATCTTCCGGGTTACACCGTTCAAGGCTGTGGCCGCGAGAAGAATTACCATGGCGAGTCTATGCTCATCGCCTACCGCACAGGGGAGGTGGAGCTGATCGCTCTGGAGAACATCTGGCTCTCCCCCACGCCAGAGGTGGCAGGCTCCACCTATGGCGGCGATCAGAGTAGCTGTCCCCGTATGTTTACCTCAGCCCTTGTCAAGCATAACGACCTGGATGCTCCCTTCTATTTCATCAATACCCATCTGGATCACGTAGGAAAGGAAGCCCGCTATCTGGGGGCTATGCAGCTGGTCCAGTACGTTTCTTCCCACCGCGAGCACTTTGTGCTGACGGGCGACTTCAACGCGACCCCCGATGCCCGCGAGATCGGATTGATTACGGCGGCTCTGGCAGACCGAAAAGCCGTAGACTGCACCGCAGACCTGGGCGGTACCTTCCACGGCTTTGGCCGCATTCCTCCCGAGGAGATGGCCAAGATCGACTATATCTTCACCGACGGCAAGTGTGAGTCCTCGTATATCGTAGAGGACGTGCCCGTGGACGGTCAGTTTTATTCGGATCATAACGCCGTTTGCGCCCATATTACCCTGTAACCCTAAGAGAAAGGAATCCCGAACATGGCACAGAATCAGAATAGCAACCAGTCCTCTGCCGCCGAGGGCATCAAGAAGTCCCTGGGGCTGGCCGCAGACGTAGCCTCCCTGCGATTCAAGCTGGGCAAGGCCAAGAGCCGCCGTAAGGCCGCCTACACCCGTCTGGGTGAGCTGTCCTATACCAAGTACCGTCCCCGCACCACCGACGTCTCCGAGGACATTGAGAACGCCATCGCCGCTGCCGTAGCCGAAATTACCGATCTTACCCACGAGATCACCGAGCTGGAGCTGCGCATTAAGCTCCTCAAGGCAGGGGCGTAAAGCTTGCCTGTCTGCTTTGAGCACCGTTCATCAACACAATACAGAAATAGGAGGATCTACTCCCATGAAACGAGGCCTATCCCTTTTCCTATCCGTAATCCTGATGCTCTCAACCGGGCTTGCGTTGATTCCTGCCGTTGCCGAGGAAGATCCCGAACCCCCGAAAAATTATGCCGCAGACCTGGTCTGGAGCAAGACCGTAGGCGGCCCTTCGGCGACCTTGACCGATACGGGTGCGGTTATGGCGGGATTGAGGAATTCCTGGGATTCGGTGGGTTGTGATATTCTACCCGCCCTGAAGGAGGCTCTCGGGGAAGCAGACAGCGTGGCTCTGAAACTGACGGTGGCATTAAAGGCCACCATGAAGGCAGGAAGCGAGGGCAAAGCTGTCAAAGCCCGCCCCCTGATCCGCGGCACCAATACCAAGGGCGGTCTGGGAGACAGCGAATGGAACAGTCAGTACACCAAGGCTATGGGGAATGATGCGCCCATCTTTGCCATGTATAGCAACAATATCATGGGCTTTATGGGCAATGATCTTTCCTTGGCTGACGGCGAGTGGTGTACCTATGAGCTGGCTCTGGAGCTGACCCGTAAGCAGATCGAGTGCGCGCTTCTGAGTGAATGGATCTTTTGCATAGACAATTTGGGAGGTGTGGATTTGAGCAAGGTAGACAATATTGAGTTCAAGGATCTGACCATCACGATCGATAACAGCATTCCGGGCGACAACGATCAGCCTGAGAATAACGACCATCTGATTACCGATTATCAGGGTGAGATCTGGTCTCCCGTGGAGATCGTGCTGTGGAGCAGTAAGGCCTACAGGAATCCTTATGTCGAGACTGAAATTGACGCCGTCTTTACCCATTCCGACGGTACGAAAATCACCCTCCCCGGCTTCTGGAAGGAGGGCCGAACCTGGGCGGTTCGCTTCTCCCCTACCAAGACGGGCGAGTGGAGCTACAAGATCACCTGCTCCGACAAGGAGAACACGGGACTGACCAAGTCGGGTGTCATCACGGCGGCCGAATCCACGGGGGAGACCGAGCTTTCCAAGCATGGCTTCGTGTCGGTGAACCGGGGTCAACGCTACTACAGCTACGCCGACGGGACCCCCTTCTTCTGGCTGGGTGACACCAACTGGCAGGCCTTTACCAACCTCTCCACCACGGTCTGTAACTATCCCGGCTGTACCTGCGGCAGTCAGTTCAAGCATATTGTGGATAACCGCGTGGAGAAGGGCTTTACAGTCTACCAGACCTACTTCGTGCCCGAGGGGGGAAACGGAGAAAAATCCTTGTGGTTGGATAACGGGCATAAGCAGCCCGATACCGAGGTTTTCAACGGCAAGGTGGATGAAATGTTCCAGTATCTCCACGAGAAGGGCCTTGTGGTAGCCCTGGGTCTGGGGTGTCATACCTCCACCATGTCCCGCATGAATCTGGAGGATTTCCTGCGCTTCACCCGCTACGTGGTAGCCCGATACGCCTGCTACTCGGTGGTGTGGATCTCGGGACAGGAGATCACCGACAACACCGCCAGTGCCACCCCCGGCTACTCGGCCTTTGACTGTTATCTGGAGGCTTCCTCCCTCATTGAGACGCTGGACGGCTACAGCCACCCCAATTCTGCTCATATGTACCCCATGGTCATTGAGGACGAGCGATCCCAGCGTTTGGACAAGACCGAGTGGCACGACTCCTGGACCCTCCAGGGCGGCCATTGCCTCATTCAGCCCATGGACTTCTACCGCGGTTACTATGAAGCACCCATTACGGGGGTCATCAAGCCCTTCATTGAGGCCGAGGCCAACTACGAGGACATCAACTGCGGCGGCTTTACGGGGTACGATCTCAACCGCAACAGCGCATGGAACGCCATGCTCTGCGGCAGCGCGGGCTTTACCTACGGTACCACGGGCATCTGGGCAAGCTCCTTCTCCACCTCAAATTATACGGGCTGGTTGGGCGAATCCTCCTCCTTCAGCTATGATCCCTGGTACATGGGTCTGGATAAGCCCGGCTCCTTCGAGGTGTCCTACATGAAGGAATTCTTTACCGCCATCGGCCCTTGGTACGAGCTGATCCCCCATTTCGACAACAGCCGGTCTGCGGCCTTCCTTAAACGAGGGAAATCGGCCATGGCCGCCACCGAGGACGCATCCCTCATCGTTGCTTATTTCTATAACGACAGATCTGAGTCCACGGGAACCATCCGCATTCTGAATGAGGAAAAGACCTACGACGCCTACTGGTTCGATCCCCGCACGGGGAAGTATATCCCCATCGCGCAGGGCATTACGGCGCAGAATGGCGAATACGAGGTTCCCTCCAGACCCGATAAGCGGGATTGGGTATTTCTTCTGACCTCCCTGGGGCTGGGCGCACACTACGAGGAGGATATCCCCGCCGACCTCAATCCCTCCTACGAGCAGGTCGCTCCCACGGGTACACCCGTCACCCCCGTCCGCGTGGAGGCGGTGGGCGGCATTACCTATACGGGCAGCCCCAAGGATGCTCAGACCATGATGGATCACACCGCATGGCTCTTCGACGGCGATCCCGCCACGGTCTGGACGCCCTTTGCCAATCGCTCCACCCAGACCTTCCTCTTCGACCTGGGAACGCCTCAGAAGCTGACCCACGTGTCCATTACCCCCGCCGCCGGCACCATTGTCCCCCTGTTCCGTGTCTACGGCTCCAACGACGGGAGGCTCTGGAGCATTCTCGTTGACACCTCTGCCCGTGAGCACGCCAATCCCGGAGCGGGAAGCGAGCCCCTGGCGGGAACCTACCGCTACGTCAAGATCCTGCTTCTGAACGCAGAAGCGGTGAACGTAGGTCAGGATCAGGTGAACACCCTGGGCTACGAGGCTACGTTCAATCCCATGACGGGCAACTGCTATTCCGTCACCCGCATTTCGGATATTCTGATCTACTCCGACGGCGAGGGCACGCCCACCCCCGACCGCTTGGTGGCGCCCGACAGCTCCGACCATCCCGGTACAACCGAAACGGATACCGCAGACCAAGACACGACCGTCCCCGACGGTGAGCCTACGGATACGGATACCGAAGGCCCAGCAAAGGGATGTCGCTCGGCTCTCTCGGCTGCCGCTGTCCCGGTAGCCGCCGTCTGCGCCGCCGTAGCTTGTATGGGGAAGAAGAGAAAAGAGTAATCTCCATACCCATAAAAAATAGCCAAGCCCGAAATGAGCTTGGCTATTTTGTTTGGTTGCTGAGGATCAACGCCCCGTGATGCGGAAGGTGCGTCCGCCTTCGGGCGCGTCGGTCATGCTGATGACGAAGGCTACCGAATAGGTGCCGTCGTCGTCGGCATAGATGGAATAGCCGTCGTAGTCGCGGTTGGTGGTGTCCTTGTAGGTCACCCACTCACCGTTCACCAGCTCCTCGATCACGGGACGCCGGTAGCTCGTCAGCCCGTACACACGGACCACGCCGTTGTTGTCCCCGCCCGAAAGGGTAAAGACAGCAGTCTGATCCTCGCCGACCCGTACTTTGGGAACGTAAACGTCCTCTATGACTGTGCCGATCTCGGTTGTGACCGTGTAGGGCTCCAGGCAGGAATCCTGCCGCACGTTCAATACGTTTTGGTCATTCTTAGAGTCCACGTAGCCCCAGGGAAGCAGGATGTAGTCCACGTAGATGCAGTCTCCTGCCTTCAGCGTGACTTCACCCAGATCCAGGGTCAGGTCCCCGAAATTCAGGGAGCCGTCAAAGCGATCCCGCATGAGGAATCCGCCCGTGTAGGCCTCACCGCCAATGACGATATGGGAATTCTTGACGATGAGGGCGAAGTTGACCGCGTCGGTTGCCAGGGGCTCGTAGTAGTCGAAGAAGGGGTACTCGTCTCCCAACTTGAAAAAGCGGTCGTACTTTTGGGCGGAAGCGATGCCCAGGTCTACCACCTGATGGGTGTTGTTCTCATCCAGATACCCCAGCTTATTGAACTTGGGGTGGCGGCCGTTGAAGCAGAACAGGGAGAAATCCGACTTGAAATCCTTGAAGGACACATCCTCCAGCACGTCGATGCGGAGGGAATAGTAGGTACGGTTCTCGTCGGTCTGTGGCATCTCCACATGGCGGTAGCTGACGTGGATACGGCCGTCCTCGGACAGATAATCCATATCCACGTCGGCGTAAACGGGGCCGTAGGATTGGATGGTGTTACCATAGTTTTCAATATTGCCCGTTACCCGGTCGGCGGTGTCGTAGCGTAC
>JAGBAS010000133.1 GCA_017938885.1 Clostridia bacterium
CGCCTTTCTCGCGGGCAGATCGTCACCCAGAAGGGTGTCGAACATCCGCGCGGTAGCGGCGGCCTCGGCGGGGGTAATGGCGATGAGACGGCGGGAGGCGGGGTTCATGGTGGTCTGGCTCATCATCTCGGCGGTATTCTCGCCCAGACCCTTGGAGCGTTGGATAGTGTACTTGGTCTTACCCAGCTCCCGGATAATATCCACCTTCTCGAACTCGTCGTAGGCAAAGTAGGTCTGATCCTTGGTGGTGATCTCAAAGAGGGGGGATTCGGCGATGAACACCCGTCCCTCGGCCAGCAGGGTGGGGAGCAGACGGTAGAACAGGGTCAGAAGCAGGGTGCGGATCTGGAAGCCGTCCTCGTCGGCATCGGTACAGAGGATGATCTTGGACCAGTTCAGCTGCTCCAGATCAAAGGAGGCCAGATCGTTCTTCTTGTTCTTGGCGCGGGTCTTGGCGTCGATCTCCACCCCGCAACCAATGACGCGGAGCAGATCGGTGATGATCTCGCTCTTGAAGATGCGCTCGTAGTCGGCCTTCAGACAGTTCAGGGTCTTACCGCGAACGGGGATCACCGCCTGGAATTCGGCGTTGCGCGCCAGCTTGACCGAGGTCAGTGCCGAGTCACCCTCCACGATGTACAGCTCCCGCTTTTCGGGATCCTTGGAGCGGCAGCCCACGAATTTCTCCACGCGATTGGCGATGTCGATGGTACCCGTCAGCTTCTTTTTGAGGTTGAGACGGGTGGTTTCGGCGGTCTCGCGGCTGCGCTTGTTCACCAGCACTTGATTCACGAACAGCTCGGCCTCGGTGGGATGCTCGATGAAGTAGACCTCTAACTGAGAGCGGATGAACTCATTGAGAGCCTCGTAGATGAAGGTGTTGTTGATGGCCTTCTTGGTTTGGTTTTCATAGGAGGTCTGGGTGGATTTGGAGTTGATGACCAGCACCAGACAGTCGGCGATATCGGGGTAGGTGATCTTGGCTTCGTTGCTTTTGTACTTTCCTTGGTTCTTCAGATACTTGTCCACGGCGTAGGTGAAGGCGATCTTGACTGCCTTGTCGGGGGAGCCGCCGTACTCCAGATAGGAGGAGTTGTGGTAGTACTCGGTGAGATGCACCGTGTTGGATACGCAGAAGGACACGTCGGCCTTGACCTTGTATTCGGGCTTGTCGGCGCGGTCGCGGCCCTGGGTCTCCATGTGCCACAGAACCGGCTGGGTCATGGAGGCGGTGCCCACGATCTCGTTGATATAATCCGAAATGCCGTTTTGGTAGAGGAAGGACTGCTCGGTGAATTTCCCGTCAGCCTGCTGAATAAAGAGATCGAACCGTACCCCCGCCGACACCACCGCCTGGCGGTGCAGCGTGTCCACGAAGAAATCTGCGGGAATATTGATGTCGGTAAAGACCTCCAGATCGGGACGCCAGCGGATGACGGTGCCCGTTCGCTTCTGCTTGGGATTCAGCTCCTCCTCCTTGAGCTTTTTCTGGGCGGGCTTGCCCTTCTTGAAGGTCATGGTGCGCTTCATGGCTCCGTCGTAGGATTCTACGGTCATGTACTCGGAGGAATACTGGGTCGCGCAGGCACCCAGACCGTTGAGACCCAGGGAGTACTCGTAGGCACCGCCGCCGCTGTTGTTGTCGTACTTACCGCCGGCGTAGAGCTCGCAGAAGATCAGCTCCCAGTTGAAGCGCTTTTCCCGCTCGTTCCAGCCCATGGGCACGCCTCGGCCGTGGTCGTCCACCTCGATGGAGCGGTCGTTGAAATAAGTGACCTTGATGACCGAGCCATAGCCCTCCTTGGCCTCGTCCACGGCGTTGGAGAGAATCTCAAAGAAGGAATGCTCACAGCCGTCCAGACCGTCCGAGCCGAAGATGACGGCGGGGCGCTTGCGGACGCGGTCCTCACCGCGCAGGGAGGTGATGCTCTGATCACCATAGGTGGTCTTATCGCTGTATTCGACGGGGGCAGACTTAGGTGTGGTCTTTTCAGATGCCATAAAATTCTCCTTACTGATCGGATTCCATATATCGGCAAGCTCCGCTCTTGCGGAGCTTTATATATTTATACCATTATATTATATCATATTTCTTCAAAAAAAGCAAGGGCTTTTCAAGGGATACTCCGGATAAAAAAGCTCCCCTCGCGCAGAGGGGAGCCGCACCTTTCGGGAGATACGCTCAGGACACGACCGGATCGCCGTTGCCATGCAGGGGGCGATGGAGAAGGAGGAGAGCCGCTCGACGGTGGGGGCTTCTGTGAAGCTGCTTGGGAGATGAGTGCGTCGATTACCGCAAATGCACGCTATCCGCGTTCAGAAACGCGTGCGCCGACAGCATGGAGTCGGTAGGGATGACGGTGGAAGCACCGCAGAGGCGGCAGGTAAGCTGAATGCCTTCGTCGGTGATCTCGGCCTCGTAGCGGCTACCCTCCCCGTTTTGTGCGTCGGGGTCATCCTCTCGGTGATGGGGGGCAGGAGCCTGCCCCTCAGCGGGATCGGGGTTGCATCGGCAGTAGATCTTTCCCTCGGCGTCCAGGTCGTCGATGACGAACAGGATGATGTCCAGGATCTGGGGATCGGGGAGATCCTGCTCGTCGCCATGGAGAGCCGAGAAATCGGTAATGCCGTGCTCCTCCAGCATATCCAGAAGCTCCAGCTCGGTGCGGGCCAGCTCGGCCTTGACGGCGTTCATCTCTCCCGTAAAGCAGATATTGATATCCGAATAGGGACAAGGAAGCACGAAGAGCTCATCCGAGAAGAACAGGGACGAATTGACCGTAAAGGTATGGGGCTTGGAGCAGATGAGGCAGGGGACGGTAAGGCGGACTGTCCCGTCGCGGTTGTAGACGATCTTCAGCTCGCTTTTTTTGCAGGTGCATTTGAGCTTGACCATGTCGGCTGAGAGCTTGAACAGACCGACGGCGCTCAGGATCCCGCCGCCGCAGTCGGGGCAGCGGTAGGCTACGGTCGTGCGTTTTTCGTTGAGTACCATAGAGGATTCCTTCCTGCCCGTAGCGGGCTCCGCACTGGCGCGGGGGATTTTTCGGTTGGGTCTCAACCATCAGTCTATGCGTAAGGGAAGCAGGGTGCCACGCCGTAGCGTAGCACCCTGCGTGTTTCTTGGATTACTGAGCGTCAGCCTCGGTCGTAGCCTCGGTGTTAGCCGCAGTACCGGCTTCAGTACCTGCCTCGGTACCGGCCTCGGTAGCGGGCTCGGTAGCGGGCTCGGTGGTCTCGGGCTTACTTGCGGTAGTCTCGGGAGCCTTGGTGGTGGTGGCGGCGGTGGTCTCGGGCTCGTAGTCGATCTCAACCTCGTACTTCACAACGGCGTCGTCGTACCAGGCCTCCAGCTTCTCGTTGGCGATGGCATCGCGGGCGGTCAGCATCCAGGTCTCCTCGTTCTCATCCTCGTACATGGCGATGATGTGACCGGTGACCTTCTCGGGCTCCTTGGTGTCGCCCTTGACGACGATGTTGGTGATGTCGCCCTTGTTGCGGCCATCCTCAAAGAGCCACTCGGCCAGATCCTCGTTGGAGGACTTGATGGATTCGTAGGAGATGCGCTCGATGAGCTCGGCGGCGTAGCCGGGAGCGTACTCCTCAACCAGCTCGGCGAACTTCTCGCCGGTCTTGTTATCCTTCAGCGCGTTGTAGAAAGCCTCGGCCTTCTGAGCGGCGGTCTTGCCGTTCTCCACATCCTTGCCGTCGTCGGAGAGCATGATGTAGTATGCGTTCTTGGTGTGCTCCTCGTCCAGCTTCATGACGTCCTTGTCGACCACGTACCAGGTGTAGGTGGTGGTGGTAACGTCCTTACCGGTGGAGGAATCCTTGGAGGTGGTGGTGGTGGAGATCAGCTTGGTGTCGCCCTCCTTGCGGCCTTCGCCGAACAGCCACTTCTGGAGATCGGTAGCGGAGGTGCCCTTGGGATCAGCCCAGTTGGCGGAGGACTCCTTGACCTTATTCAGCTCGGTCTTGGAGGAGGTGTTGATGTTGTTGCAGATGGTGTAGGCGGCCTTCTTGTAGGCGTCGGTGTCCTTGTCGGTAAAGACGGCCTTGATCTCGTTGCCGTCGGCATCCTTGCCGGCCAGATCGTTGAGAACCAGCAGGGTGGTCAGCACGTCAGCCTTGGTCTTCTCGGCACCGGCGGTGTCCTCCACCTTCTTATCGGTGATGTTGGTCTTGTAGAGTGCCTCGAACTTGGTGTCCACCATGTACTTGATGATGACGGTCTTGACCTCCTCGACGGTCTTGCAGTCCTCGATCTTGTACTCGGTCTTCAGCTTGTCGTTGACCAGCTTGTAGGAGGTGTACTTGGTGGAGTAGAAGGAGGCCTTGTTGTCGTCGCGGTGCTTCTCGATCTCCTCGGCGGAGACGGCATCAGAGAAGTCGTCGTACAGCTTCTCGGCGTGCTTGCCGCCAATGTAGTAGTACAGCATAGCGGATTTGACGTCGCCCTTGGAAACGCCGGTGCCGACGTAGTCCTTCAGGTAGTTGTTCAAGGAGATACCGATGGCGTCGGCAGTGGTCTTCAGACCCTCCATGTACTCGTCGATGTCAGCCTGGACCTCGTCCTTGTAGGTGTCGAAGAGACCCTTGGCCATGGCGTCCTCGCAGTAGGTCAGATACTGCTCGGCGTAAGCATAGGCAGAGGCATCCAGGGACGGATCACCCTTGATGGAGGGGAGCATGGAGTTGATGAAGGTACCGGCATCCATCAGGCCGTTCTTGATGTATCCGCCCGTGGGGTCGTCCATCATACCGTACTGGATGTACATGTACTGGGTGTAGAGCTGATTCTGGGCGACGTGGAAGCGGTAAACGTCCAGCTCTTTCTCGTTGAGCTTGAGATTCTGGCTCTTGGCGGCGTTGTCCAGGCGGCCGATGAGACCGATGGAGTCAACGAAGGTGTAGCCCAGGATGGCTACGACAAGCACGAGAGCTACGACCAGGATAAGGGTAACGTAGGGAAATTCGCGCTTGGTCTTGGCTTGCTGATTCATTGTCGAAAATCCTTTCTTTGAACCGCTCCGCCGTTTGCGGTGCGGGTATTGGTTTCGTGTTCCGATCCTATCCCAAAAAGGCATACGACCAGACAATGCTACTATTATAACTCTTTTTCATGTTTTTTTTATGAACGAGCCGTGAATCACCATGAAACTTTTTGGGTTTTTCCCGATTTTTTGCGAGAGATCATACGTCCATGATGATGGGGAGTACCATGGGCTTGCGCTTGGTTCTGGCGTAGATGAATTTCGTGATGTCGTCCTTCAGACCGGTCTTGAGCTCAAACCAGTCCAGACCCGAGCGGCGGAGGCTGATGTCGATGGCATCCACGGCGATCCTTCGTACCTCCTCCATGAGTTCCTCGGACTCGCGGACGTAGACGAAGCCGCGGGAGACGATGTCAGGGCCGGCGACCCGCAGACCGGATGCGGCATCCACCGTGGCGACCACCACGATGAGTCCGTCCTGGGAGAGATGCTTGCGGTCGCGGAGCACGATGTTGCCCACGTCGCCCACGCCCAAGCCGTCGATGAGCACCACGCCGGCCGGTACGGTACCGCCCCAGCGGGCCCCCTTCTCGTCGATCTCCAGCACCTTGCCGATGTCCGAGATGAAGACGTTCTCGTGGGGAATGCCCATGGCTACTGCCAGATCGCGGTTGGCGGCCATGTGCTTGTATTCGCCGTGAACCGGCATGAAATACTTGGGGCGGGTCAGACCCTGCATGAGCTTGAGCTCCTCCTGGCAGGCGTGACCCGAGACGTGCACCTCTACGGATGCATCGTTGATGACGGTGACACCCATTTTGGACAGCTCGTTGATGATGCGTCCCACCAGCTTCTCATTACCGGGGATAGCCGAGGCCGACAGCACCACCAGGTCGCCGTAACCCAGGGTTACCTGGGAATGCTCCCCGAAGGCCATGCGGTAGAGGGCCGACATGGGCTCGCCCTGGGATCCCGTGGTGATGAGGGTCAGCTCCTCGGGCTTGTAGCGCTTGATGTCGCCTATGTCGATGAGCACGCCCTCGGGCACCTTCATGTAGCCCAACTCCACGGCGGCGGAAACGATGTTAATCATGCTCCGACCCGTGACCGCCACCTTTCTGCCGTGGCGCGCCGAGATATTGATGATCTGCTGGACGCGGTGGACGTTGGAGGAGAAGGTGGAGATGACGATGCGGCGATCGGGGTGCATGGTGAAGATGACCTCCAGGGACTTGCCCACCTTGGTCTCGGAGGGGGTATATCCGGGACGCTCGGCGTTGGTGGACTCGCACAGGAGGAGCAGGACACCGTTCCGACCCAGCTCGCCCAGGCGGGTGATATCCATCATGTCACCGTCGATGGGGGTGAGATCCAGCTTGAAGTCGCCCGAGTGGATCATCATGCCCAGAGGCGTATTGATCGCCAGGGCGCAGGCATCGGCGATGGAGTGGTTAACGCGGATGAACTCCACCGTAAAGGAGGCGCCCAGACGAATGGTATCGCCCGCGCTGACACAGCGGAGATCGGCCTTCCAAGGAAGGGTGTGCTCCTGGAGCTTGTTTTCGATGATGCCCAGAGCCAGGCGGGTGGCGTAAACGGGGACGTCCAGCTTCTGGAGGATATAGGGGATGGCACCGATGTGGTCCTCGTGGCCGTGGGTGATGACCATGCCGCGGATGCGGTCGCGGTTCTGCTCCAGGTAAGCCACGTCGGGGATGACCAGGTCGATACCGGGCATCTCGTCCTCATCGGGGAAGCCGATGCCGCAGTCGATGATGATGATGTCGTCGCCGTATTCCACCACGGTCATGTTCTTGCCCACCTCGTTGAGGCCGCCCAAGGGGATGACTCGGAGCTTGGCCCCGGGGATCCTTTGCAGAGCCGCAGCGGAGGTCTTGCGGGGGGACGGTGCGGAGGTGACGGCTACGGTATCGGCCGCAACTACGATGGAGTCCTCAGCGGAGACGATGGAGGGGCCGCCCCGACGGCTTCTGCCCGAGGCCGGCTTGGAGGCGGGCTTGGTCTCGGCGGGAAGCTCGGCGGCTTTCTTCCTGCTCTTGGCACCCGAGGGATCGGTGACGGAGGGCTTCTTTTCGGTACTCTTACCGCCGGTTTTGGTGCGGTTGCTCTTGACCTGCTTTTCGGCGGGAGCGGGCTCTTCGGTATTCTTTTTGCTCTTGCGGTTATGGGTGGGGGCGGCGGGCTTTTCCTCTGTCGGAGGCTTGGGAGATTCCTTGCGTCCGCGCTTGGGCTTGGCGGTTTCCTCCTCGAAGCCAAAGGGGGAGAGGATCTCAGGGGTGGACAGAATATCCCGCGAGCCGATACGGAAATCGGCAGGCTCGCGGCTACCCTTGAATTTCAAGGACTTGGTTTCCTTCTGGGAACGGGACTGTCCGCCGTTCCTCTTCTTGTTTTGATTGTTCTCGCTCATGAAAATTCGGTATTATCTTCCTTTCTGTTCTCCCTCGTCATTGTATCCGTTCATACCCGTCGGGAGTCTATACGAGTATGGGGGACGCCGCGTACCCCTTGGCGCGCGGAAAAACAGCCTGCTGAAGCACAGGCGTCTAATGTTAAGCTTTCGATGCGGGAGACGTGGACTCCCTCCGTAAAAGACCGCAGAAAAGCGACCCTTGCCAAAAAACGGGAAAGGGTACAGGTATCCTGCGGAAATACGGAGCAGGCTATGCCGACAGCCGCCGCGTGGGTGTGGAGACCGCGCGAGCCGTATCGGACCATCACGACCCGTCCGATACACAGAAACTGTCGGTATTGCCGGCACCATGCCCCGGCCGCTGAGAAGCGCGGGGCGACCGAACACAAACATCCTTTATATTATACAACAGAAGAGCCTGTCTGTCAACAGCATTTTGACGGATTCCCAAAGGTTTGTGAAAAACGCAAGAGAAAGGCGGCTGTACGCCTGTTCCTCATAACAGAAACCACAAGAGGGAAGCGATTCCGCCGCCCGTCAGCAGACCGGACAGAAATCCCAGCCATCCCCGCAGGGGGCTCGCGGGAACCCGGGAGCCGCTTCCTTTGGTATACGCCGTCCTGTCCTCCCCCGACATACTGCCCTCCAAAATGCGGTTTGCTTCCCGGAGCATATCGGATTCAGCCGTTTCTCCTCCGTTTCGTCCCCCTGCATCTCTGCGCATGACGAAATAAGCCTCTTCAAAAACCCTGCTGTCCCTTGTTCGTACAACGATCATCCGTTTCTGTGAGCCTCGTAGCATAGTATCCCCGCCTGTTTATGGATTTGGATGAAGTATATACCGCTTTTCGATCCTTTAGTCATATAAGCACATCCTGTCTGCGGATGGATTTTCCCTCTTCGCCGGATTCTTGCGGGAGCTGTGTGATTTTGTGCTGAAACCCCTTGACGAATGTCGAATCATATGGTATAATATGGAAGATTGGTGTATTGAACCGAAAAATCTGCTTGACGGCACGATCGCGGTCATTGCGCTGATTCAAATATTACTGATTATGGAAGGAAAGTGCGACATATGGCAAAGAAAAAGAGCGAAAAGGAAAACCGTTGCGTGGATGGGAACGGCCGCTTGGTCATTCCCTCGGAGATGCGCGCCAAGCTGGGTCTGACGGCAGGCTCCGAGGTGGATTTTCAGTTGGATGGACAGCAGATCATCCTGCGCAAGTATAACCCGGGCTGTATCTTCTGCGGTGGCAAGGGGGAATTGCTGATCTTTGAAGGCAAGCGGATCTGCACGGTCTGCCACGCAAAGCTCAAGGCCATGGACTGATGGCACGTCCGCGGCGGCTCCCCCTGCGGGCTCGGCTTGTGTGAATGTTTGGTGTTTGTTTCCGCATTCTTGGGTGGAGATCGACTGAAAATCCCGTTCTTGTCCGCGTTTTTGCAAAAAACGTCTTGACAAGATTGAGGTTTCGTGGTATCATATACACACCGCGCCCGAGTGGCCTGTAGCCGGGCTGCATTAAGGGGCGGGATCATTTAAGGAGGCTATCATGAATACTTTACGAAAGAAAAACGGGCTGCGCATGGTCCTGCCTGCGCTGCTCATGTTGGTTTCGGTTCTGCTTCTCTCCGGCTTGATGGTGTTGGGAGCTGCCGCTGAGGAGACCTACTCCCTGAGGCTGGACATGAACCTGTACGACGAGGAGGGCGGCACCTGGCCCGTGAGCATTCAGGTTCCCGTGGCTGAGGGCGAGACCATCGACCCCGATGCGCTGATCGCCCAGTACCCGCACGTGTCCGAAATGCTGGCCGGCTCGTTCCTCACCGACGAGGGATACGTTGGGATGCCCGAGGACGGCAAAATGCCTGCGGGAAATCTGACCCTGACGGCTACTTACGAGCTTCGTCCCTACACCGTGACCTGGATGGTGGACGGTGTGGCGCACGAACAGCCGTACGCATACGACCGTATGCCTGTGTTTACGGGTTCCACCGATAAGGCACCCGATGCACAGTACACCTACACCTTCAAGGGTTGGGATGGTGAGCTCCTCCCCGTAACCGAGGACGTGACCTACACCGCTCAGTACGAGTCTACCGTCAACAAGTACACCGTAACCTGGATTGTGGACGGTGAGACCGCCAAGACCGAGGAGCTGGAGTACGGTACTCTTCCTTCCTTCGTGCCCACTAAGGAGAACACCGCTGAGTATACCTACACCTTCTCGGGCTGGGACAAGGAGATCACCGCCGTTGAGGGTGACGTGACCTACATCGGTAGCTTTGCCGCCGAGAAGAACAAGTACACCGTAACCTGGGTCGTGGACGGCGAGACCGCCAAGAC
>JAGBAS010000134.1 GCA_017938885.1 Clostridia bacterium
CATCGCCACGCACTCTTTCTTTCTGAAGATCATGTTGGTTCCTCCTTTTATGATCGCGGTTAAACCGCATAAATTTAACAAGATTAAGGGACAGGGGAGCGATCGGGGGACTTCTTGAAAGCATCCTCATTCCGCTCGGGGCGAGCTTGCTTTCAGCAAACGTTAAGAAGTATCCCCATACCCCTGCAAGAACTTCTATAATCGTTAGATCGTTAGAGGTAGATCTTTTTTGAAGGTTTTTGGAGATCCAAGAACCTTTTTTCAAAAAGGTTCTTGGCGGGGGTCAGGGGCAGAGCCCCTCGTTCTCTTTGTCGATCCTCTCCAGCACCGTCACGCCCATGGGCGGGACGTTGACGCGGACGCGGTGGAGGAAGTTGCCTTCTACGGGGAAGGCTTCCATGACGCCTGTGTTCAGGATGCCGCTGCCCCCATACTGCGGGTCGTCGGAATTGAAGATCTCGCGGTATTTCCCGGGTAGGGGGACGTTGATGTTGTGATCCACGTGGGCTACGGGGGTGAAGTTGAGGATGACGGTCACGTCGCGCCCTTCGCGGGATACACGGCGGTAGGCGACGATGCTCTGGTCGGCGTTGTAGGCCTCCAGCCACTCGAAGGATTTTTCGGGCACGTCGGTGTACTCGTCCCACAGGGCGGGGGTGGTGAGGTAGAGGTTGTTCAAGGCGGCGAAGTAGTGCTGGAGCTTGGCGTGGAATTCGTAGTCGAGAAGATACCAGTCCAGCTGCCGCTCCTCGCTCCACTCGGCGAACTGACCGATCTCACAGCCCATGAACCAGAGCTTGGCCCCGGGGAGTGTCATCATCCAGGCGGCGAAGGCGCGGGCACCGGCAAATTTCTGCCAGTAGTCTCCGGGCATCTTGTCCAAAAAGGACTTTTTGAGATGCACCACCTCGTCGTGGGAGATGGGGAGGACGTAGTTCTCGATGAAAGCGTAGGAGGGGATGTGGGTGAGGAGTCCGTGGCTGTGCTTGCGGAAGATGGGATCCTCCTTGACATAGCGGAGGGTGTCGTTCATCCAGCCCATGTTCCATTTGTAGGTGAAGCCCAGGCCGTTCTCGGTGAAGTCGGTGATGTGGGGCCACATGGTGGATTCTTCGGCGATGGTCATGACGTCGGGGTGATCCTTGCGAAGGGATTCGTTCAGCCGGCGGAAGAAGGCCACGGCCTCGAGATTCTCGTAGCTGCCGTTCCTGTTGGGGTGCCACTCGCCGGGCTGACGGTCGTAGTTGAGGTAAAGCATGGAGGCCACGGCGTCCACGCGGAGTCCGTCAGCGTGGAATTCCTCCACCCAGTAGTAGGCGTTGGAGACCAGAAAGGAAATGACCTCGGGACGTCCCACGTCGAAGCAGCAGGTGCCCCAGCCGCGGTTCTCCTGTCTGGTGGGATCCTCGTATTCGTAGAGAGGCTGACCGTCAAAGCGGTAGAGCCCGTGGGCATCCTTGGGGAAGTGAGCGGGGACCCAGTCCAGGATGACGCCGATCCCTGCGTTGTGCATGATGTCTACGAAGGCGCGGAAGTCGTTGGGATCGCCGTAGCGGGCGGTGGGGGCGTAGTAGCCGCAGACCTGGTAGCCCCAGGAGCCGCCGAAGGGATGCTCCATGACGGGCAGGAGCTCTACGTGGGTAAAGCCCATCTGCTTCAGATAGGGAGCCAGCTCGTCCGCCAGCTCACGGTAAGAAAGAGGCTTTCCGTCGGCACCGTATTTCCAGGAGCCTGCGTGCACCTCGTAGATGTTCATGGGGTACTTGCGTCCGTTCTTCTTTCGCTGAGCCCGCTGGCGGAGCCAGCCGCGGTCGTGCCACGGGAAGGGCTTTTCGCGGAAGAAACGGGTAGCGGTCTCGGGGGGACACTCCATGGAGCGGCCGTAGGGGTCGGAGCGGAGGTAGACCTGCCCGTCGGCGGCGGTGATGCGGTACTTGTAGACTGAGCCGTCGGGCACCCGCTCCCCGGGGAGGGTCAGAGTAAAGAGGCCGTTGCCGGTGATGCGGGTCATGGGGAGGCCCTGTTTCCAATCAGAGAAGGAGCCAACCACCGATACGGCTCCGGCGTGGGGAGCCCAGACGCGGAACACCACCTGCTCGTCTCCGCTTTTGTCCTTTTCGGTATGGGCACCGAGGTAGGTATAGGCGTGGCGGGCGGTACCCTCGTGAAACAGGAATTCGTCCATCTCACGGCGGAAGGTCGTGGGAGCCTTTTCTTGGGGGAAAAGAGGGGAGGATGAGACCTCTTGTACATCCTCCTCGCGGATGGATGTGGTTTTTTCGGTGATTTTGACCGATTTTGTTGGCATTTGTCCCGAATCCTTTCAGTGAATATGACTGTTCATTGTGATTATATCACAAATGATCGGTTTTGTCAATGCGTGAACAAAGATTTAACGGAAGTTTACAAAAAAATGAGGTAAAATACGGGAATCCAAACGGTTATACTATGTAAATTTTTATGGAGGGGTGTCAAAAATCCTTCCATCCCCTTGACACCCCTGGAGATATGCTATATAATATAAAGGAATATTGCCGTGCCATTCCGCTGCGGCAAAAAAATCCACCAAACGGAGGACAAGCATTTGATCGAGGTACAAAATCTGACCAAGGTCTACGGCAGTAAGACCGCCGTGGCGAACGTCAGCTTCAAGATCCGCAACGGCCGTATCTACGGGCTTCTGGGCCCTAACGGAGCGGGTAAATCCACCACTATGAACATCATGGCGGGATGCCTCTCGCCCACCGAGGGCACCGTTCTCATCAACGGCTACGATATCTGCGACCAGCCCATCGAGGCCAAACGCCAGATCGGGTATCTGCCCGAGCAGCCCCCCCTGTTCACCGACATGACCCCCGCGGAGTACCTGACCTTTGTAGCCGAGGCCAAGGGGGTATCCGATGAGCTCATCGACCGTCAGGTCAAGGAGGCCATGCAGGTCACCGACATCACCTCGGTGAAGGACCGTCTCATCCGCAACCTGTCCAAGGGATACCGCCAGCGCGTGGGGATCGCCCAGGCTCTTCTGGGGGCACCCGATATCATCATTCTGGACGAGCCTACGGTGGGCCTGGATCCTCAGCAGCTCACCGAGATCCGCGCTCTGGTCCGTAAGCTGGGGGAGAAGCTGACCGTCATCATTTCCAGCCACATTCTCTCGGAGATCGCCGAGCTCTGCGACCACGTCATCATCCTTTCGGAGGGCCGTGTGGTGGCCGATGACGACATGGCCGAGCTGGAGGCCCGCATGAATCCCGAGACGACCCTGCGTATGACGGTCAAGGCCGACGAGGCGGGGGCGAGAGCGGTGCTGAAGGCCATCGAGGGCGTCAACACCGTGACCCTGCTGTCCGCAAGCGAGGCCGACGGTACCGTGACCCTGAAGGTCACCACCTCTGCCGAGGTCGATCTGCGGGACGAGATCTTCTTCGCCATGGCCGAGCGCCGCTACGCCGTCCTCTCCACCGAGACCGTGGAGCAATCGCTCGAGGAGATCTTCCTCGCCCTGACCGCCAAGAAATCCAAACGAGAGGAGGTAAGCGACTGATGTCTGCCGTCTATAAGCGCGAGCTGCGCGCCTACATGAATAACGTCTATGGCTGGCTGTTCATGGCGATCCTGCTTCTGGCCGTGGGGTTCATGATGTTTCTGGATAACCTGCGGAGCGGGTATCCCTATTTTGAGTATGCCCTGTCCGACAGCCAATATGCGCTCCTTTTGCTGATCCCCATTCTGTGTATGCGCTCCATGGCCGAGGACAAGCGGAACAAGACCGATATGTTCTACCTCTCCCTTCCCATGAAGACGTCTTCGGTGGTGCTGGGGAAGTATTTCGCCATGCTGACGATCTACGCCATCCCCTGCGCCGTGCTCTGCCTGTACCCCCTGGTGCTGAGTGCATTCGGTACGCTCAACTATGCCACCGCATACGTATCCATTCTGTTCTACCTGCTGATGGGCGCGGCTCTCATCGCCGTCTGTCAGTTCTTGTCCTCCCTGACCGACAATCTGGTGATCGCCGCCGTGTTGGGGGTGCTGGCAACTGCCCTGTTGCTCTTTTCTCCCCTGCTGGCGAGCTTCCTTCCCGTCACAGCCCTGGTCTCCTTCGTGTGCTTCGTGGTGCTGGCGCTCCTGCTGGCGGGTGTGGCCTTCCTGACCACCCACAATCTGAACGTCACCGCCATTACGGGGGCTGCCGCCGTGGTTCCCCTGTCGGTGGTCTACATTCTGGCGCGGGACTCCTTCAAGGGGCTGTTCCCTGCCCTGGTGGAGTTCTTGTCCCCTTTCATGCACGTCTCCACCTTCTGCCAGTACGGCACCTTCAGCATCCAGTCCGTCGTTCTGCTCCTTTCCTATCCCGTGCTCTTTGTCTTCCTGACGGTTCAGTCGGCCGACAAGAAGCGTTGGGACTGACCATTTTTGCGGAGGTAATCAACCATGAGTCACAGCGCATTATTCCGCATGAAGCGGTCTGTCAAGATCGGCACCTACAGTCTGATCCTGGGTGTCATCCTGCTGGCGGCGTTGGTCGTCGCCAACCTTTTGGTGGGGGCTCTCCCTGCCAAGATCACGAGCTTTGACACCACGGGGCAGGGCATAACCGAGATCTCGGATGAGACCGAGAAATTCGTTTCGGGCATGACCGAGGACGTTACGGTCTACTGGCTCTGCGAGAACGGCGCGGTGGACGACCAGTTCCGCCTGCTCCTGTCCCGCTACGAGGAGGCAGGGAAGCATATCACCGTCAAGGTGGTGGATCCCCTGGCCGAGCCTACCTTCACTGCCGCGTATTCCGATGCGGCCATTTCGGATTACAGCATCATCGTGGAATCCGCCCGCCGCTTTACGGTGTTGGATTTTACCGAGCTGTACTACTACTCCAACGCCGCCTTTATCGCGGCCTACCAGCTCTTCCCCCAGTATCTCCCCGCCGATATCACGGCTCCCATGTCCGCCGCCTCCCTCCAGTCCGCCGTTTCCCAGTACGGCTCCATGGTGGCTTATATGCTCTCAACCCAGGGCGTATCCGTGGAGGACGTGTCTCAGTTCAACGCCATCCATTCCTTCTGCGGCGAGGCGCAGCTCACGTCCGCTCTGGACTACGTCACAAGGGAATACATCCCCCACGGCTACCTGCTGACCGGCTTTGGGGAGACGGCTCCCTCCGAGTCCCTGAGCGAGCTGCTGGATACCATGGGCATGGGGATCCAGACCTTGGATCTGGCCGCGTCGGGCGGGATCCCCGTGGACACGGGCTGTCTCCTGCTCTACTCGCCCAAGCGGGATCTGACGCCCCATGAGGCGAGCCTCATTACCGCCTACCTGAACGGCGGCGGTTCTCTCATGCTTAACACCTCCCCCGAGCTGGCGGAGTCCTGCCCCAATCTCCAGAGCGTCGTGTCGGCCTTCGGTCTGTCTGCCGTGAAGGGACTGATCCAGGAGGGAGATACCTCCTTCATCTCGGGCTCCCAGTACACCCTGGTGCCTACCGTTTCCGCCGAGCACATGGCGACGTCTTACGTCACCTCGGGCGGCTTCAAGCCCCAGCTTCCCAACTGTCACGCCATTTCGGTGGCGTCCACTCTCCCCGCAGGGGTGACGGTGACTCCGTTGTTCACCACCTCGGATAAGGCCGTTATCGTGTCTCTGGACAAGGCGACCACGCTTTCCGAGGCAGGCAAGCAGCAGGTGGCCGTGGCCGCCGCCAAGAGCGTCACCACATCCGACGGGACGGCCAAGAAGGCCAATCTGACCTGGTTCGCCTCGGCCGATGCCATCACCGACACCGCCGCCGAGAGCAGCAAGGGCGGCAACTACTACTTCTACGCCGCTGCCGCCAGCGTTATGTCCGAGAGCTTCGTATCTCCTTACGAGACCCTTCGCCCGGTGCCCATGCAGACCGAGTATCTGGAGGTGGAGCCGGCTACGGGCTGGATCCTGGCGGGTGTGACCGTGGTTCTGATCCCGGCAGCTCTCTTGACTGCGGGTATCGTGATCTGGTTCCGCAGAAAGAGACGGTAAGCCTTTTATGGATAAAAAGCTGCGCAACATCCTGGTTTTGGCGGGAGTCTTGATCCTGCTCTGCGTCGGCTACGCTGTGGCGGGGCTGGTCTTCCCGAAGGAGACCCCCGAGGACACCGCCGCCGCCGAGACCTCCCCCGAGGCGGCTACCTTCCTTCAGATCACCGAGGACGGTCTCACGGCCCTGTCCTACACCTATGACAAGGACGGCGACGGGGAAGCCGAGCTTTGGAGCTTTACCCGCTCGGCCGACGGAGAGACTTGGCATTGGGCGGATGACCCGGCGGTTCCCCTTGGCTCCTCGGCCTTCTACGGCTATTCCTCCACGCTCTACGGTATCCGCGTTGTCAATACCCTCACGGACGTTACCGAGGAGCAATGGGCGGAGTACGGGTTAAAAAACCCCGTCAAGACCGTGACCTTTACCGACAAGGTTTACGGCACGCAGTCGTTCTGTATCGGTGCCTACAACACATATAATGGAACCTACTGCGCCTGCAAAAACGGCGATACCTCCACCGTCTATCTGCTGGACGGGGAGTTCTACGCCGAGTTCGAGTACCCGGTGGAGTCCCTCGTTCACTACGACGACCTGCCCGCCTTCAAGCCCGAGGAGATGTTGAGCCTGACTCTGACCCAAGGGGAGCGCACCGTGACCCTGACCCGTGGGGTTGACGGGGAGGGGAAGGGGGTCTGGTTCCGTTCGCTGGGCGGGGAAGCCCCCGTGACGGTGGCTTCCGATCTGGCCTCCTCCCTGGAGCTTTTGGTGGGAGACATGGATTATCTGACTTGCTACAGCGTCAAGGAGACGGATTTCTCCGCATACGGCCTCCACGAAAACGTCACCCGCATGACCGTGGTCTACGCAAAGACCGAGAGCGGTGAGGAGGTGGAAAAGACCTTCACCCTGACGCTGGGGAGTGTGGACAAGTACGGCTACTACTACGCCAACCCCGAGGGAACCACCCTCACCATGCTGCTGGGCGGTTCGGTGTTCCATAAGGTCATGACCTACGATGATGCCCACGTTGCGGTCGGTGATGACACCGAAACAGACACCGCAGCACCCTGAACCCCATTCACCCATACACGACCGCACCCAACGGCTCACGGAGGGGCCTTTGCCATGAATATTGCCTTCTTTCTGATCCCCAAAAGCCACGTCGCCCATCTCACCGAGGGAAGCAGCTTCCGCCAAGGCATGGAGAAGCTCCGCCGCCACGGCTATACCGCCATTCCCGTGGTCGCCCGTGACGGGCGGTATCTCGGCAGCATCAGCGAGGGGGATTTTCTTTGGAACGTTATGAGCATGGGATCGGTGGATCCCTACGAGCTGGAGGAGGCGCGCATCGACGATATCATTTCGGATCGCACGCCCCCCGTCCGCGTGACCACCTCGGTGGAGGAGCTGCTGGATCGCATCCTGGATCAGAATTTCGTTCCCGTGGTGGATGACCGCGACGTGTTCGTGGGCATCGTTACCCGCCGCTCGGTGCTGGCGTACCTCATGAACAAGGGAGCGGAGGAGGCTTGCTCCTGACGAGCCTTGCGGTCATACTCCTCTGAACCCATAACGAAAGATGGCCGATCCTCGGAGGGGCCATCTTTTTGTACAGTGGGGGTTATCGGGAAGAACGGATTGGTTGGCAAAGGAGACGAAACAAGACCGATTTCTCTCGTTCCTCTGACCCATTGAAGAATGCAACGAAACCTGCTATCATGAAAGCACCGCACCGAAAGGAGACCGCCATGACCCGAAAGGACCTGCTGATCCACGTTGCCGATACCTACGGCATTACCCCCGATTTCCCCTTTGAGGGGGATTTCACCACCGCTGTGTGCCGCCACCGGGATAACCGCAAGTGGTTCGCTATCCTCATGGAGATCCCGAGCTCCCGCCTGGGACTTGGGGGTGACGGGACTCTGGACGTCGTCAACCTCAAGATCTCCCCCGAGATGCTGCCCGCCCTTTTGCAGGAGCGGGGGATATTTCCTGCCTATCATATGAGCAAGACCCACTGGGTCACGGCCGTGCTGGACGGGACGGCTGACGGCGTATCGGATGAAATGGCGGTGTTTTTGACCGAGGTGAGCTTTGCCCTGACACGGAAAAGGGGAAAATAATCCTTTTTTTCACGAATCGCAAGCCCTCGATTGACAAATTCCCCATTCTGTGCTATAATGCGAGGGTAAATCTTCCCTGAGAAAGGAACCACCATGATCGACCTCACCCCCGTCAAGCTCTCCCCTGCCTTCAAGGATTACCTTTGGGGCGGCGAGCGGCTCAAGACCGAATTTCACAAGAACACCGACATGACCCCTCTGGCCGAGAGCTGGGAGCTGTCCGCCCATAAGGATGGTCAGAGTATCATCACCACCGGTGTCTGCGCCGGTCTGCCCCTCACCGACTATATCAATGCCATCGGCAATGCCATCGGCAAGCAGGCTTTGGGTACGGCCTGCCAAAAATACGATTATTTTCCGCTTCTCATCAAGCTCATCGATGCCAAGGGCGACCTGTCGGTGCAGGTGCATCCCTCCGACGAGTACGCGCTCGCCCATGAAGGGGAGTACGGCAAGACCGAGATGTGGTACATTCTGGACTGTGAGGAGGGAGCCGCGCTCTACTACGGCTTCGCGCAGGATACCACCCGCGGCGAGTACGAGGCCGCCATCAAGGAGGGCCGTCTGACCGATATCCTCAACCGTGTGCCCGTGAAGCGCGGCGATGTCTTCTTCATCCCCTCCGGTACGGTTCACGCCATCGGCGCGGGCATCCTGATCTGCGAGATCCAGCAGAATTCCAACACCACCTACCGCGTCTACGACTATAACCGCCGGGATAAGGACGGCAACCTCCGCCCTCTCCACATAGAAAAGGCGTTGGCGGTATCCGACCTTCGGAAGTCCCCCGCCCTTCCCGAGATCCCCGACGGAGAGGATGTGCTCCTGGCCGAATGCGGCTACTTTGAGGTGCGCCGTCTGCGCTTTGACGGTGAGGGGGCCGTTACCGCAACAGCCGAGAGCTTCACCGCCCTGACCGTTACCGAGGGGGAAGGTATCCTCGTTTGTGATGACGGCGGGCTGGACTTCGCCAAGGGTGACACCCTCTTTGTTCCCGCTCAGGAAAAGTCTTTCGCCGTAAAGGGGAATTGCGAGATGATCCTGTCGAGAGCCAAGTAACATAATAAAGGAGAAACCAGTATGTATTATATCGGTATCGACCTCGGCGGCACCAATATCGCCGTGGGTCTTGTAGACGAAAACGCACGCATTCTGCACAGCGACAGCGTTCCCACCCGCAAGGAGCGGCACTGGAGCGAGATCATCCGCGACATGGCGGAGCTGTCGGGCAAGGTAGTCGCCGACGCGGGTCACACCATGGACGAGGTGGCCGCCGTAGGCATTGGCTGTCCCGGCACCATCGACAAGGAAAACGGGGTGGTGGTATACTCCAACAACATCGTCATGGACCACGTTCCCATGGCTGAGGAATTCCGCAAGTACATCGACCTGCCCGTATTTCTGGAGAACGACGCCAACGCCGCCGCGCTGGGCGAGTACGCCGTGTACGGCGAGGGTGTGGACAGCTTTGTTTTCATGACCCTGGGCACGGGTGTGGGGGGCGGTATCATTCTGAACGGCAAGGTCTGGTCGGGATTTAACGGCGCGGGTGCCGAGATCGGCCACCAGACCCTGGTCTTTGGCGGCGAGCCCTGCACCTGCGGCCGCAAGGGATGTCTGGAGGCTTACGCCTCGGTGACGGCACTCATCAACCAGACCAAGGCCGCCATGGAGGCCCATCCCGAGTCCATGATGAACGACTACGCCGCCAAGCACGGCAAGGTCAACGGCCGCACCTCCTTTGAGTGTGCCAAGGCGGGGGACCCCGCAGCCGTGGCCGTCCGCGACCGCTACGTCGAGTACGTGGCCGAGGGCATCTGCTCCATCGTCAACATCCTCCAGCCCGAGATCCTGGCTATCGGCGGCGGTATCAGCCGCGAGGGGGATACCCTGCTCACCCCCATCAAGGAGTATTTCGCCCATAACGACTACAACAAGCATATGGCCAAGACCGATATCCGCATCGCCAAGCTGTTCGGCGACGCGGGGATCGTGGGGGCGGCTAAGACCGCCGAGGCGGGGATTGCTCAGTAAGCCGGCTACATAACGGTTATCGAAAAAGGAGCTTATCGGCGTGCTCGTCGGTAGGCTCCTTTTGATTGATTCTGTTATCAAGCGATTGCAAAACGCTTCAAATTTGGGTTTGGCGGGGAGCGGGGGAACGGCCTCCGGCGGCTTAGAACCTTTTTAAAAAAAGGTTCTAAGAACTCCAAAAACTTTCAAAAAACATAATCAAACAATAATTTAAGGTTTTTGAGAAGTCCGGAACCCCTTTTGCAAAAGGGTTTTTGGCCGCCGGAGGTCGCTCTCCCTTAAACTGCAATTCTTCACAATTATTCAGTCGCCTAATTGATTGTATACAGGATATAGATCCGGCAAGGCTCATTCTCCATCCATGACCTCTACGGCCATCCGCCCGAACACCCGTCCCAGCTCCAGCTCGCAGAGGGAATCGTAATGCCCCCAGTCGGGTTCGCCCTCGGGCTCCTTGTGGATGGTGAAGCCCAGGTCGATGGTGGAAAAGTACAGATTCAAGGGAGACAGCTCGGAAAACCGCTCCTTGGCCTCGTTGACGGCGGGGTAGGCGGGCTCGCAGTAGGGGCTGTCGGAAATGCCCGCGTCGATGAAGGGGATGCCGTCAGCGGGAGCGTAGGGAGCCAGATCCTCCCGGAGGTAGGAGGCGAAGGCCGCCTGGTTGTCGTAGTAGTGAGATGCCTTGAAATCGGTGGTGTCGGATTCTCCCTGCATCCAGCAAATGGCCTCCACGGTGGGGGTGTAGCCGTGCTCTCTCATGTAGTCCAGCCGTGTGGTCAGAAAGGCCATGCAGGCCTCGTAGACCGAGCCGCGATCCCCCGCGCAGAGCCAATGGTGGTGGAGGGAGTAGCCCGACATGGTGTACTTAAGGATGAAGATCGTCTCGTCGGGATACGCCGCTGACAACACCTCGGCCATGCCCACCTCGGGACCGAAAAAGCCCGTCGTCGCACCACAGGTCAGGTCTACGGGGACGAACTGCCCCTTTGAGGTGGCGTTGTGGTCGTCCAGGCAGTAGTTGATGAGCACTGAGTCAAAGCCCGCCTCGTACACGGCAAACTGCTCGGCGGAGATATTCTTTTGGAGGTAGGCGGTGATGCTGCTGCCCGTGGCGTTGCTCTGTCCCAGCAGAACAAGAACCTTGACGGACTTGCTCTCTCCCTCGGGGAGTCCGTCCGGGGGAGGGTAGTCGGTATTCATGTTGAGCCATTGTGTCTCGTTGGGGTCAGGGGTATCGGCCTCAGAGGAGGCGGCGGAAGAGCAGGCGGCCATCAGGCAGACCGAGAAAAGGAGCAGGAGAAACAGGGCAAGGCGGAATCGGGTCGGGATGGACATGATAAACTCCTTATTGGATCAAATCCGCGTTTTTTATGCGATTGCTCTTATTATAGCATACTGCTTTGCAAAATGCAATAGCTTTCGTCTGTCTATGGCCAAACCTGGCGTACCATGATTCTGCCGTCTCGAGTGCATGGGAGGGCGGCGCAGGAATATCACGAAGGGATTTTCGGGAAACGGTTGCGTTTTTCGGCCTTTTATGGTATAATGGAGAAAAAAAGGAGGTTTCTCCATGCTCCTCTACTATATCCGACACGGCGATCCCATCTACGATCCCGATTCTCTGACCCCCCTGGGGCAGGAGCAGGCTAAGGCACTGGCCAAGCGGTTGATCGTCCATGGGGTAGACAAGGTCTATTCATCTCCCTCTGCCCGCGCACTTCAGACCGCTCGGCCGCTCTGCGATCTTCTTCGCCTGGAGCCCACCCTCTGCCCCTGGGCGGACGAGGGTCTGGCTGCGCGGGATTTCATGATCCCCTACGAGCCCGACAGGTATACCTGGTGCTTCTTCTGGGAAAAGATCGTCCGCGCCTTCAATACCCCTGCCGTCCGCGCCATGGGGGAGGCGTGGTATGAGCATCCCGACTTCGCGGAGTACCGCTTCGGAGAAGGAGTCAAGCGGGTCAATGCCGCCGTGGACGAATTCATGCTGGAGCTGGGCTTCCGCCACGACCGCGAGAACGCCCGCTACGAGGTGATGACCCCCAACCACAGCCGTGTCGCCCTCTTTGCCCACCAGGGCTTTGGCATGAGCTTCATGAGCAGTCTTTTGGATATCCCCTATCCCATGTTCTCGACCCACTTCGACTTCAGCCACAGCTCTATGACGGTCATCCACTTTCCCCAAAGAGGCGATTACGTCTACCCCAAGACTCTCCAGCTGTCAAGCGACGCCCACCTCTACCGCGAGGGACTGCTGACGGGATATAATAACGGGATCCGATTCTGATACCGGAATCGGCTGCACCGCTCCCCTATAAACTGCAATTTCTCTTAATTATGCAATCGCCTACATCAAAATAAACGTAAGGAGTAACGCAATCATGTCCGAATTTCTGGAAACTCTTCGGGGTATATCCCCCATACTCGTCTGTCTGCTGGTCTGCGCCGCCAAGATCGTGGAGATCACCATCCAGTCCCTCAAGACCTGTATGATGGTCAAGGGTCAGCGTCTCAAGGCCGCCGGGTTGGGCTTTATCGAGTGTACCATCTGGGGTCTGGTCATCTCCACCCTCATCGGCACCCTGGGTGACAATCTGCTTCTGCTGGTGTTCTACTGCGCCGGATACGCAACGGGTCTGTTCCTGGGCTCCACCCTGGAGAGTAAGATCGCCCTGGGGACCTCCAATCTGGAGCTCATCGCCTCGGACGAGAGCACCGCCAAGATCACCGCTTACCTGAAGGACAACGGGCGCGGCTATACGGTGTTTGCAGGTCAGGGCTCTAAGGAAAAAATGAATATGATCTTCGTGGTACTGCCCCGTAAGGAGACGCCCAAGGTATTGAAGGAGATCCGCAAGTCCTGTGATAACAAGGTTTTTGTGGCCGTGTCCGAGGTCAGCAAGTACGCGGGCGGATACGGTATGGTGAAGTGAGGCGCGCCCATGAAGATGGACCTGTTCGTCCTCCCCTCGGTCATGCGGCGGGACTTTATGGAGGCCTTCGTCCTCTCAAGGGAGGACTTCGAGCTGCTTCACCCCCAATGGCGGGAGGAGCTGGAGACAGCGGGCGGCAATTTTGACGAGTGGTACGAGGTAAAGGACTTTCATGGGGTGTTAATGCAGGGGCAAACTGGTGGAAAGGTGTCTGGGATCCTAAGTTTAATGCTGAGCTAAGAAGTGTTACTGAAGTCAAAGGAGATTTGGGAATCTCAAAAGAAATGAAACCAAGCAATGTCCCCAGCTCAATTGGTGACATTGGTGGTAGTATCACTTCAGAAGCTGGAGGTAAGTATACAGAGTACAAAATGAAGCAGGAAGGTGGTGGCAAATGAAAGCTCTAAAATTCATTCTTCCTCTGTTTTTTTTTATTGTATTCAGCATGGTTTCAATTTTTCTAACAGGGGCGGTTTTATATGTATGCGGGGAATTTTTTTTCTTTTTTTATAAAGGAATACCAGTGTCTTTTTCATCGAACATTATTTTATTTTTAGGTAAGATAGGTATATACATTGGTAGCTTTACAGGTTTAATGTTATGGATTGCCAACTTGCTAAAGAAATGATTAATTGGAACTTAAGATAGTTGCTGGAAACAATATGCTGAATATGATAGCCACTGAAACAGCAGCTAATACGACAGCAGCAATAGCCGGTGCTACAGGTAATGCCAGTAAGGATACCGGGAATGATAATAGCTTGGATACCGGTGGTGGTTGTGAAGTTTGTCGGGTATGTGGTGCTGAACATCCAGAAGCACCATGGGGAGATGATGGTGAGACACCAACATACGATATATGTAATTGCTGTGGGGTTGAATTTGGTTATGAGGATTCGACCGTGCAAAGTATAAAAAAATATAGAGCAAAATGGTTAGACAGTGGTGCGAAATGGATGAATAAAAAATCGGAACCACAAAACTGGTCGGTTGATGAACAACTTGCACACATCCCACTGAAATATCGTTGATTTTGATAAAGTTTTAATAAGTGAAGATATTGCCCGTACACAGGGGGAACTGAATGCGTTGAAGGCCGCGAAGGAAGCAACCGGCGAAACACTTCCTGCTAATGCGACAGAGAAACAGCGTCAGGAATATCTGGCAAAACTGCGTGACACGCAGGCTTACAGGGATGAAATGGCGAAGTATGGTACCGGCAGTGAAATTCAGCGGGGTATCCAGGCTGCAACGGCTGCACTTCAGGGCCTGGCGGGCGGCAATATGGCAGGCGCGCTGGCAGGTGCTTCAGCGCCGGAGCTGGCGAACATCATCGGTCATCACGCGGGTATTGATGACAATACAGCGGCAAAAGCCATTGCCCATGCCATTCTCGGTGGTGTGACAGCAGCCCTTCAGGGCAACAGTGCGGCAGCAGGCGCAATTGGTGCG
>JAGBAS010000135.1 GCA_017938885.1 Clostridia bacterium
ATAAAGCACTATCAGGAAAGGTTTTTATATGGAAGAAAGCAGATCATTTCCCTTCGGGAAATGTCCATTTATCGGCTACTCATCCACCGCTTCGCGGTCCCCCTTCCCTCACAAGGGAAGGCTCACGAGGAAACCCAACAGTTCGCTAAACCCCAATTTGAAAAAATTCAAACTTTTTTCAAAAACCTGTAATATTTCCCGTTTTTTGGTGTCTTATATAGTAGACCCGACCGATCATCCCAAAACCCGACCGATTATCCCACATTTCCCCCATTTCCCGTTTTTTGTGGTATAATCAACCCAAACGCACCACACGAAAGGAGTCCACTATGAGATCCACCGCCCTCCGCCTCACCCTCCCCCTGCTCCTGCTGGCCTTCTGCCTCACCCTAAACAGCTGCTTTTTCCTCATCCCCACCCCCGGCGAGCCCACCCCTGTGGACCCCGCCGACCTCGGCTCTCCCATGACCTTTGAGAAGGCGGGCATCACCCTTCACCTCACCGACAAATTCAAGGAGGAGCAGAGCGAGCGGGGCTTTGACGCCTACTATACCACCGACTACTGCGGCGTGGTGGTCCTCAAGGAGCCCTTCCCCCTGGAGGCGGGCCTGGCCGACATACCTCTGGAGCAGTATATCCAAAACGTCATCGAGAACAACGGCCACACCAATATCGAGCCTCAGACCTCCGACGGGCTGTGGTACTACGTCAACTACAACAACAGCAGCTACCGTTGCGTCTACTCCTACGCCTACAAGGGCACCGACGCCTTCTACGTGGTGCAGTACATCATCAACACCGTGGACGAGGAGACTCTGAAGCCCATCATCCACGACTGGGCCAAGGAGACCTCGGTGAAGTGAGCGAGACTCCAAGAAAGGATATCAACCATGAAAAACAAAAAGATCCTCCGCCGCGCCCTTCCCCTGCTGATGATCGCCCTGGTCCTCCTGGCTACCCTCATCTCCTGCACCCCCGACATGGACGTTGGCAACAACACCGAGCTGGCCGATCAGTTCATGGATCACGTCATAGCCGACGACTACGACGCCGCTTACGGTATGGTCAAGGCTACTGTCACCGACTCCGATTTCCGCTCCTACTGGGCCACCGTCCAAACCGTCGCAGACGGTGCCGATACCTATGAGATGAAGCAGATCGGCTGGAACCTCAACCGATCGAAGGGTGTCACCACCCGCACCACCGCCTATCAGGCCGAGCTGGACAATGACCGCATCATCCTCCTCCGCGTAGTGACCCAAGACGGCATCGAGGGCATCGCGGGCATCCACTTCTCGGATATCACCGAGTTCATTCGGGAGACCGATGCCTATGTTCCCACCATGAATATCGTGTTGACCGTCCTCCATCTGTTGTTGATGGCCTTCACGGTCTGGATGTTCGTGGACTGCCTGCGCCGTAAGCTGGCCTATAAATGGCTCTGGCTGTTGCTCATTATCTTCAGCGTGGCCTTTACCGTCACCCTGGGCGAGACCTCTAACTTCTCCTTCAACGTCGGTCTGGTCTGTCAGCCCTCCACCATGGAGGCCGATCCGGGGCTTCTGGCCGTGGTGACCAAGCTGGTCATCCCCGTGGGCGCGATCCTGTACCTCTGCCTGCGGAAGAAGTTCACGGTAGAGCCTCCCAAGCCCGACGGGGAAGCACCCGCCGATCCCTTCGCACAGACCGGGACACGACCCGCCGCCGAGGCTGACGGTGACCGCTCCGCTTCCGCCGAGGCCGACACAAAGGAGGGCGGTGAGGAGTCGTGACCAAACGGATCATCACAGCCCTTCTGTGTTTTCTCCTTTTGACCCTCACGGCCACGGGCTGTCAAGACCAAGCAAACGACCCGCCTCCTCTCGTGGTCCTAGACCCCGACTCCATCCATGAGGTAGCCGACCTGACCTGCTCGGTCTATGTGTCGGGGGAGACCAAGATCCTGACGGGAGAGAAGGTTTATGACCTGTACCGCCTCCTGTTCCGTGCCATGGCAGAGGCCGAGACCGCCCAGCCCCAAAGCCGTCCCGACGGCGATCTTCACGCCGGCATCAAATTCTACGTGGAAGGCGAGACGACCGACCCGCCCGAGACCACCGCCTATGGCTTTCTCGTCAGCAACATCCAACACTACGGCTTCTTTGGCGTATACCAAAGCGGCTACTTCACCTTCAGCCTGTCCCCGCTCCACTCCTACGCCGACGAGTACCGTGGCGAGGAGGGGCTGTATGAGGAAGTCATGAGTTATTTCGAATAAGCAAAAAGACCGATCCGCCCGGGTCGGTCTTTTAAATTTGGGTTTGGCGGGGAGGCAGCCGCGTCCATTAGCCTTCCTCAGCGGGGAAGGTGGCACGCACGAAGGGCGTGACGGATGAGGAGAGCGGGTTGAGTTCTCCTGTACGGGTGTGATAAAACCCTTGATATGCCGGGGAGAATCCACACCCGACACCGAACTGTGTACCGCTCTCCTCATCCACCGCTTCGCGGTCCCACGCATCCGCTTGCGGATGGCACCGCATGGGGAAGGCAGAGAACGATAAACTGCAATTTACAATTTTCTCACCACCCTCAACATCCCCTCCACGTCCCTCTCCCGTGAAGACCACCCGAGGCTCCCCCGCACAGCGCCGTCTGCGGGGGTCTGTAGGGTGTTGTGCCCCAGCGCCGAGCAATGGAAGCCCGCCCGCACGCAGATGCCCTCCCCGTCCAGGATCCGTCCTACCTCCTCCGAGGTGTAGCCCTCCACCGAGAACAGCACCACGCCCCCCTCGCGGTGAGGCGCGTAGACCGTGACCTTGGGGATCTCCAGAAGCCCATCCCGCAGCTTGGCCCCCAGCCGCCGCTCATGCTCGCGGATGGCCTCGATTCCTGCCGACTCCACGAATTCCAGTCCCGCCCGCAAGCCTGCAATGGCCGGAGTCTGGAGCGTGCCCGCTTCATACCGCTCGGGGGCATCCTCCGACATCTCCCCCCGCAGGGAATCCACGCCGTTTCCGCCCTCCATGAGGGTGTCAAGGGCGGCACCCTTACCCAGGATCAGCATCCCCGTCCCCTGAGGCCCCATCAGCCCCTTATGCCCCGGCAGACAAAGGGCGGTGATCCCCATACTGTCTACGTCCAGCTCATACACCCCTGCCGATTGGGCGGCATCCACTACCAGGTGGATGCCCCGGCGGCGGCACAGCTCTCCGATCCTGCGGATGGGCAGGATGGCCGAGCAGATATTGGAGGCATGGGAGCAGACCACCATACGGGTGTCGGGGCGGATACGGGACGTAAGCGACCGCAGGATCAGATCCTCTGTCCGTACAGGAGCGGCAGGGAAGGTGTCGAATACCTCCAGGTCAATGATCCCCTCGACCGCCAGACGGTACAGGGGACGGTAGACCGCGTTATGCTCCATGTCCGAACAGAGAACGTGAAAGCCGCCGCTCCCTTGTTTTCCCCTCCCCGCGAGTCCCTTGATAGCCAGATTCAAGGCGTGGGTGGTGTTCAGCGTAAAGATCACCCGATCCGGCTCTGCACCGAACATTTCGGCGGCCATTTCGCGGCAGGAATAGATCTCTGAAGCCGCTCCCATAGCCAATGGGTGCGATCCCCGTCCCGGGTTGCCTCCGCAATATTTCATGCAATCCGAAACAGCGGCCATCACTGTCGGAGGCTTGGGGTATGAGGTAGCGGCGTGGTCGAGGTAGACGAGCTTGGACATGGATGTTTCCTCCGATCGGTATGGTGTATGTAGGGAAGCCTTCCCGTCTCCAAGGGGGCATACCGCACCGGATAGCGGTATGCCCTTTTGGGGGAGCAGGATTCCGTTACACTTGCAGATACTCTCTTACGCGCACGCCGGCCCGTTCCAGTACGACCTGCACGTTGGCTCTTTGGGTACAGGGAAAATCCACGCCATACGCGCATCCACCCGTGGTTTGGGCCGAGCTGACCTTGACGAGAGACGCGCGGACAGCGGCCTCGGACAGCAGAGCCTGCGCCTTCATCGCCCGGGTCATGGAGCCGATAACGGCGGTGCAGGTGCCGACGGAATGGGATGCGCCTGTTCCTCGGCGGGAGTCGGTGTCGGCTCCCGTCTGGTTTAATTGGTTGCTTCTTCGCACGCGACCACCTCCTCACAGGCAGGATATGCGGGAATCGGTCGGCGGGTGTCGGGAAAAGTCGGATTTTTTGCACCAAAGCGGTTGACAAATAAAAGGCTTTATTGTACAATATATATACCCTAATGAAACGAGGTGTCACCATGAAACTGATTCCCCATAACCAAGTCAACCTCAAGAGCGGTTTCTTCTACGATAAGCAGGAGCTCAACCGCAAGACCACCATAAACGCCGTCTACGACCGCTTTACCGAGACGGGGCGTATCGGTGCTTTCAAATTCGGTTTTCCCGAAAAGGATCCTATCCAGCCCCACTACTTCTGGGACAGCGATGTGGCCAAGTGGATGGAGGGCGCGGCCTACATCCTCCACAACACCGCCGATCCCGCCCTGGAGGCCAAGGTGGACGAGATCGTGGAGGACATTGCCGAGAATCAGCATGAGGACGGATATTTCAATATCTTTTTCACCGTTGTTCAGCCCGAGAACCGCTGGGCCAACCGCGACTGGCACGAGCTGTACTGCGCGGGCCATCTCATGGAGGCCGCCGTGGCCTACGCCGAGGCAACGGGGAAGACAAAATTCCTCTCCTGCATGGAAAGGTACGCCGACTACATCGCAAAGGTCTTCATGGAGGATCACGCCGCCGCCTTCGACACCCCCGGCCACGAGGAGATCGAGCTGGCTCTGGTGCGCCTCTACCGCCACACGGGCAATAAGCGGTATCTGGATCTGGCCGCCTACTTCATCAATACCCGCGGTACCGAAAACGACCGCAACCGCGTTGCCTATAACCAGTCCCACCTCCCCGTCCGTGAGCAGACCGAGGCCGTGGGCCACGCCGTCCGCGCCGTCTACCTCTATACGGGAATGGCCTACCTCGCCGCCGAGACGGGGGACGAATCCCTCATCGCCGCCTGTAAGACCCTGTGGGAGGACGTCACCGCCCGCAAGATGTACGTCACGGGCGGCCTGGGCTCCACCTACATCGGCGAGGCCTTCACCACCCCCTTCGATCTTCCCCCCGACCAGGCCTACACCGAGACCTGCGCGGGCATCGCCCTCTGCTTCTTCGCAAACGGTATGCTGGCTCTGGAGAATAAGGCCGAGTACGCTGACGTGGCGGAGCGTGCTCTCTACAACGGCGTCCTGTCGGGCCTTTCCAACGACGGGGCCCAGTTCTTCTACGAGAATCCTCTGGAGATCAATCTGTCCGAGCGTTTCAACTCTGTCTGGGGGGCCCGCCGATTCCCCGCCCACCGCCGCGTGGCTTGTTTCGGCTGTTCCTGCTGTCCTCCCAACATCAACCGCCTCCTGCCCACTCTGGGCGGCTACGTCTACGGCCTGGAGGGGGATACCCTCTACATCAACCAATTTGCGGATTCGGATATGACCGACGGGAACGTGACCGCCGCCATCTCCACCGCCTACCCCACCGACGGAAGCGTCACCGTTACCGCCAAGGGTGTCTCCAAGCTGGCCATCCGCATCCCCGCCTGGTGCGACAGCTTCACTTTGAATAAGCCCTACGTCTCGGAGAATGGCTACGCTGTCGTGAACAATGACGGCACCCCCGTCACCGTGATCTTTGATCTTACCCCCCGTAAGGTCTGGGCAGACCCCCGCGTCCTCCGCGCCGCAGGACAGGCTGCCGTCATGAAGGGCCCCGTGGTCTACTGCGCCGAGGGCGTGGACAACGGCGAGGGGGAGCTGCATAATTTCGTTCTCCCCGCTGAACTGACTGCCGTGGAAGCCGAGAATACCGAGTACGGCCTTCCCTCCTTGACGGTCCCCTGTACCAAGAGGGTCAACGACGGGGGAAGCCTTTACCGCAACACGCCACCCAAGACCGAGGAAGCCACCCTCAAGCTCATCCCCTACTGCGCCTTCGCAAACCGCGCCGAGACGGATATGCGGGTGTGGTTCCTGTCCGAGTGAGGTGATTGCATGAACCTCAACAACATGGAGGAGGTCCTGAAGCGGGCCATCGAGGGGAAGACGACTCTTCCCGAGCTGGTAGACGCCTTTGAGAAAACCTGCCGCGCCTACCTCTGGACTCCCGACGACGAGGACGATCTCCTCCTCTTTGAGTCGGGCAACTACAACTTCACAGGCACCCCTACCTTCCAGTTCTCCCTGACCCGCCAGATTCCCGACGGGAAAGGAGAGTACCTCCAGCTCCGCCTCACCGCCCACTATCCCCCCATCCCCTTCGGCCTGTTCCTCCACCGTACCGTGTGGAGCAGCCCGAGCATGGATTTCTTTGCCGTGGTTCGTAGCTCTCGGGCCTATGCCAAGGTGAAGGATCAGCCCATCCTGGCGGTGGACTGTTATACCATGGATACCGATTGACCCAACAAAAAAGAGCGGATACGGTCAAAAGCCGTATCCGTTCTCTTTGTTTATTCGGATTCCTCGGGATTCTCGGGGATCTCGGCCGCAGGCGACGGCTCCATCTCAAAGACCCGCTCATAGCCGTGCTCCAGCGCGTGCTCCACCGCCTCGCGGTCGTGGATATTGACCAGCAACCGCAGGGAGTGGCGGACGTAGGCGAATTGGATGTGGGGAAGCAGGGTATCCACCCCCACCGCCGACATATTCCGCAGATCCATGGCCAGATAGTCGCAGGAGGCCAGCAGGCGGGCAGGGGAGACGGTGCCCGCGTAGAGGGGGATGCTTTCCGTGAGGGGATCACCTTCGGCTTGGGATTCACGCTCGGCTTGGGGCTTGCCTTGGGTAAAGCCGTCCCCCTTCGTCATGGTATCGCTCGCAAAGGCCGAGGGAGGAAGGGCGACCCCAATAGCGGGGCGGTTGGGCAGGTCGGACAGCAGGGCATTCAGTTCAGTCAGAAAACCCACCGCCTTACGGTCGCTCGTATCGTTTCCCGCAGGCAGACCCAGAAGGAGGATATCGTGGGGACGTGCCTCGGCGCACGCAAGCAGGAGAGCCAGATCCAGCCCTCTGCGGAAGGTGGCCTCGGCGGTGTTGGCGGTCGAGAAGCAGGTCACGGTGTAGATCACGGTGACGTTCAGCCCCCGACGGCTGATACGGGCGATGTCGTCGGACAGGGATGGGGCGTCCGCAGAAATAGCCAGGCCCGCAGCAGAGCCTACCGAGGAGGCGTACAGGGGGATCCCGTCCTGCCCGCAGAGGGGAAGCATGACCCCGCCGTGCTTTCCCGCAATGAGAATATCGCCCACGTTACCCTCGGGGAGAATTTCCACGGCCCGGATATCAGGGACGCTTACGGGAATTGCGTCGGTGATGGATGTGTCCACCATCCAGTTTCCCAACGCCTCCTTGTCGCGGTAGGCATCGGACTTGGCCTTCAGGTGATTGCCCCAGATCAGCGCCAGGATCACCCCCGCCAGCCCGCAGAGGCTTACGGTTACGATCTGCCACGGGCGGACGGAGGATCTGACCCTCACCCGCTTTTTGGTGGAGCCGCGGGCAAAATGCTGACTGTCCCGCGGCTGTTTGCGTTTACGGAGCGGCATGGAGACTTCCCTCACTTCATGGTCAGAAGGTCAAGACTCTCGCCGTACTCATTGAATACGACCGTGCAGTCATCGCGGTACTGCTCTTCGTAGAGCCCGACGGCTACGCTGTGATAGTTATCCATAAGGGTCTCGGTGTTGTTTTTGATGTACTCGGCATCGGGATACAGGCGCATGATGACAAAGTTTCCGCCCTTGCATACCACGGGCTCACTGACCTCACCGATGGCCAGTCCGAAGGAGGCCTCCTCATAGGCCTTGTCCATTTCGCCTCGAGTGAAGTAGTAGCCGTCGCCCGTCACGCTGAGCAGATCGTCGTTGACGGCAGAGCCAATGTATTCGCTGAGAAGCTCCCGCCGCTCTCCGGGATCCTCCACGGCGCGCAGGGCGTCGCTGATCTCCTGTGCCTGCTTCAGATTCTCGGCGGGATCCTCACCCTCCACGTTTTCAATGAAGACGTGAAGCGTGCGGACAAAGTCGCCGCTGTTCTCCACGTAATCCCGAAAATCAGCCGCGTTGTCCAGCGTGTAGAGGAACATCCCATTGTCCAAAAGGGTATAGTACAGAGCCGATTCCAGGTAGCTGACTCCCAGGGAAAAGCGCATATAATGCTCGGTCATCCAATGCTCGGCGAGCCATGTCTCGTATTCCTTATCGCTCTCAAAGGTCTCGCGGAGGTTGGCCATCTCCTTGTCCACGTACTTGTCGATCTCGGCACCCTCGGTTTTGATGCCCAGGTTGCGGCAGGCGGAGAGGACTACGTAGTTCTGATTGAGATTCTCGGCCACCAGATCCTCCAGCTCAGCGCGATACTGCTCGGCGGTGGCAGGATCATCCCAGATCTCGGCACCGTAGGTATCCGCCAGGGAGTCCTTATAGAACATGGTGACGAAATACAGCTCTTCGTAGGGGATCTCAAAGCCGTTGCAGGTAGCGACGGTCTTACGGTCGGCGGCGTACTGCTTGTACTCCTCCCAGTTGGAAAGAACCACGGCGGCCACGACGCCCGCGATCAGAGCCACGGCCAGTACCGCCACGATGATGATCGTGATGATCTTCTTTTTCTTGCTCATGCCCTTTTTCGGGGGCAGGGATTTGGTATTTACGGATGCCATAAGCGTCCATCCTTTCTTTTATGAGGTAAGGCTTCCCATCAGTATATCACAGGATTGTGACCGTGGTATGAAGAGGAGGAAACGAATCCGAAAAATCAGAGCAGTGTATACGCCCCATCCCCATCGGCGCGGATATGGGCTTGGAAGAACGCAGTCAACGCCCGTACCATCATCTCGGTATCCCGCGCGCCCGCCGTCTCATAAGCCGAGTGCATGGCCAGCTGGGCCAGCCCTATGTCAATGGTGTTCAGGGATACCCGGGTGTTGGCGATGTTCCCGAGGGTAGACCCGCCGGGCATATCGGCGCGGTTGGCGTAACGCTGGATCGGAACCCCGGCCCGCTCGCAGATCAGTCCGAAGATGGCGGCCGAGACGCCGTCTGTGGTGTAGCGCTGGTTGGCGTTATACTTGACCACCACACCCCCGTTCATGTAGACGGCGTGGTTTTTGTCCTGATATTCGGGGTGGTTGGGATGTACCGCGTGGGCGTTGTCGCAGGAGACTAAGAAGGAGGAGGCCAGCTTGCACAGCAGATCGGTTTGCGTCAGACCCAATGCTTCACCAAAGCGCAGAAGGGTATCGAACAGGAAGGTGGATGCCGCGCCCTGCTTGGTCTGGCTTCCAACCTCCTCGTTGTCGAAGAGACAGAACACAGGGACGTTGGAGGTGTCCAGATCGTCGGTATCCGCGTTCAGAAAGGCGGTCAGGGAAGTGAAGGCGCATTGAAGATCGTCCAATCTGGGGGCAGAGATGTAGCCGCTCCATTCCACACCCGCTTGCGGGTTGTAGAGGAACAGATCGGTGGCGAGGATATCCTCCTCCCGTATGCCGAGCTCGTCGGCGATCTCCTTGCGGAGAAAACCGGCGTCGGAGGCTTCGCCGCAAAGGGGCAGCATATCCACGGCGGGGTTGTAGCTCATGCCATCATTGGCCCCCCTGTTCATGTGGATGGCTACGTTGGGAATGATGGCGCAGGGGTCATCGAGATCCACCAGTCCGGTGGTCAGTCCGCGTCGGTCGCGCACCAGTACCCGCCCCGCTACCGACAGAGGGCGATCCGTCCAGGAGGCGCAGAGCATCCCGCCATACTTCTCCACAGACAGGCGCAGATGATGCCCATCGCACAGCTCGGCGTTCTCCTTGATTTTGAAGGAGGGGGAATCGCCGTGGGCAGCGGTCATCATAAAGGAACCCATGTTCTCGGGATCCGTCGGCGTGCGGAATGCGATGAGGGAGGAACCGTTTCGGATGACGAAATATCCGCAGCCGTCCTCCAGCTCCCATCTTTCATGCTCGTACAGCTCGGTATATCCCGACTGCTTCAGAATGTCTGCGGTGTGGGAAACGGCGTGGTAGGCGGTAGGGGATGCCTTGATATAATCGAACAGGGCTTGGTTCATGGGAAAGACCTCCGAATCGAGAATTTTCTACCCTCCATTATACCATTTTCAAGGGGCTGTGTCAATGGTCTGTCATGTATTTTGCGTGAAAACCCGGGATTCTCCGGATCGCCAGCCCCGTACCGTGGAGAGGATCCAGCCCGAGACAAAGATCCCGTCGGTCAGCAGAGCGGGGAGGGGGATCTCCTTCATGGACATGAAGGCCAGAATGGCGTCGGTCACAAGCCCCTCGGCGGGAGACAGGAGAGAGGGGAACCACCGCAGAACCGCTGCCGTGACCATCCCGCAGAGAAGCCCCTGCACCGCCTTTGCCAACAAGTAAGGTTTGAAGGAAAGCCCCCGTCCCCCGCAGAGAGTCATGACCTGGCAATGCACAGATACCCCTGACCACCCCGCGAAGACCGCCGTCAGAATGAGCGGCCAATGTCCCGATAAGGCTGAAGCAAGGCCAATGCCTCCCGTCATTTCCAAGAGCCCTGTGAGAAGGGTATACCCCGCCTCGCCCAACAGTCCCCGCCCCTCGACGACTTGCCCCACAGTTCCCGTGATGGCCGAGAAAAAAATAACGTAGGCGCAGACGGTCAGCATTCCCGAGGCCGCCGAGGATACTGCCCCCGTAAAGGTCTCCACCCCACCGATGTGAAGTCCCGAGGGGAAGTGGGGATGCTCGCCGTTGTTTCCCGTCCTGCGCAGGAAAAAACGTGCCAGAAAGCCCGTCAGCAGGCCGCAAAGAAGCACAATAAGGTAGAGAGCCACTCCCAGGCGGCGGTTCCCGTACAGTCCCGCGCCCACCGCCGAAATGAGAAAAGCGGAGCTGGGGTTGTTGACAAAGGTCAGCAGATGCTCGCACTCGGCCTTGGAGATCACTCCTCGGTCCAGAAGCCCCACCGCCGTCCGCGCCCCTACGGGAAACCCGCACGCAGATCCCAGAAACACCGCCGAGGCTCCCGCCCCCGATACCCCAAATACCCGCCGCATGATCCCGGCAAAGAGACGTCCCAGCGCCTCCCCCGCCCCGCTGGAGACCAACAGCTCCGAGATCACCATGAAGGGGAACAGGGAAGGGATCACCGTCCGCGCGCATAGTGTCAAGCCTCGACCCATGTATTCGATGGCGGTGTCGGAATTACGGAGGACGAGGATAAAACAAAAGGTGGACATGAGCAGAAAGCCCGCCTGTCCCGCCGAGGGGAGGGAGGAGGATCCGGAACGGGCGGAAAAGACGGAGCGGCGTTTGTGGGTCATGACGGTGAAGCCCCCTGCATATAGTTTTGGTGCAATCACTATATGGCGGGAGGGCGACAAACATGAATCACCACGAGACAAAAGGGACAGCGGAGGGCACGGTGGGGCGTGACGATGCCGCCGGGACGCCCCGCCGCTCCCTGCGGGAATGGATGGCGGTCAGGCTGGATATCCCCGCTGACGTGACGGGGGGAGGTCTGCGGCTGGATCTGCGGGGACGGAATACTCTGACCGTTCATGGCTGTACGGGAATTCTGGATTTCAATCCCTGTGAGGTGAGGCTTGCCGTGAAGGATGCCACCCTGACGGTTCGGGGCTGCCGCCTCATCTGTACGGCTTACCTGGCAGGGGCCGTTGGTATCGAAGGACATATCTGCGGCATGAGCTTCTCGGACGGGGAGGTGCAGTCATGATCCCATCCCTTCCGTACCTGCTTCTGGGTTATCGCACGCTGGCCACCGACGAGGATCATACGGCCCGCCTCCTGGACGTTTGCCGGCACTACGGCATCGCCTACGAGGATTTTCAAAACCGTAAGGATGGCGGTATCTCCCTGCGTCTCCGCCTTGTCCCCTCTTACGCTTTGCAGGAAATATGCATGGAGTACGGAATCCCTCTGCTCATTTGCGGGGAAGGGGGACTTCCGTTTCTTCTGCGCCGTCTTTCCCGGCGGCTGGGGCTTGTGGCGGGGCTGGCTGTGGGGATCTCCCTGTATCTTGCGTCTCAAGGTGTGTTCTGGGATATCCGTGTCAGCGGCAACAGCAGTCTGTCAGATCGGGCGGTAAAGGAATCCCTGGCGGCCTGCGGCTTGACGGTGGGAACCCCCATCCGGGGCTTTGAGGCTGACGTCACCGAGAATACTGTCCTGCTCTACGATGACCGTCTGGCCTGGCTGTCGGTCAACCGCAAGGGCACCGTGGCCTACGTGGAGGTGCGGGAGGCGGTAAAATCCCCCGAAAAGGAGCCCGACGTCCCCCGCGATCTGGTAGCCGCCCGGGGCGGGATCATCGAATACGTCGAGCTGGAATCGGGGAATATCCGTGTGAAGGCGGGGCAGACCGTCAGCGAGGGGGAGGTGCTTGTCAGCGGGCTGTTCGATTCCACCCAGCTGGGGGTGCGGGTAGAATCGGCCAAGGCCCGTGTTTTTGCCCGTACCGTCCGAGAATTTTCGGTAACCATCCCCTTGTCCTACGGACAAAAGACCTATCTCAACGCCCCCCCTACCACGAACGAGAGCGTTTGTCAAGAAAAAAGTGTAATTTTTTTCGGCCGTCACATAAAATTTTCAAAAAAGACTGGAAATACGGGGCTGTTTTGTGATACAATAGAAACTGAGAAATCATGGGGACTGATCCCCGGTGTGTCATTCCCCATTTCCACCCGTACCGTCTGGTATCTCCCCTACGAGATCACGACCGCCACCCGCACCTACGCCGAGGCGGAGGAGCTGGCATACTTCGAGCTGGCCAAATACGTTGCCGCCATAGACGGCGCGACTCTCCTCGGAAAAAACGTCAGGATCACCCATTCCGAAGAATCCCTCACCCTGAGCTGCCGCCTGACACTCATCGAGGACATCGCGCAGGAGCGGATCATTGAGGTGGAGGAGCAACCCTGAATCACACATTCCAAACAGGAGCTTACGCATACATGAATCAAAGAATCATCAAGATCGACAATGCCGAGACGACCTCCCTGATCTTCGGAGCCTACGACGTCAACCTCCGGATCATTGAGGATGCCTTTCCCGTCTCCCTCCGCAATAAGTCGGGGGAGGACGGCACCGACGCCATCGTCATCAGCGGCGAGAGCATGGATCAGGTCAACCCGGCCGCCGCTGTTGTGGAATACCTGCGCGACATGGTACGCCACACCAATGAGATCACCGAGCAGTCGGTGCGCTACGTGGTGGACATGATTCGCAGCGGCAACGCAGGGGAGTTGACCTCCCTCGGTGCGGACTGCATCTTCGTCACCGCCAAGGGCAAGCCCGTCAAAGCGAAAACCGCAGGACAGAGCCGCTACGTGGAGGCCATCCGCAAGAACACCGTTACCCTGGGCGTGGGGCCCGCCGGTACGGGTAAGACCTTCCTGGCCGTGGCCATGGCTGTCAAGGCGTTGAAGGAGAAGCAGATCTCCCGTATCCTTTTGACCCGTCCCGCTATCGAAGCAGGCGAACGGCTGGGCTTCCTCCCCGGCGACCTGCTCAGTAAGATCGACCCCTATCTCCGCCCCCTCTACGACGCCCTCAGCGAGATGCTGGGCCCCGAGAATCAGCAAAAGCTCATGGAAAAGGGAGTCATTGAGGTGGCACCCCTGGCCTACATGAGAGGCCGTACTCTGGACGATGCCTTCATCATTCTGGATGAGGCGCAGAACGCCACCCCCGAGCAGATCAAGATGTTCCTTACCCGCCTGGGCTTCGGCTCCAAGGTGGTGGTCACGGGCGATCTTACCCAGACCGACCTCCCCTATGGCCAGCGTTCGGGACTGGCCACCGCCATCAAGATCCTCACGGGCATCGACGATATCGCCATCCACTACCTCACCGAAAAAGACGTGGTGCGCCACCATCTGGTCCAGAAAATCATTCTGGCTTACGATGCCTACGACCGCGAGCAGGCCGCCAAGCGGCAACAGAATAGCGACAAGCGCGAAGGCCGCGATAACCGCGACCGCCGGGACGACCGTGACCGTCCCGTCTACAGACCCCGCCGCAACAGCAATAGTTAAGACGTCCCATGGGAAAGGAGTTACATATGCAACACGTACCCCCTATGATCTATTTCGTCAACGACCAGGACAAGCTCCCCGTGACCTATAAGCTCAAAATGCTGACCCGCCGCGCCGTGGAGACAGTTCTGGAGCATGAGCAGTACAACAACCCCTGCGAGGTGTCCGTCACCTATACCGATAACGAGCAGATCCACGCCCTCAACCTCCAATACCGTGAGGTGGATCGTCCTACCGACGTCCTCTCGTTTCCCTTGATGGATTTTACGGGCGAGAGCGACGAGCCCGTGGCCGACGAGCCCGTGGTGAGCCTCGGGGATATCGTCATCTCTTTGGAAAAGGCCGCCGAGCAGGCAAACGAGTATGGCCACAGCTTTGAGCGGGAGGTAGCCTTCCTTACCGTCCATTCCATGCTTCACCTTTTGGGATACGACCACATGGAGGAGGACGAGGAGCAGGATATGCGTGCCCGTCAGCGGGTAGTTATGGAGCTTTTGGGTCTGGCTGTTCAGTCCGATGGGGACTGAACGACGGGAAGGAGTTATCATGAACGAGAATAACGAGCAGAACGGCGGCCTTTTCTCGGACGAGTACGAGGCCCCAAAGCGTGAAAACCCCTATCTGAAAAAGAACCGCGACAAGGCCAAGGCAGAAAAGGCCGAAAAGCCCCCCAAGGAGAAGAAGCCGAAGCGAGCCGTCGAGACCGAATCTCCCTACATTGCCGTCGAGGACAAGCCCTTGGAGCCTGCGGACAAGCCTGCCTACGCGCCCTCAGCTCCCGTCCGCGAGGAGGGAGCGGGCTACGTGCACAAGCGCACCTTCTCGGACTGGATGTTCGAGCACGTCAAGCTCATCGCCTCGGTGGCCACTGCCCTGGTGATCCTGTCCCTCGTGCTCATCACCGATGTGGTCAGCGTGGTGGAGAATCTCATCACCCAGACCCAGCAGGCTGACCGCGAAGAGATCAGCCTCACCTATGTCAAGGGACTTTCCGAAAAGTCCGAGCCCATTTCCTGGGGCGACCTGGAGCGGTTCAGCTACGAACGCACCAAAGCCAAGGATTCCGTAACCTGGCGGCTCCCCGTGAAGGGAACCGCCTACGAGCTCTGGATCTCGGGCGTCAGCACCGAAAAGCCCCCCATCTACGTGTACCTCTACGACATGAAAACAGGCGACCGCCTGGTCATAGGCGAGGAGGACTTCGATGCCTTCATTGAGGCACATTCCTAAAAAACTACTGTCAATAAAGGATCAACAAACATGAAAAGAACCGGCTTTATCGCCCTTGTCGGCCGCCCCAACGTGGGCAAATCCACCCTTCTCAACGCCATGCTGGGGGAGAAGGTCGCCATCGTGTCCTCCAAGCCCCAAACCACCCGTACCCGCATCAGCGGTATTTATACCAAGGGGGAGGATCAGTACGTCTTCCTGGATACCCCCGGTATCTTCAAGCCCCAGAACTCCCTGGGCGACTTCATGGTCAAGACCGCCAACGCCACCATGCAGGACGCCGACGCCGTGGTGCTGGTCACCGACCTGGGCAAAGAGGTCTCCAAGGTGGAGGAGGATGTCATGGCCTACGCCAAGCGCGCCGAGGTGCCCTGTATTCTCGTACTCAACAAGACCGACCTCTACAACGCCACCGAGGTGGCCGAGGCCATCATGAAGTACGCCGCTCTCCACGACTTCACTGCTGTCATTCCCCTGTCCGCCAAGGGCGGGAAGGGCGTCGAGGCCGTCCTGAAGGAGTGCGCTCCTTTCCTCCGTGAATCCGAGTGGTTTTACCCCGAGGACATCGCCACCGACCAGCCCGAACGGGTCATGGCCGCCGAGATCATCCGCGAGAAGGTCCTCCGTACCACCAACAAGGAGATCCCCCACGGCGTGGCCGTTGTGGTGGAAAAGTTTTCCGAGGATCCCAAGACCGGGATGGTCTCCATCCACGCTACGGTCTACTGTGAACGCGCTTCCCACAAGGGGATTATTCTCGGCAAGGGCGGTGAGGGTCTGAAGCGCATCGGTACCTACGCCCGCCAGGACATCGAAAACCTGCTTGGCACCAAGGTCTACCTGAATCTTTGGGTCAAGGTCAAGGAGAACTGGAGAGACAGCGCGGCTACCGTGGCCAATTTCGGGTATAACGATCAGTAAAGAAAGGAATCCCCGCTATGCTCATCACCGTCAACGGTCTCGTTGCCCGCTCCTATCCGTCGGGGGATCATGACCGCATCATCCACCTCCTGACCGAGGATCACGGACGGCTGTCGGTGATGGTCAAGGGGGGAGGCTCCTCCCGCGCAGCCGGCTCGGCCTCCTGTACCCAGCTCTTCACCTATGGAAACTACGAGCTCTACCGAGGGAAGGGAGGAGACCTCTACTGGCTTCGGGGCGGCTCGGTGCTGACCCCCTTTTACCAGCTTTCCTCGGATATTACCCGTATGGCGCTGGCGACCTATCTGTGCGACGTTGCCTCTGACCTCATCCCGGAGGAGACAAATGAGGAGGAGTGCGGCGTATTGCTCCGCACTCTGCTCAATTCCCTCTACGTCCTCAGTAAGGGGGACAAGTCCCTTGCCACAGTCAAGGCGGTGTTTGAGCTCCGCTCAGCCTCTCTCATGGGCTATCGTCCCGATCTGACGGGGTGCGATCTGTGTAGCGAGGTCTACCCCGAAAACGCCTATCTCGATATTCTCAACGGCCGCCTCATTTGCGCCGATTGCCAGTCCAAGCTCAACCGCCGCTTCGCGCGGGAATCGCATGGAGACGAAAGCAGCGCGGGCCGCCGTCCCGTCTGCCCCGTTTCCGCTTCGGTGTTGGCCGCCCTGCGCTACGTCGTGTCGGCTCCCGATAAAAAAATCTTCTCCTTCGCCATGAAGGATGCCGAGGAGGAGCGTGCGCTGGAGCGAGTCACCGAAACCTTCCTGCTCAACCAGGTGGAGAGAGATTTTGATACCTTGCATTTTTATCGATCGGTTGCGGATTGATCGCCGTCTTTTCGATTCATTTGAAAGGAGAGAAACACCGTCATGCGCCTATATAGGACCTGCAAAAGCCGGCACAGAACGGTGCTTTGGCTGTTGGCCGTTCTGATTTTCCTGCAAGGTCTGAATGCCTGCCAGCAGGGGACGCTGTCTCCGGCGGATACGACGGCCGGCGAAGGAGCCTCTTTGAATGGGAGTGACAGTTTGCTTACTTTAGTGCCCGAAAATATCCCTGATGCTCCCGAAGCACTTCCGTTGCCCCCTCCGTCCGGGCTTGACCCTGCCGTGCGTTACGATGCCTTGGCCATCACCTCTTACTACGCAACCGGTAAGGTAGCGGGGAAGGCCATGGTTGCCGCCTCTTACGTAGAGCTGCATAACACCTCAGATACTCCTATCCCCCTGGCGGGGGTGTCACTCTACGTCTCGGATCGGGGCGGAGATTTCACGGAATACCGTTTTTCCGAGGGGGATTGCGTTCCGGCGAAGGGTTTCTTTTTGATTCGCGGCCGCGACGCCAACGGGACCCATGCAAACGCCCTGTCGGTGGAGAAGCACGATACCTGCTTCAGGACGCTCTCCCCCGACCCCGACAGTACCCGTATCGTCCTGGGGGCGGCGGGGATGCTCCTCCCCTCGGATAAGCCCCTCAACGAGCTCGCGCAGGTCTTTGATTACGTGACCGCGCACCCGCTGGATGCCTCCGATACGTACCACTACGTCGACAGTGCCTCGGTCAATAAGCTCATCCGCCGTAAGGCCGATACCAAGAAGACCGACTACCAATCCATCCACTTGGGCAAGGCCTCCTACACCGTCCTATCCCGGATCGCCCCTCGTACCGCCGAGGGCAGAGTCAATATTGCCGTCGAGTCCCAAATCGACGAGGTGTGTTTTTCCCACCCGAGCGGCGTGTATGCCGAGGGCTTCGATCTCACCCTCACCGCCCCTGAGGGCTATACCATTTACTATTCCATCAATGATACCGACCCCCGTTTTTTAGGGGCCATGACCTACAAGACCCCGCTGCATCTGTCCGACACCACCGATATGGCCTGGGGCAAGCTGACGTCCAAGAGTGCCGTATTCCTGGGGACGGCCTACGATCCCCTGTCGGCCACGTTCCCGGGAGCGGCGGTGATCCGCGCCTTTGGGGTAAAGGATTCCGACGGAACCGTCACCCCTTTGACCACCCACACCTATTTGATCGGCAAGCTCTACGCCGAATGGGGGCTGGACATGGTCAGCGTATCGGTGAATGCGGATGACTTCCTGGGAAGGAACGGCATCTACAATACCCTGCGTACCGACGCCGACGGCGGCCACAGCCACATCCCCGCCTACGTGGAATTCTTCTCTCCCGACGGGCAAAGCGTCCACGCAGGCTGGTCCGAGATCGCCATGAACGGCCGCGGCTCCCTGGGCATGACCCAAAAGTCCTTCCGTATCCTCCTCAAGTCCACCGTCATGGACACCGAGGAGGTCCACGAGAACCTAAACACCCTGAACTATGACCTCTATAAGGAGTATGCCTCCACCACCCCCGACGGCGAGCGGGTCACCTGGTATCGCCACATCCTCCTGCGCAACGGCGGCGGGGACATGAGCGGCTCCACCATCTCCCGCTCCCACATCGGCGATGCCTACATCCAAAGGCTGGATCGCATCCTCATTCCCGACGTCATGGCCTACGCCCCCGTTGTGACCTTTATCAACGGCGAATTCTGGGGGCTGTTCAACGCCCGCGACCGCATGGACCCCAAGTATTTCGAGGGGAAGTACGGCATCGCCGAGGAGGACTTCGCCCTCCTGGAGTGCCCCTACCCCCTGACCTTTGGCTGGAACGTGGACTACACTACTGCCAACGGCGACCCCGCCGAGGCCGACTACTTCATGAGCCTGGTCAACTTCTGTATGCAGAACGATATGTCGGTGCAGTCCAATTACGACTACATCGCTGCGCGTATCGACTTGGACGGCCTGATCGACCAGTACTGCGCCCAAATCTATCTCTGTTGCTCCGACTGGCCCTCCAACAACATCAAGGTCTGGCGCAATACCAACCCCGACCACCCCACCATGGACACGAAATGGCATTTCACCATCGTGGACACCGACCACGGCGTGGGACTGAATTCCAATATTTATACCGACCTCTGGGGTGTCATCAACGATGGCCCCGTGCTGTCCCGCATCGTGGGCCATCTTTTGCAGAGCAAGGACTTCCGCGAACGCTTCCAGATGCGCTATATCTGGTGCATGGAGGTAGCTTTCGCCCCCGAGCGGATGCATTCCGAGCTGAACACCCTGGTGGACACCATCCGCCCCGTCATGCAGTACCAGCTGGACCGCTTCCGCTGTACCAACGGTGAGCGCACGAGCTGGGACAAGTGGTATTCCTACATCGAGATCATCCACGATTTCGCAGATAACCGCTACGAGCCCGCGAAAACACAGTTCATGGCCTGGGCGGGGATGAACGACGCCTACTATCGGTATCTGAAGAACCGGGCGACTGCTGAGTGGGGAAGTACCATAGAGTAAGCTTTTTGAAGAAAAATCAAAGAAATTCCCCGAAACCTATTGCAAAAAATCCCCAAATGTGGTATCATAATACCGTATGCAAGGACGAGCCTTGCAATCAATTCCGTATTTATTTTTATGGAGGAACATAAACATGAACCAGAACGAGCGTTATCTCTCCGCCAAGGAAATGTATGCCAAGATCGGTGTTGACACCGAGGCTGCTCTGGCTAAGCTCCAGAACGTCCGCATTTCCATGCACTGCTGGCAGGCCGACGATGTCCACGGCTTCGAGGGCATGGGTGCTTTGACCGGCGGTATCCAGACCACCGGTAACTACCCCGGCATCGCCCGCAACCCCGAGGAGGTCTTCGCTGACCTGGACAAGGCCCTGTCCCTGATCCCCGGTACCCACAAGATCAACGTCCACGCCAACTACGCCATCGGCGAGCCCGGTGAGGTCATCGAGCGCGACAAGCTGGAGCCCCGCCACTTCAAGAAGTGGGTCGAGCTGGCCAAGAAGCACGGCTGCGGTCTGGACTTCAACCCCACCATCTTCTCTCACCCCATGGCCAAGGACGGCATGACCCTGTCCCACCCCGACAAGGAGGTCCGTGACTACTGGGTCCGTCACACCATCGCTTGTATCCGTATCTCCGAGTACTTCGCCACCGAGACCGGCTACTCCTGCGTCATGAACATCTGGACCGGCGACGGTACCAAGGATATCCCCGCTGACCGTATGGGTCCCCGCGCTCGCTACGCTGACTCCATCGACCGCGCTCTGGCTTGCGGCTACGACAAGTCCAAGGTCTACGTCACCGTCGAGTCCAAGGTCTTCGGCATCGGTGTCGAGGCTTACACCGTCGGCTCCGGCGAGTTCTCCCTGTGCTACGCCATCTCCCGCGGCATCACTCCTCTGATGGACAACGGTCACTACCATCCCACCGAGGTGGTCTCCGACAAGATCCCCGCTCTCCTTTGCTTCTCCGACAAGATCGCTCTCCACATCACCCGCCCCATCCGTTGGGACTCCGACCACGTGGTCGCCTTCGACGATGAGACCCGCGAGATGATGAAGGAGGTCGTCCGTTGCGATGCTCTGGACCGCGTGTTCCTGCCCACCGACTATTTCGATGCCTCCATCAACCGCGTCTCCGCTCTCATCATCGGTATGCGCAACGTCCAGAAGGCTCTGCTGAATGCCCTGCTGACTCCCAACGAGGATTTGAAGGCTCTTCAGGATGCCGGCAACTACTCCAAGCTGTTCGCACTCCAGGAGGAGTACAAGCTCATGCCCCTGGGTGACGTCTGGGCCGAGTTCTGCGTCCGTAACAACGTCTGCCCCTGCAACAACTGGTACTCCGAGATCGAGAAGTACGAGGAAGAGGTCCTCTCCAAGAGAGTTTGATCGCATACATAAGCAAAAGTGCCCCCGCCGAGCTTCGGCGGGGGTTTTTTCACGGGTATGTGTATCGCTACGGTTGTGTCAAAGAAGGGGCGTCGGTTCATTCCTTTCTGTACTCATTGGCTCTCATTTCTATGTTGCGAGCCAATGCATTCCAGGTGATCCGATCCACCCGGCCGTCTGCGGGAAGACGGTTGACGGCTTGAAAATCCCGGACGGCCCGCTCGGTCAGCTCCCCGAAAACTCCGTCCAGAGGGAGCTCGGCTGTGTCCCTTCCGTACAGGATGGTGATCTCCCGCAGCAGGTATTGGATCACACCGACCAGCAGATTCTCGTCTCCCCGCCCCACGGAATAGTCCGTCGGAAAGCGGGGGAACAGATACACGGGCGCAGGACGGGTGTACGCCTCCACGGACGCCAGGTATTCCTGAAACAGCCTTGCCCAGGTTTCGGGATCGGCGGATCCGGTTACGGGGAGTCCGTATTTGCGTTGAAAGGCCAGAAGAGACGCACGGGTTTCCTCTCCGAAAATACCGTCCTCATCAACAGAGGGAATGTCGGGGTCAAAACGGGAGAGCTGGCGCAGGTAGCGTTGGAGATTGTAGATCGCTTGAGTCTCGTAAGGTGTCGCGGCCATGGTGGCTCCTTTCTGTGATGCGCAATTTATCCTCCCACCGCACTCCCCGGATACTGCCCCTCGTTCAGTCGGCTTCCAATGAACAGATCGCTGTAGAGATCGGTGATCTCCCCCCAGGTTACGGCGTTGACAATGCCGCTGACGGGAAGACCTACCACCTCCTGGAAGGCTCTGACCGAGGCCTCGGTGCGGGGGCCAAAGTAGCCCGTGGGGGTAACGGCGGGGATCTCGGGGAAGTAGCCTGCGATGAAATCCAGATAGGATTGCAGGACTCGTACTGATTCGGATTCCGAGCCCTGCCGTAAAATCTCTCCCCCGAAGGGAATGGTATTGCCCTCCACGTAGCTCACGGGGATACGGCGGACGATGCCGTAGTAGGCGTCCACAATGGCGTTCCAGGTCTGCTCGCCTACCACACCGTCCACGGGAAGCCCAAAGACCGCCTGGGCGGCGTAGACCGCGTTGCGGGTGGATTCTCCGAATACGCCGTCCGAATCCAGAGGGGGGATGGCATCGTAGTAGGCCGATAAGTAGTCCAGGTAGTATTGCAGAAGGGCAACCCCCGTGTTGCGATCTCCGAGGGACAGGGTCTCGGGGAACTGTCGATCCACTTCGTTGTAGCGCAAGCCCTCGGAATTCAGGCTGTTCAACCGCTTGACCGCTGCATAGATGCGCTGGATCGCATACCAGGTGGCGTTGCCCACGATTCCGTCGTCGGTCAGATTGAAAATGCGCTGGAACGCCTTCACCGCTTCCTCGGTTTCAAACCCGAAAATGCCGTTAGGGTAAGGAATCTTGGGTATGCTGGGGTAATTGTCCGATATGCGGTTGAGGCGGATCTGGAGCTGGCGCACCTCCCCGCCGGCGCTCTCCAGACGAAGGGGATTCGCGGGAGCGGACACGGTGGAGCCTCCCACGGGAGCGTTCTGCACGATGTCGATGTCACTGCCATAGTAGTTGGTCAGAATGCGGTAGGGGGTAAAGCCCGACTCAGCCAGATTCACCGAGCCCCACTGGGAAAGCCCGTCGCAGGTCACCGTGGTGCCATTGCAGTACTGGGCGAACAGCGGCTCCACCGCCCCCTGACGGCGCACGTAATCGTTGAAGATCTCCCCCGCGATGCGCTGGATGTTCTCGAAAATATCCCGTCCGTTGACGAAATACTGATCCACTCGGGTGGAGTTGGTGATGTCGAAATCATACCCTCGGGATCGGTAGTATTCGGTGTAGACTCGATTGAGAGCATAGGAGATCTGGGCGTACATATTGGCGCGGATGGCCTCCTCGGGCCAGGTCGGATAGATCTCGCTGGAGGCGACGTTCATAACGTAGTCGATAAAGGGCACCGTCACGTTGGGGGCGGGCTGGTCGGGCTCACCGAATTGCAAATTATGATAATAATAGACCCGCCGAAGCGGGTCTGAATTACTGCCGGGCGATGTCCTCGCGGAACCTCTGAAGCATCTCGTTGACCCTCTCGATCCGCTTATCGGATTGTCTGGTTACAAAATCCCAAACGTGACGGAGTTCGGGCGTCTCGGTGTGCTCCTTGATGTATCGCCGCGCCTCGTCGTTGATATACTGGGCGTGGCGCAACTCGTCCATGCTCATGTCATGGAGGTGCTTTGCATAAGTCGGTCTGACGTCCTTGTGCTTGCAGGCGGCGTGGGCGTACTCCTCTGCGCCGTCCAGCTCATCGTCCATCTGCTCGGCAAGGTAGGTGATGTACTCCATATTACTCTCCTCTCTTGATATAGCCGACAAGGTGATCCACGTCGGACTCGTAAAAAGTAAACCGCCCAAAGATCGGGAGCGACAACTCCAGCTTACCCTTGGCGGCGATCTGCTGCTTGAGGTCTCTTGCCAGACCGTCAACGTCGATCATCCCATCGGGGGAGACCAGCCCGAAGGTCTGGAGGAAGGTATTGTTGATAATCGACGACCTCAAAGCATCCTTGTTGCCCAGGATCCTGGACACGGCGATTCTCGCGGCCATCTCCTGCCAATCGCTCATGCCCTTGTATATCTCGGCGTCAAGGTATCGGATGATCCCTTGGATGACAGCATCAAAATTCATGGCGGCTCCTTTCTTGGACAGGGGGCGACCGATTGGCCGCCCCCCGTGGTTAGTCAGTTAACGATCATGCGCCAGCGGCGGGAGTGGTCGTGGGGTTGATGGTGACGGTCACATCGCCCCAACCAGGGCACAGAGAGCCGTTGGGGATGACGGTCTTGGTCAGACCCATCAGCACGGCGACCTGATCGCGGATGCAACCGATGGCGGCGGTGTTGGTGGCATTGTAGACCCTCTGCTCGCACAGCTGACCCTCAACGACGCCGAATCGGGCGTTGATGTCCTTGTAAAGCTCCAGGATCTTGGAGTCGGTGTAGGTGTTGGCATCGCGGAGCTTGACCTCGGTCTCCAGCTCGGCGATCCGTGCGTCCTTCTCCGCGTCGTAGCGGGTGTAGGCGGGGCACGCATGGCCATTACCGTTCGCACCCAGAATATTCAGGCCGCCTCCGTTATTGAGGAGACCCAGCGCGGTACCAGCGATACCCAGACCCAGTCCGGCACCAGCAACGCCCTTGCTTGCGTACTTGTTTTCGTACTCCATAGTGTTCTCCTTTCATTTTAATTTTTCGATTTGGTTGGTGGCCACCTTCCGATTATATTTTAACGCAAAAAGCCGCCCAAGGCGTTCGCACCTTGGGCGGTCTTTTATTCGGCAAAAATACGGTTAATCGAGACAGCGGAGCATCTTGGACAGGGCCGCTTTTTTCTCGCGGTAGTAGGTTTCGCGGCAGACGCGGAGATCCAGCATGATCCCTTCGTCGGTCAGCTCCTCGCGGTTAAGCGCAAGCACGATCCGCGTCTGTAGAGCGGTTAGGTTGGCTTCCGAGATTGCCGTCTCCAGCTCTCTCTTGGTTAGGTTGGACACACGGAATTTTGACATTATCGTCTCCACTTCTCGGGGACTCAATCCCCATGATGCGGTTAATATCCGTGTACTCGTTTGCGATGGTTAGATATTTTTTGTTGTCGGAAAAATCCACAAACTCCTCCAGATAGTCGGAGATCGCGTTGAGGTGCTTGACCTCGACGGTGTGGTATGCTCTCGCGCCGTCCCCGTAGCCCTTGAACATACGGTAGAGCAAGACGACCAGTTTTCCGAGGGTGTAGATGATGCGCGACAAGGTGATCGCCCCACTCCACGCAAGCGGTACGCCTACGCAGATGACACAGGTGACGGCAGAGATCGTAAGACCCGTTTTACCGTAGATTTTCCGATCCTCGTACTCCTCGCCACTCTCGGGGATGTCGCGGCGGCTGTTACCTCTCCCGCAGTCGTAGAGAAGCATATCGGGCGTAAGCTCTACAGGCTCCAAGCGATTGATCTGATCTACCGCGATAGCCTTGTCAAGCGGGAGCATGGTCTTTAACTGGTCGAGGTTTTTTCCCTCATACAGGGCGGTATAGTCGTCGTATTTGATACGGATGCGGGAGCATCTGGCCCTTCGCGCCCGCTCAAACTCCTGGTCTATCTGCCACTCACAGTAAGGGGTCAGCAGGGCGGTGTTACGTATCTTGGCGTCCTCTCTCGCCTCCTTGCACCGCTTGACGGCGGCGGTATACTCGTCGTCCAGTTTGCCGCCGAACGTGCCGAGCTTGACCATAGCCCTCTCTCCGACTACCATGAGGGCTACGGTGAGGATGCCGTCACCCGCAAGCCCCCACCCCAGCTTTGGCAGCGTGAAATCTGTCCAGATTGTGGCAATCAGCAATAGAGGGATAGCGATACAGAGATATGTGTATAAGTTCTGGGTGACGGTCTTGGCCATCATCTTGGCGTTCTCGTTGCGCTTTTTTTCGCGGTACTCCCGATCGTTGCGCGGTAACTCTTTAAGTGGCATCGGTATCATCCTCCTTTATGCGCTTTTTTAGGCATTTTGCCCAAAACTGGAGGGCTACTCCAGCAGTAGCCCCGATCCCCGCCCACAAGAATACGGTGGAGAGATCATTGAGCATGGTGGCGAGGCTTGCGACGGCGTACAGGGCGATGGCGAGGCAGAACCACAAAAACACAAGGGCTATGCCCGCGCTGATGGTGCCGAGCTTTTCGGCGGCATAGGCGGTGATATACCGCTTAAAGGTCATGTAGACTACCACGCAGACGATCACCACGCCGCTACCGATAGCGAGGCCTCCTCCCCCCTGTGAACGCCACAGGGGGAACTTGTCCCAGATAGCCCAGACCACGGGGGCAAAGAAGCAGATGACGGACAGGGTGTAGAGTACCGCGATGGTGGCATTAATCCTCCTTACGGTCATCGCCCGTCACCTCCTTGATGCGCTCCAGGGCCTTGTTATATATGCGCGTGTAGGCGTCGCGGTCAGCCTCAGGGATGTCGGAGTCGTTGATTAGACGTACAAAGAGGTCGCACACGGTAAGGGTGGCCTCGGTGAGTGCCGTCTCCTTGGCTTTGGTCTCCGCCATGAGCTTGGAGGCCTCCGCATTGGACTCCTTGACCATCTGTAGGAGCTTGTCTGCGGTCTCGCGGAGGGTCTTGTCGGAGGCCTGTCCCGCCTCCTTGATGGCGGTAAAGGCCGCCGTGGTGATATTTGCGATACGGGTCTCTGTCTCCTCGATCTGCTTGGCGGCGGACTCGGATCGCTTGACGCCATCCTCATACAGGGCGGTGGCATTATCTGTCATGGTCTTATTGTCGTCCCCACTCCTCTTGTTAGAGTGAATTGTAATCAAAGCCATCACCACAAAGGCGATGCCGACGAGGACCCATGCGATGATGTCAATATGATCCATCAGCGCGAGCTTGGCGCGCTCGGAAAAAGGCAGGGCCTGGAGGCCGTACAGGAGGTACTGCTTGACGATCTCAACCTGTTCGGGCGTAGATGCCCCGAGCAGTTCCGCCAGCTCGTCCACAGGCTCTGTGGCAGTCTCGGTGTCCATCTCTGCCACCGTTTCGGTCTCGGTCTCTACGGGGCTTTCTGCGGTCTCTGTGGCGGTGTCCGTGGGGACCTCGCCGGTAATGTCCTCGGCAGATACGCCTATGGTAAGGGACAGGGCGGCCAACACAGCCGCCAGGATGTAAAAGATCCTTTTCATTTTTTAGGCCTCCTTTTTGAAAAATGAATTAAGAGCCCGTCGCTCCTCCTTGCCTCGGTGCTTGCTAAGCTCCTTTTTGGTTTGTTCAAGCTCCTTCTCCAAGCGGTCGACCATCATCCGCAGATCAAGGATATAGGCGTAGGGGTCGGGGCGGGATGTCAGCATCCCCTTATCGACACGAGGCGCAATTACCGTGTAGCGGATGCCGCCGCTTGCGGTAAAGACCGCCGTAGTATGGGGGGCGTTTTCGGGGTAAATAGCTGGTGCATCACCCCCGTCTGTGATGCCGTAACTCACCCCCCCGACCGTCAAGATGCCGTATGTGGCGGGGGTAATGGTTACGCGGTCGCTCTGGTCGTTAATGACCAGAGCCTCGTGGTGGTTAGCCAGATAGATGTGCATTGGCGTGTCCTCCTCGTTTGCTTTTTGGTGTTATCACCCCGTGTATGGCGGGGAGACGGTGACGGTGGGATTGCGGTCGTCCTCGATGAGGGCGGTGTGGTTGAGTAGTAGGGTGATTTTCATAGCTTACTCCTTGAATTTGTAGGCTTTTTTATCGTCCGGGTTGTATGTAGCCAGCAGCGTCCGGATCAGATTGGCGTATACCTCCGCGCCACGGGTGACCGTGACGGCGTCGGCGGTTGATGCGCCCAGGGCGACGATGCTGCCGCCCACCTCGAAGGTCATGCCTTGGATGCCGTAGAGCATACACTGCTTGGCCTCGGTG
>JAGBAS010000136.1 GCA_017938885.1 Clostridia bacterium
GGCTTTGCCTGGGGCAACGGCCCCGCTTGGGACTGCGTGCTGGTGTATCTGCCCTACTTCACCTACCTGTGGCGGGGGGATGCCACCATGGCCGCCGAGTCTGCGGAGGCCTTTATGGCGTACCTCAAGTATCTGCGTACCCGCGTGGATGAAAAGGGCTTGCTCCACATCGGCCTGGGCGACTGGTGCCACACCGAGGTCAAGAAGCCCCAGGCTCCTCTCGCGGTGACGGATACCATCGTATCCATGGATATTGCGAATAAGATGGCGGTCCTGCTGGACGCCGTGGGCAAGACTGCCGAGGCGGAGTACGCCCGTAGCCAGGCGGGACTCTACCGCGAGGCCATCCGCGCCCATCTGGTGGACTTTGACACCATGCTGGTGGCAGGGGAGTGCCAGACCTCTCAGGCTATGGCGCTCTATTACGGTGTCTTCAACGAGGACGAGAAGCAGGCCGCCTTTGAGAAACTGCTTGCCCTGATTGCCGAGTGCGATGATCGTATGGATCTGGGCGTTTTGGGCGGTCGGGTACTGCTCCACCTGCTGGCGGAGTACGGTCACGCCGATCTGGCCTGGAAGATGGCCGTCCAGCAGGGGCATCCCTCCTACGGCGATCTGGCCCGCCGCGGCGCGACGACTCTGTGGGAGAGCTTCTACCCCGCGTGGGCCCATTGGGGTCCTCCCTCCCTCAATCACCACTTCTGGGGGGACATCAGCGCGTGGTTCATCAAGGCCGTGGCGGGTATCTCGGTGGCTCCCGCTGGCGGGGAGTTGGTCTGCGAGATCAAGCCCGCCTTTGTGACCGCTCTGGAGGATACCTCGGCCTACCACGTGACCCCGGTGGGTCAGATCGCCTCCGCCTGGAGGCGGGAGGGGGATGAGATTGTTCTGACCGTGGAGATCCCCGAGGGGATGGGCGGAAAGATTTCCCTGCGGGATGGGTATGCCTTCTCCAACGGGGAAACCGAAAAAACCGCTGTGAGCGGTTCCTATCGCGTGATCCATAAAAAGTAAATTGTTTTCATGACAGAAAGGAGCGATCCATGCTCATCTGGCTTGCCGTTATCGTGATTACGGTCTTTCTCGACCAGCTGACCAAATATCTCACGGTCCTTCATCTGAAGCCCATCGACACTCTACCCATCATAGAGGACGTGTTCCATCTGACCTACGTGGAGAACACGGGAGCCGCCTTCGGTATGATGAAGGACGCACGCTGGGTGTTCATGGTGACCTCGACCTTGGCTATCATCGGCATTCTGGGCTACATGGTCTGGCGTACCTATATCAAAAAGGAAAAGATGCCTTGGATGGAGGCTCTGTCCCTGTCCCTCATCGTGGGCGGCGGCATCGGCAACATGATCGACCGCACCATGCTGGGCTACGTGGTGGACATGATCGACTGCCGCTTCATCAACTTTGCCGTGTTCAACGTGGCAGATTCCTTCGTCTGCATCGGGGCGGGACTGATGATTTTGTACCTCATCGTGCTGACCATCAAGGAATTCAAGGCCGAGAAGGCCGCCAAGCTGGCTTTGGCCGAAGGGGAGGATGCCGAGTCGGAGTCGGAGGACACCGCTACCGTCGGGGCTTTTGCTACCGAGGAGGCAGTCGTTGAGACCGAAACCGACACCACCGAGGATGCCGACCATGACTGACCCCATGCTTATGCCTGCCGAGCAGGATACCGAATTGGAGGAGAGCCGCGCGGAGGTATTGACCGTCACCGCCGCGTATGCGGGCGTGCGGCTGGACCGCTACCTCACCGAGGCCTCGGCCATGAAGCTGACCCGCGCCGCCGCCGTCCGTCTCATTGAGTCGGGCTGTGTGGTGCTGGAGAGCGGGGAAGGGAAGGGGCGGCGTGCTGTCACCCCCGACAAGAACACCAAGCTCAAGGCGGGGGACGGAATCACCGTGACCCATCCCGAGGCCGAGGAGTACGACGTGCTTCCAGAGGATATCCCCTTGGATGTGATCTATGAGGACGGCGACATCATCGTGGTCAATAAGCCTGCTGGCATGGTGGTGCATCCTGCCCCCGGCAACGACACGGGGACTTTGGTCAACGCTCTGCTCTACCGTTGCGGCGACAGCCTTTCGGGGGTGGGCGGGGTGAAGCGGCCCGGCATCGTTCACCGCATCGACAAGGACACCTCGGGGCTTTTGGTGGTGGCCAAGAACAACGAGGCACACGCTGGGCTGTCCGCCCAGCTCAAGACCCATACCGTCAGCCGCGTCTACCACGCGGTCTGCATCGGGAACCTCAAGGAGGACTGTGGCACGCTGACTTATCCCGTGGGGCGCAACCCTACTGACCGCAAGAAGATGGCGGCTTTCCCCATCGGTACCCCCACGGGCGACAGCGGCGGAGCCATCCGAACCGCCGTGACCCACTATACCGTCCTGGAGCGATTCCCCACGGGCACCAAGTGGGGTCAGCCCTTCACCTATGTCAGGTGCGAGCTGGAAACAGGGCGCACCCACCAGATCCGCGTCCACATGGCCGCCACGGGGCACCCTCTCTTGGGGGATCCGCTCTACGGCGGGGAGGGAACGCGGTTCGGTAAGGTAGTGGCTCCTCTGCTCCACGGGCAGATGCTTCACGCCAAGGAATTGCGGCTCATACACCCCTGCACCGGTGAGGCCATGGGCTTTGTCTGTGATCTGCCTGCGGATTTTGAAGCGGTGATGGAGAGGCTGAGGAGAGAGTGTTGAATTGGGGTTTATCGGGGAGCGGGGGAACGGCCTCCGGCGGCTTAGAACCTTTTTGAAAAAAGGTTCTAAGAACTCCAAAAAC
>JAGBAS010000137.1 GCA_017938885.1 Clostridia bacterium
ATAAAGCACTATCAGGAAAGGTTTTTATATGGAAGAAAGCAGATCATTTCCCTTCGGGAAATGTCCATTTATCGGCTACTCATCCACCGCTTCGCGGTCCCCCTTCCCTCACAAGGGAAGGCTCACGAGGAAACCCAACAGACCGAAAAGCCCCAATTCACAGCTCGCAAAACGCTTTCAAAATGGACAGCCCCACGCCCCCGCTCTTCTCGGGATGGAACTGGCATCCCATGACGTTGTCCTTTGCCACGGCGGCGGTCAGCTCACGGCCGTACTCGGCGGTGGCGATGACCGACTCTTGACAGTCGGTAGCGAAATAGGAATGGACGAAGTATACGCAATCGCCCTCGTTCACATATTTGAGCAGTGGGTGCTTGTCTCCCATGATGATGAGGGGATTCCAGCCAATGTGGGGGATCTTCAGGCCCTCGGGGATGTACCCCGCCATGGGGACCACCCGCCCGGGGATGAGGCCCAGGCCCTTGTGGGTGCCGTACTCATGGCTCTCCTCAAAGAGCATCTGCATACCGAGGCAGATACCCATGATCTTCTTGCCGCGGGCGGCCTCCTCCAGAAGGACCTGATCCAGCCCCGTGGCGCGGAGCTTTTCGGCGGCGTCGGCAAAGGCGCCCACACCGGGGAGGATGATGCGGTCAGCGGCGCGGATGACAGCGGGGGCGGGGGTCACCACCGCCTCGGCACCGATGCTTTTCAGGGAGGAGCAGAGGGAGAAGAGATTGCCCACTCCGTAGTCGATAATAGCGATCATTCCAGCAGTCCTTTCGTGGAGGGGATCCTGTCGGCGTTCTTCTCGTCGATGGAGACAGCCTCGGAGAGGCTTCTGGCCACCGACTTGAAGGTACCCTCGATGATGTGGTGGCTGTTGCGGCCCGCCAGCTGGCGGATATGGAGGGTCAGCCCGCCGTTCTGGGCGAGAGCGATGAAGAACTCCTCGCAGAGCTGGGTGTCGAAGGTGCCCACCTTCTCGGTGGGGATGCTCATGTCCATGAAGCACCCGCCGCGTCCCGAAATATCCACGGCCGAGAGGATCAGTGTCTCATCCATGGGAAGGATGCGGTCGCCGTAGCGCTTGATGCCCCGCTTGTCCCCCAGGGCCTCTGTCAGGGCCTTACCCAGGCAAATACCGATGTCCTCCACGGTGTGGTGGTCGTCCACGTAGGTATCGCCCTTGCAGGTGAGGGTCAGATCGAACCCGCCATGGCGGGCAAAGAGGGTGAGCATATGGTCGAGAAAGCCACAACCCGAATCAATGGACGAGACACCCGATCCGTCCAGATTCAGGGTTAGGGAGATATCGGTCTCGGCGGTTTTTCTGTTGATGGTGGAAGTCCTCATGACAGCTCCTCCAGAATGGTCTTGACGGCGGCGATGAACGCCTCCATTTGTTCTTTGGTACCAATGGTAATACGGTTGTAGTCGGTGATGCCCGCCTTGCCGAAATGGCGCACCAGGATGCCTCGGCGCTTCAGCTCCAGATACAGGGCCTCGCCGCTCATTTTGTCGGTCTTGGCGAATACAAAGTTGGTGAGAGAGGGAAGCACCTCAAAGCCCAGGGCGCGGAGAGCGTCGGTTGTGTAGGCGCGGTTCTCCATAATGGTTTGACAATTGGCCATGTAGTAATCATTGTTGCAGAGGGCGGCGCAGCCTGCGGCGGCGGTCATACGGTTGACGTTGTAGGGGTTGGTGGAGTAGCGCACCGTGTGGAGATCAGCGATCAGAGCCTTGCCTCCGATACCGAAGCCCAGTCGCGCCCCCGCCAGGGAGCGGGACTTTGAAAAGGTCTGGGTGACCAGGAGATTGTCATACTTGTCCACCAAGGCCACTGCGCTCTCGGCGCCGAAGTCCACGTAGGCCTCGTCAATCACCACTACGCCGTCGGGGTTGGACTTGACGATCTCCTCGATTTCCGCGAGGGTCAGACAGAGTCCCGTGGGGGCGTTGGGGTTGGCGATGACGACGGTCTTCCCACCGAGGTCAAGGTAATCGTGGTAGTCCACCGAGAAATCCTCCTTCAAGGGGATCTCCTCGTAGGGGATGCGGTTCAGCTCGGCGAAGACGGGGTAGAAGCCGTAGGTGATGGCGGGGAAGACCAGGGGGTGGTCCTCATCGGCAAAGGCCATGAAGGCGAAGTTCAGCACCTCGTCGGAGCCGTTGGTGAGGATGACCTGCTCGGGAGCGACCCCGTAGAGGGAGGCCAGCTTGTCGGTCAGTTCTCGGCAGGTGGGGTCGGAGTAGAGCTGGAGCCGCCCCGCCTCAGCCTTGGCCGCCTCGATCACGGCGGGGGAGGGAGGGAAGGGTGACTCGTTGGTGTTGAGCTTGATGTACTGCATATCTCTCGGCTGCTCGCCGGGGGTGTAGGGGGTCAGCTTTTCAAGCCTTTTGGTGAAGAAGCGGCTCATTCGGCGTCCCCCTCGAAGCGGACGGTGGCGCTTCTGGCGTGGGCGGACAGGCCCTCCCGCTCGGCGAAGTAGGCTACCTTGTCGGCTACCTTGGAGAGGGCGTCGCGGGTGTAGTAGGTGAACTGGGACTTCTTGACAAAGTCGTCCACCGACAGGGGAGAGGAGAAGCGGGCGGTGCCGCTGGTGGGCAGGGTGTGGTTGGGGCCGGCGAAGTAGTCGCCCAGGGCCTCGGGGCAGTACTTGCCCATGAAGATGGAGCCGGCGTGCTTGACCTTGTCCAGATAGTCGAAGGGGTTGTCCATGGACAGCTCCAGGTGCTCGGGAGCGATCTCGTTGGCAATGTCGATGGCCAGCATGAGATTGCCCTCGGCCACGATGATCTTGCCGTTGTTATCAATGGATGCGCGGGCGATCTCGGCGCGGGGGAGCAGGGGGATCTGACGCTCCAGCTCGGCGGAGACGGCCTCGGCCAGCTCATAGGTGTCGGTGACCAGTACGGCGGAGGCCATGCGGTCGTGCTCGGCCTGGGACAAAAGATCGGCGGCTACGAACTTGGGATTACAGGTCGCGTCGGCCACCACAAGGATCTCGCTGGGGCCTGCGATCATGTCGATGGAGACACGGCCGAAGACCTGCTTCTTGGCCTCGGCCACGTAGGCGTTCCCGGGGCCCACGATCTTGTCCACGCGGGGCACGCTCTCGGTGCCGTAGGCCAGGGCGGCAATGGCTTGGGCGCCACCCATCTTGAAGATACGGGTTACGCCCGCTACCTTGGCGGCGGCGAGGATGACGGGGTTGACCTTGCCCGACGCCGAGGGCGGGGTCACCATGACGATCTCGGAGCAGCCCGCGATCTTGGCGGGGATGGCATCCATCAGCACGGTGGAGGGGTAAGCGGCGGTACCGCCGGGGACGTAAAGACCCACCTTCTCGATGGGGGTCACCTTCTGACCCACAACGACCCCATCCTTCTCGCTGATGATGAAGCTGTTTCTGACCTGCTTTTCATGGAAGGCGCGGATGTTGACGGCGGCCTCGCGGAGGATATCCAGGAATTCGGGGGATACGGATGCCACGGCCTCCTCGATTTCCTCGGGGGTGACCTCCAGGGAGGTCAGGTCGGCCTTGTCGAACTTCTTGGCGTAGGCGTAGAGGGCCTTGTCGCCGTTCTCAATCACGTCGGCGATGATGCCGGTCACCACGCCCTCTACGTTGGAGGCGATATTGTCACGGGCGAAGATCTCGTCGTTGGAAACCTCGCCGTACTTGTAAATCTTAATCATGGGTTTCTACCTGGGCTTTCATATAGGATGTGATTTTCTCAATCTCCGCCGTCTTGAAGCGGAAGGCGGCCTTGTTGCAGATGAGGCGGGCCGAGATGGGGAGGATGGTCTCCTTGACCTCCAGGTCATTCTCTACCAGGGTCTTGCCCGTTTCCACGATGTCCACGATGACGTCGGACAGCCCCAGGATGGGGGCGATCTCGATGGAGCCGTTGAGCTTGATGATGTCGATCTCACGGCACTTGGACGCATAGTAGCGGGCGGCGATGTTGGTGAACTTGGTGGCTACGCGGAGGGTACGGCTTCCGTCGTCGTAGAAGTCGGATTTCGCGGCTACCGCCATACGGCACTTGCCGAGGTTGAGGTCCAGGAGCTCGAACACGTCGGGGCGGTACTCCAGGAGAATATCCTTGCCCGCCACACCGATGTCGGCGGCCCCTCTCTCCACATAGATGGCTACGTCGGAGGGCTTGACCCAGAAGTAGCGGACCCCCGCCTCGGGGTTTTCAAAGATGAGCTTGCGGGAGGGCTCCAGCAGGGACGGGCATTCATAGCCCGCCTCGGCGAACATGGCGTAGACCTTTTCTCCCAGTCTCCCCTTGGGAAGGGCAATATTCAGCATGATGCTCCCTCCTTTCGCAGATCGCAAAGAGTGGCACAGCGGAGCTTATCGGGAATCGCTCTTTGGGCGGATACGGTCTTTCCTTCGGCGCGGAGGGCTTCCACCTTGGCGGTGACGGCGGACACGGGTGTGGCAGTATCGTAGAGCACCAACACGTCCACGTCGTAGGCGGGGAGGGTGTGGGGCAGACCCTCCAGAAGGTCGAGGTACAGGGCAAAGCCGATGGCACCCGCCTTGCGGCCCATGCGCTTCATGAGCTTGTTGTACTGACCGCCCGACAGGACGCACTCGCAGATGCCGTCCAGGTAGCCGCAGAAGACCACGCCACCATAGTAGGACATATCGTTCATGATGGAAAAATCAAAGTGTACGCGGTCAGCATAGGGGGTATTCTTCAGATGATCCCGCAGCTCGGTCAGCTCTCCGTGGGCGATGGCGACCGCTTCGTAGCGGCGGCAGAGGGGAAGAAGACGGGCAAGCACCGTGTCCATGTCGCCGTACATGGTCATGAAATCCCGCAGGGTGGCGGTGTCCTCCTCGGAGACCCCCGCCTCGGTACAGATGCGGGCCAGGTCGTGGGGGTTCTTTTCGGCGATACAGGCGGCGATCTCGCGGCGGATATCTCCCTCGGTGGTGATTTCGTCCAGCATGGCTGAGAGGATGCCCATATGGGAAATATCCAGCACGAAAGCCTGAGAGACGGCAGAGAGGGAAGCGGCGGCCAGGGTCACTACCTCGCAGATGTCGTAGGTGTCCAGATCCCCGATGCACTCCAGACCCGTTTGCAGGATCTCCTTGTATTGGTGGGTGCTTCCCGACACGCGGTAGACGTTCTCGTTGTAGCAGACCTTCTGCTTATAGCCGGGGCGGTCCTCGCCGTTCTTGATGATGGAGAGTGTGACGTCGGGCTTGAGGGCCAGGAGCTTACCGCCCACGTCGGTGAAGGTAATGATGCGGTCGCTGACCAGGAAGTCCTTATTGCGGACGTAGAGGTCGTATTCCTCGAATTTGCTCATTTTGAAGGGAAGATACCCGTAACTGCGGTAGAGCTCCCGCAGAGCGTAGACCGCTCTTTCCTCGGGCTTGAGATAGGTTGCGTTCATGATAAATATCCTTGTTTGACAGTGTTATTCTTCTGTATGGGAAACGTATGCGCCCACCCGCTCAATCGCGGTTTTATACCCGCCTGCGCCGTATTCCAGGCATTTGCTGACCCGGCTGATGGTGGCGGTGCTCATGCCGGTCTCGCGGCTGATGTCGGCGTAGTTTGCGCCCGACGAGAGCATTTTGGCGGCCTTGAGCCTCTGGGATACGTCCAGGATCTCCTTGACGGTGCAGGCGTCCTCAAAGAACGCATAGCATTCCTCTACCGTATTCAGGGACAGGACGGCTTCAAAGAGGGCGTCCACGTCGGGATTATGAAGTGGCTTCATGAGCTCCGGTCTCCTTTATCACTTTAGTGTAGTAAAAACTATTGCACTATTATAATACAAAAAGCCTCATTTGTCAAGCCTCAATTCACAAACAAAATCAACAAAAAGGAGCATTCCGATTTGTATGAGACGACGAAATTTAAGCGAAGGCTTTCGTGACCGTCTACCTTTATATCTTATTCACGAAAAAGACTTGCATTCCATCAAAGTTTATGCTATAATACTGCCACAGCCAAAGGAAAGGATGCTTTCGCTTCGTGAAAGCAACGGTCAAACGTATGAAGCATCGCATGACACTTCTGCTCATTGTTTTGTCGGCGCTGATCCTGTGCCTGGGTCTTTCCGCTTGCAGAGGCGGCGACATCCCCGCAGATACGACCCCTCCGGCGGATGGGGAGACGGCGGCAGGCTCCGACGCCCCTGTTGAATCCGAAACTGTAACCGAAGACACCGCCGAGCCCGAGACCGAGCCGGCGCCCGTCTCCGAGCCCATCAACCGCTCCGAGTACCCTAAGGAGCAGGCCGGTGCCAAGACCGAGACCGTGCTCAACGCCGCTGATTTCGGTATCAAGGGTGACGGCACCACCGACGACGGCCCCGCCATCGGCCGCGCCATCGAGGCCGCCATCCAGCAGCAGGCTACCCTGCTCTTTGAATCGGGCAAGACCTACTACGTCGGCTCCACCGACCGTAACGCCAACGTGTTTGCCTCCCCCTTCGCCATGAACGGGGCGGACGGTGTGACCGTGGACGGCGGCGGCTCGGTGTTCCGCTTTGCCCCCGGGATCAGCTATTTTGCTATGACGGACAATACGGATGTTCGCTTCTGCAACATGAAGCTGGATCTGTCGGTCTCCCCCTACCTGGTGGGAACCGTCAAGGCCGTGGGCGGCGCGTTCGTCACCTACACCACAGACATCGAGCCTTACCAGGGCTACCACGACAGCCGTGGCTATACCAATTTCTCCATTGAGTACAACGAGGGTAAGCAGGAGAGACCTCACGTTTTCATCGACACCATGCAGAAGACGGGCGACAAGGAGATCAAGGTGGGGTATCAGACCGAGCAGCACAATTACGAGGTGGGCGACAAGGTCTTCCTGCCCAATCCCGGAATCGGTAATTTCCTGAGCGAGGCCATGTACATCGCCAACAATACGGGCTGTATTGTCTTTGAGAATATCGAGGTGTGGGCGGCTCCTGCCTTTATCGCCAACGTCCGTTCCAATGACGCCGAGATCTACTTTGAGAACGTGGACTACATCCCCGGCGAGCAGAACGACCGCGAGATCAAAATGGTCTCCTGGCGCGACGGCTACCACGTCAAGGACAACCGCCGTCCCATCCATTGGAACGAGTGCGACGTGGACGTCCTGTTCGACGACGTTTTCAACGTCAGCAACACCCTGGGCTACATCACCTCGGTCAAGAATGGCAATCAGTTCACCGTGACCAACTACGAGATGTATACCCACGGCTCCTACGTGGCCTTTGACTGCCGCGAGGGCGATATCATTGATGTGTTCAGCTCCAAGGGCGTCTATGCGGGGGAGGCCGCCGTTCGCCGCGTCATCACCAACCCCAACGGCACCGTGGATCTGGTATTGGAGTATGGCGCAAACCTCAAAAAGATGGAGCAGGGCTGGTTTGTGGGCAACCGCGACACCTGCGCTCCCGGTTCTACCGTTACGAACAGCCGTTTCACGGGTACCTTCCGCTTCCGCAGAGATATTCGTATCGAAAATTGCGTCTTTGATATGCTCATCACCTGGATCCGCGAGGACGGTAGCGTGGAGGGGCCTTTGCCCGGTAATCTGGATTACGTGAACTGCACCTTCAATGGCGGCAGCATCGACATCGGTGCGGCCGGTAGCTCTGTCCGCAGTGCCATGAAGGACTTCGGCTTCTGGGGCTGTACCTTCAACGACGGCGCCAAGATCGCCGCAGGCCGTAACGTGACCTATACCGAAAATGAGACCTGGACGGAAGAATCTCTGTATACCTACAAGAACCGCAAGATGACCGTCGTTCCTCACGACATTACCCCCAACGATACCGATTTCGTCAACACCGCTGTCTATGACTGGGCGAAATACAAAATGCCCGTGATGGGGGCGGCGGTTCTGCCTCTGGTCAAGCTGGAGGATACCGCCATCCGCAACCTGCTGACCGCGAACGACGGCTTCTCCCACAGTGTTCTGGCACTGACGGGCGGAGCGGACGGTACCCGCTATATTCTGGATGGCCTTTCCGCCGGATTCCTGCCTGACTTCCATCAGAACGAGAAATCCTATATGTTCGCCTTCAGCTACTTTGCGAACGCAACGGGCGGTGCTGCGGGCTTCCTTACGGGAGATACCGCCACGGCGCTGAACGAGGCTTTGTTTGCCGAGATGGGAGCCATTGCCTCTGCTGCCTTCCTTTACAATGCTGAGGACGGCAATACGGGGATCTACATCGACGTCCCCGCCGGTATGACGGTGTATATCGGTAAGCTCAACATCACCGCCACCTCCTCCAAGAACCCCTCTCAGGATCAGCTCTACAACGGCCATACCTTCATTTGGTCGGGGGATCTTACCATCGGTAAGAAGGCCGAAGCCATGACCTATGACGCCATCCCCGACGAGGCGGTCAAGAACGCTATTCTGAACGCTGAGCGCGGCTTTGCTTCGGGCGTGGTGCTTCACGTCAAGGGCGATATGGGTGACTTCACGGCCTTTACCGACAAGGAATACTACGTCCAGGGCAAGACCTACCACATCTCCATCGACGCCTACATCGCCTCTCCCATGGTTCCTAAGGACGGCACAAAGATCTACCTTTTGGCCATGGACGAGACTCCCGGAAATCGCGTACTGGCCGAAGGTCTGTTTACGGGCGAGGGCTTCTACCACTTCGAAATGGACTGGACTGTGGGCAGTACCGGGGAGAGGTCCCTGAAGTTCTTCTTCAACAACGCTCCCACCTCCTATGCCGATATTTACATCGGTGATTTCACCATCACCCAGGCCAAGTCCCTGAAGCCCGACGTGTTCCTCTCCCGCGACGACTACCACACCCTGACCGCCGAGGATCTGAAGGCGGGCTACACCTTCGACTTCACCGAGGGCAAGCTGATGGACACCGGTGTCAATGCCTACGCCGCTACCGCTCTCCTGCCCGAGCAGACCGCCGCCCTCCTGCGCGAGAACGGTTTTGGCGAGACCTTCTACTACGTCAATGAGAACTTCACCTTCCAGTCCCTGCCCAACAATCTGACGGGCGGCAAGAAATTCCGCATTACCTTTCAGGTCTATGACGTGCTGGGCAATCTGACGAATTACTCGGATGAACGCGGAGACGGTGCCTTCGTTCTGCTCCATATGCAGGGAGGAAAACAGAATTCTGCCGCAGCACTGTACAAGGCTCAGGTCTCTGAGGCCAACAGCCGTTTGATGACCTTGGTCTTTGACGACTTTACCCCCGGCGGCACCGACGATCTTTTGTTCTATCAGCTAACGACCATGGAATTCCTGGTAGGCTCCATCACCATCGAGCAACTTAACTGACCCTCTGCGGCTCCCTCGTAAGGGGGAGCCGTCCCTGTATATGTGAAAGGAATCGCTATGAAAAAGCTTTTTGCCGTTCTTCTGACTCTGGCCGCCGTGATGGCCATGATTCCCGCCGCATCGGGTGTCTCGGCCGACGAGGCCGTCCCCGCCCTCGTCATCACCGAGGTCTGCTTCAATCCTTCCTTTAAAGAGAATGATTTTGATCTGAGCAACAGCGAGGACGTGACCGAGTACGTGGAGGTCTACAATCCCACCGATGCCGACGTGTCGGTGGCCGACTGCGTCATGCAGTACACCGGCAAGGGCTTCGCCGCCGAGAGCTATTCGACCAATCGGATCGTGACCGTGTCGGATAATCCTTGTATCCTAAAGCCCGGCGAGACCGCCGTATTCGTTTGCTACCAGACCTCCTCGGCCACCCTGGGCTACGGCTACGCGAGTGACGGGGAGATCAAGGCCTACTACGATTTCTTCTGCGAGCTGTACGGCTGTGCCGATGACCTCCCCATTCACAACTTCTATATCTTCCCCCGTGCCGAGAGCGGTACCGGTACGAAAATTTCGGGGGGCTTCAATCTGTCCAACTCCCATACCGAGGCTCTGCTCCGTCTTGCACGGGGCGAGGAGGTGCTGGCCCAGTGCTTCTATAACGCCGAGCTCTGGAACAAGAACAATACGGGGGTCAATATGATGTGGCACGAGGGCATGGACCCCGCGCATCCTCTGACCTCCATGCCCCTCAATACAGCAGGCTGTAACCCCGGCCGCCTCTATGCGAATCAGGTGCCCAACTCCGCTCTGACCGCCCCCGCCGATGCCCTCTCGGTGAAGGTCATGGAGTACAACGTCCGTGCCGACGCCCATACCCAGACCGCCGCTGACGGCTCCACGGTCACAGACGAGATGCGAACCGCGCGCATCTACGAGGTCATTGCAAACCACGCTCCCGACGTGCTGGCTCTGCCCGAGGTCAACTACCGCTGGCTGGAGCTCATGGACGGTGCGCTCTTCGGCGAGGGGACCGTCTACTCCGCCTACGGCCGCTCGGGCTCGGGGAAGTACCACGACAAAAAGCAACTGAACGACGTTTGGGATCTCACCACTCTGATCCTCTGGAAGACCGAAAAGTATGACGCGGTGGAGCAGGGCACCTTCTGGTGCTCCAAGCTTCCCAACCGTCAGGGATCCGCCACCTGGGACGGCGGGCTGGTCGGGGATATGCCCCGCGCCATCAACTGGGTCATTCTGGAGGATAGGGAGACGAAAGCCCGATTCCTGTTTGCCGCCGCCCACCTGGACGCCAAGAGCAGTGATATCCGTGCTCTCTCGGCCGAGCTCATCAAAAATCAAGTCGAAGAGCTGGCACAGGGGCTTCCCATCATTGTCACGGGTGACTTCAACTGCGCCGATAACTCGGCTCCCTATGAAAAGCTCCACGGTGACTCCTTGTACGACGCCCGCTACCTCGTCCCCACCTACGGGAGCATGACGGTGCTGGGTACCTACAATAAGTTCGGTGAGAATACCGACATCCAGGTGCGGCTTCCCATCGACCTCTGCTTCGTTTCCCCCGGGACGGTCTGGGTGGAGTCTGCCGTCATGGATCGCGGCTACGTGGACGCGGGCGAGAGTGTTTATGCCTCTGACCACAATGCCACGGTCTATGAGCTGAGGCTCCAAAAGCTCCATGGTGTCGATCCCGAGACCGAAGCCCCCTCGGAAGCACCCGCCGAGCCCGTGACTGATCCCGAAAGCGAGCCTGCCGCCATACCCGACGGCACCGATGCTCCCATGGATCCCGAACCCTCCACCGCCGCCCCTGCGGACACGTCCGACGAGACGAATACCCCCAACGGCGGCTGTGCATCCTCCCTGCCCCCTTCTGCTTTGCTTTTGACATTCTCCGCCGCGCTTCTGATCGCGGGGAAAAAGAGAAGGGAAGAACGGTAAGCGGGGCATAATCGTATCCGTCCCCCTCAATTCTCTTGAAAGGAGACCGCCATGCCCCTGTTGGAACGCCTGCTCGATGCAACCCCGCGCTTCGCGGAGCCTCCGACGCCCTTTGGTCTGTTCCATCTGGGCTCGGTGGCGGTCATTCTGCTTCTCTGTATCACAGCGGTTATTTTCCGCAAACGGCTTCCCGGCGGTGAGAAGCACCTCCGCCGCGCACTCCTGCTCTTCGGCGTGGGACTTCTTCTTTTGGAGATCGGCAAGCAGATCGCCTACAGCTACACCCCCGAGGGGGACTGGGTCTACAACTGGGACAGGTTCCCCTTCCAGTTCTGCTCTACCCCCATCTATATCGCCCTTTTTGCCATGTGCCTGCGTCCCTGTAGGGTGCGGCAAGCCCTTCTTTCCTTCCTCGCCACCTATTCCCCCGTGGCGGGCTGTGCGGTGCTGTTCTACCCCGCTCCCGCCGTGTTCCACGAAATGGTGTTTTTGAATATCCACACCATGCTTTGGCACGGTGCCATGCTCCTGTTCGGGCTCTGGCTTTGGCTGACGGAGGCAGTCAAGCCGTCCATGAAGACAGCTCTGACCGCCGCCGCCGTCTATCTTCCCTTGCCCTTTATTGCTCTTGTCCTCAACGAGCTGGAGTCGGCGTTGGGTTTTGCGGGGGATTTTCTCTTCAATATGTTCTATATTTCCCGCGACGGTACCTGCGATATGCCGATCCTGTGGCGGATTCAGGAGAATGCGCCCTATCCCGTGTTCTTCATGGCCTACGTGCTGACTTTGGGGTTGGGCGGTGCGCTGGTGACGGCGGGGATGGGCTTTGCGGGGTGGATACGGCGGAAATGCGGTAAGGCCGGATAGCTGAAAAAAACTGTCCCCATGGAGGAAATATTTTGCAAATCCCCTTGTAAATCGGAGGGATCTGTGTTATAATAAAAAGTAATGATCTGCAAAAATCCAAGATTGGAGAAACATACATCATGAAACACACCGACATCAAAAAGCTGTTTGCCGAGTCCGAGTCCTTCGTGGGTACCTCCCCCGTCATCTGCGGCTGGGTGCGTACCGCCAGAGATTCCAAGAACGTCTCCTTCCTGGAGGTCAACGACGGCTCCTGCTTCCGCAGCCTTCAGCTGGTCATCGACAAGGAGAAGATGGACGAGAGCGTCTACCGCGACGCCATGGCCGTGGGCGCGTCCCTCACCGCTACGGGTACCATCGTCGCCTCCGAGCGCAACGGGATCGAGATGAACGTGGAGACCCTGACCGTCCTGGGTAAGTGCCCCTCCGACTATCCCCTTCAGAAGAAGCGCCATACCCTGGAGTACCTCCGCACCATCCCCCATCTCCGTGTCCGCGCCCGCTACTTCGAGGCGGTCTTCGCCGTCCGCGATCAGCTGGCCCAGTCCATCCATCAGTACTTCCACAAGAACGGCTACCGCTACGTCCATCCCCCCATCATCACCGGCTCCGACTGCGAGGGCGCGGGTGAGATGTTCCGCGTCACCACTCTCCCCTGGAACGCCACCGCCGAGAGCGAGGCCGAGTACTATGCAAACGATTTCTTCGGCCGCAAGGCAGGTCTGACCGTCTCCGCCCAGCTGGAGGGTGAGATGGCCGCCATGGGTCTGGGCCGAATCTACACCTTCGGCCCCACCTTCCGCGCCGAGAACTCCAACACCACCCGTCACGTAGCTGAGTTCTGGCACGTGGAGCCCGAGGTCTGCTTCTGCGATATCCACGACATCATTGAGATCGCCGAGGACTTCATCAAGTATATCGTCAAGGACGTTATGGATAACTGCCCCGAGGAGATGGAGTTCTTCAACCAGTGGGTGGAGAAGGGCGTCATCGACAAGCTGAACAGGATGCTCGCGAACGATTTCGTCAAGCTGGACTACACCGACGCCATCGAGATCCTCAAGGCATCGGGCAAGGACTTCAAGTTCCCCGTGGAGTGGGGCTGCGATCTCCAGACCGAGCATGAGAAGTACCTCACCGACGAGCATTTCGGCCGTCCCGTCTTCGTGGTCAACTATCCCGCCGCCATCAAGTCCTTCTACATGAAGCAGAACCCCGACGGCAAGACCGTGGCCGCCACCGACCTGCTGGTCCCAGGCATCGGCGAGATCATCGGCTGCTCCGAGCGTGAGGCCGACTACGATAAGCTGGTGGCCGCCATGACTGCCCGCAATATGCCTCTGGAGAGCTACGAGGCCTACCTGGATACCCGTAAGTACGGTTCCGTCCCCCACAGCGGCTTCGGCCTGGGCTTTGAGCGTATGCTCATGTATATCACGGGCGTGCAGAACATCCGCGACGTGCTGATGTACCCCAGAACCGTCGGCTCCATGTGATCCAACCCCCATACAGTAAGGAGATAATACCATGAAAAAGCTGTTGCTCTTCGCCCTGATTCTGACCCTCGCCCTGTGCGTGGCCGCTTGCGATAAGACCCCCGACGAGCCCGCCACCGAGGCCCCCACCGACGCGGTCACCGAAGCTCCCACCGAGGCCCCCACTGAGGCTCCCACCGAAGCTCCCACCGAAGCTCCTACCGAAGCTCCTACCGCAGCTCCCACCGAGGCCCCCACCGAGGAGCCCACCGAGGAGCCTACCGAGCCTACCACCGACGCGCCCGCTGATCCCGTAGAGCCTACGGCCCTCTACACCGCCGAGCAGCTGGCCGCCATGGTGCCTGCCAACGCCACCGTGACCCTGGAGGGGGACTACGCCCACTTCCTCACCGGCACCGCCGACACCATGACCAACCCCTCCGTCACCCTCGTGGCCGATGAGGAGGCCTTCAGCGATATCATCGTCATCAAGTACCGCACCAACTGCGGCTCCTACGGCTCCAACTTCTGGGGGACCCTCCTGCTCAACGGCACCGCCGAGTTCAACGGCAACCGCCGCGACAGCGATAACTGGTTCTACTACGCCACCGACGGCTCCTGGAATGTCCTGATCCTGGATATGAGAAAGAACAAGGCCGGCTCCGAGGGCACCCCCGACACCGACGTGACGGGCGGCGCGGCCATTGATTCGGTGGTCTACAACTTCTTCGACTACGCCGGCAACGACGGCAAGCTCGCCACCGCCGACGGCGCCGAGGAGTACTTCGATATCGAGTACATCGCCTTCTTCAACACCAAGGAGGAGGCCCAGTCCTACGCGGGCTGATCCCATACGGTCATACACCAAGCAGGGTGTCTCTGCCATACAGGCGGGAGGCACCCTGCTTTTTTTGCGGAAAAGATGAAGAATTGTGAAGAATGGCCCAATTCCCTTGACAGCCCTCCTAAGGGATGGTACAATGGAGTCATCCAAGACCGATCATCCCAAAACGCGACCGATCATCCCACTTTTTCGCCAAACGCGGGAAAGTATGCTATAATGGAGCCATCACCCGAAAGGAGCATCACCATGGAACAAAACCGCATCATCCGCCTGTCCACCAAAGTTTTCGCCATTGTCTTCGCCGTTCTGTACGCCGCCATTACCGTCGTGGGGACCATCTGGTACAGCATCTGGAACGGCCTGTTCAACGCCACCGCTCTGCTCTTGCCCGTGGCCATCCCGACCTGGTTCATCCTCTCCCTGGTCCTCTTCCTCCGCGCCAAGAAGCGGGGGGACGACGACCTCCCCGCGCTGAAGCACCGCCTGAAGACCTCGGTCATCCTGCTGATCTTCCTCGCCATCATGATCGCCCTGCTCTTCGCCTTCTTCGCCTGCGCCATCAGCCATATGTGACGAAAAAGTCATTGACAGTAAAGGAGAATTACACCATGACCGATAAGATTTACCGCCGCCTCGTCGCCCTGGTCCTGGCTCTGGGGATGCTGACCACCACGGCGCTGGTGGCCTATACCGCCTACCTGCACAGCAACGTTTCCATCATCACCTACGTGGCAAAGGAGGGGTACTGATATGACAAAGACCACTCCAAAAGCCCCCCTCGACCGCCGCAAGCTCACGGGCCAGCTCCTCTCCCTCGGCACGCTGGTTTTGCTGTTCGTGATGCTGAACCTCACCGTATTCTTTGTCTTCACCCGCCGCTGCCTCCCCGCCACCAGCGAGGGGATGCAGGCCAAGTCGGTGGAGCTGGGGGCTTACCTGCCCTTTGAGGAGGACTCTAAGATCGTCAAGCTCGATGGCTCCCTGAAGCTCACCGAAGACCTCCCCGTCATCGACGGCGCGGCGGCCCTTTACCCCATCTTCTCGGGCTTCGTCAACGCCGTCTACCCCGCCGACAGCGTCTACTTCGACGGCGAGAACTTCACCCCCGACAGCGCCCTCCAGTATACCAACACCCGCGGCGCCTACAAGGGCATCGTGGACGGCACCGTGGATATCGCCATCTGCGTGGCCCCCTCGGAGGAGCAGCTGGCCTACGCCGCCGAGCAGGGCGTGGAGCTGGAATTTACCCCCATCGGCCGGGAAGCCTTCGTGTTTTTCGTCAACAAGGACAACCCCGTGGACGGCCTCACCACCGAGCAGCTGCGGGGTATCTACGCGGGGCAGTACCGCAACTGGTCGGAGGTGGGAGGCGACAACACCCACATCGCCGTCCTCCAGCGCAACGCGGGGAGCGGAAGTCAGTCCGCCCTCCTGAACTTCATGGGGG
>JAGBAS010000138.1 GCA_017938885.1 Clostridia bacterium
AACGTCCGAAATATGTGCAGAATGCAGAAAGGAGTTATTTATGATTGCAGGACACCTGCGAGAAAAAGACGGACATTATTACTGTGTACTCAGCTACACCGATTACACAGGCGAACGAAAACAAATATGGAAAGCCACGGGGCTTCCCGTGAAAGGAAACAAGAAGCGCGCCGAGGAAATGCTATCGCATCTTCGCAAAACCTTTGTTGTACCGAAGGCGCCCGCCGACTATTTTGATTTTAGCGACAGTATGCTTTTTACCGATTTTATGCGGGCTTGGCTTGAGGTGGTGCGAACGACGGTCGTGCCTACCACCTTCGGTGGCTATCAGACCACGGTGGAAAAGAAGTTCATTCCTTACTTTGAGAAAAAGAACTTGGCGCTTGCCAACGTGCAAGCGAAAGATTTGCAGACCTTCTATCTCCACGAGATGAAAACGCTGTCGGGAACAACGGTCAGACACGAGCATGCGCTGCTTCACAAGATCCTCAAGTACGCTTATCGAATGGATCTCATCCCAAACAATCCCGCCGACAAGGTTGACCCGCCACGCGCGGAGCGTTTTGAAGGCTCGGCGTGCACCGAGGAGGAGCTTGCCTTGCTCATCGAGAAATCTTGGGATCACAAGCTGGGGCTTCTCATCTACATCACAGCTCTCTTGGGTCTGCATAGAAGTGAGGTGCTTGGACTTCGGTGGAAAGCCATTGATTTTGAGGAGAACAGGATCACCATCAACCACACGGTCACAGAGGCGCGTGTGGACGGGAAAACCGTTATCATTGCCTCCGACCGCACCAAGACCAAGTCGAGCTACAGAAGCTTTCCTATGTCGGACACGGTGCGTGAAAAGCTGCTTGCTTGGCGCGAGGTGCAAAAGCGAAACCGCAAGATCTGCGGCAACAGCTACAACATGAAGGACATTGACTACGTGTTCACCGACGAGATGGGCAATCGCTTCAAGCCGCGTTATATCGAGGACGCTTTTCCAAAGATTCTTGAACGCAACGGTCTGCGCAAGATCCGCTTTCACGATCTGCGTCACACATGCGCGAGTCTGATGCACAAAATGGGGCTCTCGCCCAAGGAAGTGCAGGACTATTTAGGGCATTCCACCGTGAGTGTAACGCTAAATATTTACACACATTTGGACTGGAGCAGCAAGGAAAATGCCGCAAAAGCTATGGAAAACGCGGTAAAATTACCCGAAAATGTGCAAATCGCGAGCAAATGGGAGAGCTGAAAAAGCCTTATGCCATAAGGCTTTTTCGGGGGTCAGGAGAGAATTTTCGACTTCTCTCCAAGGCGAAAATTTCAAGGGCTTAAAACACAGAAAAAAGCACTTGATTTTTAGCGAATATCACTAAATCCAAGTGCTTTTTACTGTGCAAATTTGTGCAAGATGTGGCGGAGGGTGTGGGATTCGAACCCACGTGCCCAGAGGGCAAACGGTTTTCAAGACCGCCTCGTTATGACCACTTCGATAACCCTCCGTAGGGTATCTTTAGCGAAATGCTCCGGAATTTGGAGAGAATTTCGCGAGAGAACTATGAAATTTTTATATGATGGAAAATGCCGAAAACCCTTGATATTACAAGGATTTTGAGGGAACAAAAGGAACTGTTACGCGCGGGTTTTCAAGACCGCCTCGTTATGACCGCTTCGATAACCCTCCGTGTTGACTATTTAATTGTGCTTTTTCTGTGTTTTTTCTTGCCTTTAGAATTCTCGATAGAGATCATTTTGGGCAAGTATTTTACCGTCTGAAAAACGGCGTGTTTTGAACCTCTTTCGGAGGTCGCCGTCTTGCATCATCGCGCGGCTGTCAGACATTTCAAGACCGCCTCGTTATGACCACTTCGATATCCCTCCGTGTATGAACTGCCGTCAGGCAGATATCATCGGATATTCAATTTTTTTAGAAATATTTTTAGAAATGCTGTTTTCGATTGCTTTCGGAGTGCCCGAAAAGTCAGTGTTTACAAGGCTTTTCTGCGTTTTTGCGACCGTTATGCTCGCAAATTTTCAAGACCGCCTCGTTATGACCACTTTGATAACCCTCCGTACCGAAGAATTATACCATATGCGGGGCGTTTTGTCAAGCCCCAAAAGAAAAAAGGTAGAGAAATCACAAAAGAAAAAAAGGCAGAGAAATCATGCGGTAATCATACGGTTCTCCACCTTTTTGGTTACAGACAGTCCTTTATGACCGACCACGACTCCACGAGGCTGTCAAGGCTCTTTTTCGCGTTGGCGGGGGTGGTGGTGGGGAGGGGGATGGCGGGGATGCCCGTGAGGGGGTACTGATAGCGGCGGTACAGGCGGGTGGCGGTGGTGCCGTTGGTGAAGATGGCTTTGATCGTACCTCCCGCCAGGATCGGAGTGAGGTCGGTAGGGGTAACGTTGGTGATGGAGCTATCCGAGCTGCCTTGAATATCGCAGGAGGCGATAACGTCCCATAGGGCGATGCCATGGGCAGTCAAGAGGGCGGTCTTTTCGGCCACTATTTCGGGGACAGGCTCATCGAAAACGGCGGCCATGACCCGCCAAAAGCGGTTTTGGGGATGGCCGTAGAAGAAGGCGGTCTCGCGGGACTTGACTGAGGGAAAACTACCGAGAATGAGGATAAGGGGCGGAGTTTGGGGGTCGGTGCTGTAGACGGGCGGGATTGGATGAGTGGGCATGGGAACTCCTTGGATTCGTGATTTGGTCAACGGGTAAGGGAGACCGTGATGAATAAGGCCAAAGCCACGGTCAGAGCACCTTGGGCGATCAATGTTATACGGCTCACGGTACGAATCGCGGGGCGGTCGGTGTGCCAATAGTTGGCGATGCTGAAGAAGCCTACGAGGGCGGCCACGGCGGGGGCGATGTAAGGGCCGAGGAAAAAACCGCCGAAGGGGAGACTGCTCCCCCACATGATGACATAAAAGCCCGTCAGCTCAGACAGGTTGGTGTCCCCCGTGAGGGTGGCGTGGTAATAGGTCCAAAGGGCGGAGATGAGGAGGCAGGCGAGGGAGACGGTCAGGCAAATGTTTTCTTTGATTTTTCGGGAAATAGAGATCATGATATTCTCCTAATGAACGATTTACTGCCAATTGGTTCAGCGGGAGACCGTCTGCTTTCTCTCCCGTGTGCGAAGCACCTTTTCTGCTTCCCTTTTCAGATAATCCACCGTACAATGCTTCTGCCAGTACTCGAACGCCGTGACCGACAAGGGATAGCGGTAGGCGTTGTTCCTGTAGTCATACTTGCCGACGGTCTCCGTCAGCTCCGCTTCGGTCATCTGTAGGCAGGACCGCAAAAAGTCCGTGGCGGAGGGATCGGGATAGTAGAGATAATCCCGCAAGGCTGAGGGCAACAGCACTCCTTGGCGATAGATCTCGGTGAAGGCCCGCAGTCTTTCGGGGCAGTGCCGCCCGAGCATTCTTCGGGTATCCCCCAGGGTGGCATAGGAATCCCCGTCCGAGAGAAGCGCTGATACGTGATCGTAGTAGGCCTCACTTCGTTTGCCCTTGCTGATGACCTCGTCAAAGCCCGTCAGGAGCATTTTATCCGATGGAGAGAAGCCTCGGAATGAGTCCATCGCGTAGTTCAGGACCTCGGGGAACCGCTTGGAGTCGATCTTACGGATAAAGGTCTGCTTGGTGAAGATGGATTCCATGCGGGGGAGGTACTTCCATAAAAGTGCCATCACCCTTGGATCCTTGTTGGGACGGAGATCAATATCCGCTTTGTAGTGGTAGTCGTAGCCCAAGGCATTGATCTCGTCGAACAGCTCAAGCAGTGCCAGGGATTCTCCGTCGGGGTTGTCGATGGGCTTTTCGTTTTGGATGCGTTGCTCATAGAGGAACCGTGCGATATCCTTGTTTTCCATGGGGATATTTCTCCTTTTCCAAGATCGGATCAGTCTTCGCCGTACCTCCGCGCCATCTCCTCAGCGTCGTATGCCAGAAAATAGGGTTTCAGGAGAGGATACAGTTCACAGAGCTTTTCGTGGGTAGCAAAAACAACGTCGCACCCGCGGTCGTCGTAGATGGAGAGGATGCACTCGTTTTCAAAGGAGACGAAGCCAACGGGGGCGAACTGTTGCTCCCAAATATTGCGGCGGATCAGACGGTGGACGGGGAAATCCTCGCCGTCTCGGTAGCTGACCACACGGTCGCGGGTGTAGGTCTTTTCTGATTCACCATCCTCATCCTCATAGGTGCGGAGGTTGGGGACTATGACGTGGCGGCGGGCGGTCATGCGTTCAAGGAAGGCTCGCTCCTTGTGGGCGTAGCGATCGTGGCAGGACTGCTTGTAGGTGAAGCGGTCGAAGATCACCGCGTCGGGCTGGCCATTTGGAAACAGGCTGGCGAAGATCTCTTTGGCGCGGCGGTAGGCGTTGTGCATATAGGTTTGGGTGTCATTGCCTCGCCCCAGCTCACAGCGGAGGGCGTGGGGGTTTTGGTAAAACCATGACCTCAAGTAGGCGAAATCGGGGGAGAGGAGGAGGGCTTCGATATGAGATCCCACGGTCAAACACCCGCTACACTCATGGAAAACGCCATAGCGGGCAGGTTGTTCCCGCCCCGCAGGTCTGCGTTCTCGGGAGTGATCCGCAGGGAGAATCCATAATTGACCTGCCCCATGAGTACCTTGGCAGTATCGGGGGTAGCCTCTGCGGCGGCCAGGACCTCGGCGGGGATCTCCACGGTGACGGCGTGGCGGGAAGTGACGGTGGCGCGGGCGGGGGTGCGGTGGTCGTAGTCGCCCACCGTGAAGCCCTGCACCTCCATGCCGTAGCTGTCGGCGGGATTATGGCCGCTGACGATGAGGCCTGCGGCGATATCGGTGAACTCCACCACGATCTTGGTACGGTCACCCGACAGGGACGCCATGACGGGGCGGGGGGAGGAGCACTCGGTCTCACGGCCGATGCCGTACTCCTTGGCCAGGGCCAGGAGGGCCAGACGCTCGCCCAGCTCCAGCTTGCGGGGGGAGTGTGCCCAGTCGGGCCAGTCCTCGGGTGCGCCCAGATCCATGTCCACGGTCAAGGTGGAATTGGGGATGATGGACAGGGCCTTATGCTGCTGGACGCGGATGATGTCGTGCCAGGGGAAGAATTGGGTACCCTCGTCGCGGTAGTCGGAGAGCTGGACGTTATAGAAGGGGAAGTCCTGCCCGAAGCGGGCCCGCTCGTCGGCTACCAGCAGGGCCAGCTCGTAGGCATATTTTTCCGCCAGGTTACGGTCACCGCCCTCGCTCTCGCCCTGGAAGAAGAACATGGCCTTACAGGGCAGGCCCAGCCAGGGGTGGATGAGGGTGTTGTAGTAACCGCCCTCCTGGACGTTGGCGCCAAAGAAGTAGCCCTCGCCGTGAGCCAGCTCCATGGGCAGCAGCTCCCGAACGCAGGCACCGCCCGCCGCCATCATGACCATGCCGAGAGGGATGCCGATGTGCTTGGTGACTTCGTGGGCGAAGTACCAGCCCATGGCCGAGAAGGCCAGCGATGCTTCCCTGTCGGGGCGCTTCCAGCACCAGTCAGGGCTGATGATATCGGGCTGAGGGGTGGCGCAGAGGTCCTGGTGGGTGTAGGGGTAGCTCTGGTATTGGGCAAAGAGGCGGAAGTTATCCCCCTCATAGAACTCGATGCTGGGGGTGAGTGTCATGCAGGGGGCCATAGCCAGTTCGGCGTTGGACTGGCCGCCGATGAGCCAGACGTCACCGATGAGGATGTCCTCGAAGGTGACTCTGTGGTCACGGTCATCCGAAATGACCATGAGCTGAGGCTCGCACTCGGTGAGATGAGAGGAGAAGTTCAGGGTCCAGCGGTTGTCGTCGTCCACGATGGTCGTGACGGTCTCCCCCATGAAGCAGCCCGCCACGCGGGAGCCGGGGGTATCGGAAAAGCCCCAGACCTTGATGGGCTTTTCACGCTGAAGCACCATATGGGAGGAGAACACGCCCGAGACCTTGAAATCGGGGCAGACCCAGGTCGACGCGGTCTCGGCGGCGGTGGCCTTTTCATCGGTGGGAAGAGCGGGGGCATTTTCCGGAATCTCGGTGGTCTTATCGGTTGTGGTCATAGTAAAAATTCCTTTCAGAAAGACTTGACAAATTGCGAAAATATGGTATACTATAGTGTTCGGGGCGCGAACGTGTATAATGGCGCGCGCCTCGGGCGGATACTGTGTTTATTATAAACCATAATGAGAAAATTTGCAAGGGGTATTCTTGTTTTTGTGAAATTGGGGTTTAGTGAACCGTTGGTTTACGTTGACCCATCGGTGTTGCCCTCTCACCCGCCTGCGGCGGGAGCTCCCCCAGAGGGGGAGCCTTTCGTACTAAACTCAGCAAAATCTCATTTGCCGACAAGTGTTTTCTCGCCGTTCTAAGGCTCCCCCACTGGGGGAGCTCCGCGAAGCGGTGAGAGGGCAAATAGCCCGGGCAAATAACGCTGGAAAGCCTCAATCACACCATTTCAAACAGTTCGATAAACCCAAATTTAAACCTCCCCACAGAAAGGAAACCATATGAAGATCGCATTTTTTGACGCCAAAAACTACGACAAGCCCTCCTTCGATCGCTTTGGCGGCGAGCAGGACGTGGAATTCAAGTATTTTGAAGCCAAGCTCAACGAGGATACCGTAGAGCTGGCTGCCGGCTACGACGGAGTCTGCGTATTCGTCAACGACACGGTAAACGCCGCAGTCATCGACCGTCTGTGCGAGCTGGGGATCAAGCTGATCGCCCTGCGCTGTGCGGGCTTCAACAACGTGGACATGAAGCACGCCTTCGGCCGTATCCACGTCGTCCGCGTACCGGCTTACTCGCCCTATGCTGTGGCCGAGCATACCATGGCTCTGCTGCTGACCTCCATCCGCCGCATCCACAAGGCCTACATCCGTACCCGTGATTTCAATTTCAGTCTCAACAACATGACGGGCTTCGATCTTCACGGTAAGACGGTAGGCGTGATCGGCACGGGGCGCATTGGGCGGGTATTCATCGACATCTGCCGGGGCTTTGGCATGAAGGTGCTCTGCTACGACAAATTTCCTGCGCAGGGACTGGACAACGGCGATACCGTCCGCTACGCGGAGCTGGACGAGCTGTTCGCCAAGAGCGATATCATCTCTCTGCACTGCCCTTTGACCGAGGAAACCTACCACATCATTGACGTGGATTCTCTGTCCAAGTGCAAAAAGGGTGTGGTGCTTCTGAACACCTCCCGCGGTGCTTTGGTGGATGCCGAAGCACTTCTGGCGGGCATCAAATCCCGTCACGTGGGAGCGGCTTGCCTGGACGTGTACGAGGAAGAATCCGACCTGTTCTTTGAGGACAACTCGGGGCACATCCTGGAGGACGATACCCTGGCGCGTCTGATCTCCATGCCCAACGTCATCGTGACCTCCCATCAGGCGTTCCTCACCGAGGAGGCTCTCTCCAATATTGCCGAAACCACGGTGCAGAACATCGTGGAGCTTCTGGCTACGGGATCCTGCCCCAACGAGCTGTGCTACAGAGGGGGCACGGCGGAGGATTGCAAGAGCGGGAAATGCTTCTGACGTATATGATCCCCCTTTCGGCGATCTCCCGCCCTTGCACAGCCCAAAATCCGTGAAATCCCTTGATTTTTCAAGTGCTGTATGCTATAATGGGTCATAGAATACCCGAATGCATGAAAGGAGCTCGCTCATGAAGCTCAAGACTGTATACGTCTGTACCGAATGCGGTGCCCAGTCCCAGAAGTGGTTGGGAAAATGCCCCCATTGCGGAAAATGGAACTGCCTTGTGGAGGAGGTCGTCGATACGGCTCCCGAGGAGACCAAGACCCCCAAGCGTCCCTCCATTGCGGGGCTTTCCGGGGAGAACAAGGCGGTCAAATTCAAGGAATTGGGTCTGCCTGCCTACATTCGCAGCGACACGGGGCTCGCCGAGCTGGATCGCGTACTGGGCGGAGGCTTGGTGACGGGCTCGGTGGTGCTTCTGTCGGGCGAGCCGGGTATCGGTAAATCCACCCTTCTCATGCAGATCTCCGATGCGCTGGGACAGAACCGCAAGGTTCTCTACGTTTCGGGAGAGGAATCGGGAGGACAGCTGGGGCTTCGCGCCAAACGGCTGGGGGTGACGGGTGAGCAGCTCTACATTCTGACCGAGACCAATCTGGAAAACATCCTGGAGGAGGCCAAGGCGGTAAAGCCCGATGTCATGATCCTGGACTCCATCCAGACCATCTACTCCGACAAAATCAATTCCGCCCCGGGCAGTGTGACCCAGGTACGGGAGTGTACCTTGACCTTCCTGAACAAGGCCAAGAGCGAGGGCATCTCCATGCTGCTGGTAGGGCACGTCAACAAGGAGGGCGGCATCGCGGGCCCCAAGGTGCTGGAGCATATGGTGGACGCGGTGCTGTACTTCGAGGGCGAGCGTCAACAGGCCTACCGCATCATCCGCGCAGTCAAGAACCGCTACGGCTCTACCAATGAGATCGGTGTTTTTGAAATGACCGACAAGGGACTCGCAGAGGTGGTCAATCCCTCTGAGATGCTGCTGTCAGGCCGTCCTAAGGGAGTATCGGGCAACTGCGCCCTGTGCACCGTGGAGGGCACCCGCCCCCTCATCGCCGAGGTACAGGCTCTGGTAACCCCTACCGTATTCCCCGCTCCCCGCCGTACCGGCAACGGCGTGGAATACAACCGTATGTGCCTCATTCTGGCGGTGCTGGAAAAACGGCTGGGACTGAAATTCTACCAGAACGACGTCTACATGAACGTCATCGGCGGTCTCTCCATCGGGGAGCCTGCGGCGGATCTGGCTATCGCCACGGCTCTGGTGTCATCCCTCACCGACCGCGTGGTTCCCGACGATCTGATCGTCATCGGTGAGTTGGGCCTGGCAGGCGAGTGCCGCGCCGTGACCAATCTGGAGCAGAGAGTCCGCGAGGCGGCGCGGTTGGGCTTTACCCGTGCCATCGTTCCCTATCGGAACGTGGAAAAGCGGCCTCTGGAGGTGGAGGGCATGACCCTGGTGCCCGTCAAGAGCGTATACGAGGTCGTGAAAGAACTGAAAACGCTGTAAAAAGCAGAATTGACCCATGGCAGCGGGTATCCGTTACCATGGGTCATATTACTTCGGTTTCTATCCACGGCAAATAGAAACGGCTACCGCCCCAAGGACTGTAGCCGATCTCTATTCATGAATCGTAAGATGAACGCGATCCAACGATCAAGCGCGGGTAACCTTACCGGAACGCAGGCAACGAGAGCAAACGGCAACGGTCTTGTGGGAACCGTCCACGACTGCCTTGACCTTGCGAATGTTGGGCTTCCAGGTGCGATTGGTTTTACGGTTGGAGTGGGACACATTCTGACCGTAGACAACACCCTTTCCGCAGATACTGCATTTTGCCATGACTTGACACCTCCTTACTGTGGTTTCGGGCCTGTCAGGTTATGACACGCCTACAACATAAGACAACAGTCTGTATTATACCATAAAACTTTCGAAATTGCAAGAGCTTTTCCAAAAAAAGTTTGGAAAATTCGCAATATTTTTTTCATCCGGGACTGTGCAAAATACCGAATTGACCTGCGTCCGGTCGCTTGCGGCAAGTTTACTTGCGGCAAGTTTACTTGCGTGACTTCTTTTCCAGCTCTCTCTGCTCTCTGAGCTCCTGCTTAGTAGGGCGGTCGGATTCGGGAAGATCGGGGATCCCCATTTTGGTGATGTGGAAATCCTTGGCTCCCGCAATATAAGCCACCGTCGAGACCAGGATGGCGGGCAGCGTGATGAGGAAATAGCTCCACCAAAGGCCGTTGAGGGTGGTGCCGCTCACCGAGACCGTAGCCAGCACGCCCTGGTACATTCCCTGGATCAAAAGAGCGATGAAGCGAGGGATGGACTCCAGCCCGCCAACCCCCGTAAGCTGACCGACGGTAATGAGGATGGCCAGCAGAAGATTAAGCGAATTGGCTACAAGGGAGACCCAAAGGCCGGTCAAGGGACGATAGGGGATCTTTCCGTAGCGAATGCTGAGGTGATCGCCCGAACCGGTCTTCCAGGCAGTCCCGTAGGTCAGGGCCAGGTAGAAAACCACGGAGGCGATGCTGCTCCAGAACAAAAGCGGGTCACTTTCGGCCTTGGTCGCCGTCATAGCCAGAGCGAACCCGAACATGGAAATGGCGATCTGGTTCAAGGCCAGGCGCACGCTCTCGTAAGAATATCGTTCAAAGAATGCTTTCATTTTTTCACACTCCTGTTTGCATTGCCTCTTATTATACCGAAAAATTGTTTCCTCTTTTCCACTGAATTGTTACCAAATAACGATAAGTTGTGACAATTTCGTGAGCAGGCGGACAAATTCAGGAAAGTTTACAGTTTGTCCACTTTTACGGGAATACAATTTAGTATAATAACACTGATGAAACACCATTCGAGAAAGGCGGTACCACACCATGCGCCACGAGATCAGCGTCAATGAATTCTCCCCCATCGTGCGGGAATACGCGAGCTACAAGACCGTCATCCAGGGCTGCTCCCAGCGCACTGTGGAGCAGTACCTCATTGATCTCCGCACCTTCTTCCGCTACCTCCTTTGCGAAGGAGATGCCGCCGTTCTGCACGATCCCGAGCAATTCATGGCCATTACGGTAGAGTCGGTGGATCTGAATCTGCTGCGGGAGGTCTCTGCCGATCAGATCTACGATTTTCTCCTGTACGCCGACTCTGAGCGACAGAATCAGACCTCCGCCAAGGCGCGCAAGCTGGCCGCTATCCGCTCCCTCTATAAATTTCTGGTCAATAAGCGGGGCTACCTCACCGATAATCCCGCCGCCAACATCGACTCACCCAAGAAGAAGAAATCCCTCCCCAAATTTCTCTCCCTGGACGAAGCCCGCGCCCTCCTTTCAGCGGTTCTGAACGATCCCGAGGCCCGCCACCGCGAGCGGGATTTCTGCATCATCACCCTGTTTCTCAACTGCGGGATGCGTGTAGGAGAGCTGGTGGGAATCAACCTCCAGGACATCGATCCCTCCCTGCGCTCCCTCCGCGTACTGGGTAAAGGCAACAAGGAGCGTATCATCTACCTCAACGAGGCCTGCCGCGAGGCTCTGGCAGGATATCTGCTCATCCGCAAGGGAGAGGCCTACGCGGCCTGTACCGACCGCGCCCTGTTCCTGTCCAACCGCCAGGCAAGACTCTCCATCCAAGGGGTACAGGTCACGGTGCAAAAGTATCTGAACATGGCAGGGCTGGCCTCCAAGCACTACTCGGTGCATAAGCTCCGCCACACCGCCGCCACCCTCATGTACCAGTCGGGCGAAGTGGATATCCGGGTCCTCAAGGATATTTTGGGGCACGAGCAGCTCAACACCACCCAGATCTACACCCACGTCAGCAACCGCAACATGGAGGAGGCTATGAAGCACAATCCCCTGTCAGGCGAATCCGCCGGTGAGGATTGATCCCGCTCCCCGGCATAGCAAAGGTGACCCACCGCAAGGCAGGTCACCTTTCTTTATGCATCCGGAATATCTCCCTGCTGATACTTTTCCGCCTGCATACGGAACATCTCGGCGTACTTCCCTTCCATAGCCACCAGCTCGTCGTGGCTTCCCTGCTCGCATAGCTCGCCATTTGCAAAGAGGAAAATACGGTCGGCAAAGCGGGTGGTGGAAAGGCGATGGGAAATGAATATGACAGTCGCTTCTCGACCGCAGTCGCGGCTGTCGGCGGCGTTCAGGATGGAGTGGTTGAGCTGGTACTCAGCCACGGGATCCAGTGCCGAGGAGGGCTCATCCATGATGATGAGGTCGTAGGGACGGACGAACACGCGGGCGATGGCTACCTTCTGGGCTTCACCGCCCGAGAGGTTGACACCCTCCTTGTCGATCTCGCGGGTCAGAGGGGTCTCAAGTCCCTTTTCCATCGTACTCAGACGGTCGGTAAAGGTCGCGCTGTCCAAAGCCTCGCGGATGCGGGACTCGTTTTCGTCGGTGCGCTCGTAGCCTCCGCCCATGACGTTCTCGCCCAGGGTAGCGGCAAAGATGCGGTAGTCCTGGAACACCGCCCCGATGCGGTCGCGGTACGCGCGGAGGTCGTACTCGCGGATATCGCGGCCGTTGTAGAGTATGCGTCCCTCGGTGGGATCGTAGAGCCGCATGACCAGCTTGATGAGGGTGGTCTTACCCGCTCCGTTGTAGCCCACAATGGCGGTCTTTTCCCCCTTGCGGATGGTGAAGCTGACGTTTTTGAGCACCGTCGGCCGCTCCTCAGGGGACTTTTCCTCCTCGGTGTCGGTCTTGCCCCGCTCCCGTTTCTCGAATTCCTTGATCTCAGCAGCCAAGGCCATTTCCGCATCGGTGAAAACCGAGCGGTAGGTAAAGCTGACGTTCTCAAAGGTCAAAGACTCAAAGGCGGGGACGGGCTCGGTGCCCGAAACAAGATGATTCTCATGCTCCAGAAACTTGAAGTATTTCTCCACGTACAGCGCGTGCTTGGGCAGCTCCATAAGGGATTCTGCCAGGTTCATCATGATGGATTGGAGCATCCACAGAGAGGCCACGGCGGCGGCAAATCCACCCAGCCCGACACGTCCTGCCGACAGCTCGAAGACCATGATGAGGATGGTGGCGTAGTAGGTGCCCCGGCGGGCAAGATTGAAGCCCACGCCGTAGAGGAGAGTGAACCATTTCCCGTATTTGAGATCCAGGCGGTTCAGCTCCTGTACGGTGTCCTCGCAGTCACGGGTCATCATGTCCCCCACGTCGGAGGTACGCATCTCCTTGGCGTAGTCCGACAGGTTGAACACGCGGGTAATGTAGCTTTCCCTGCGCCAGAGGGGGTTCATCTTCTCCATGACCTTCACCCACAGGCGGCTGCCGAAATAGTCCACCACCAGGGTAATGACCACCCCCGTCATCATGAGGATACCCATCCAGACGTTGATGGTAAGCAGGAGCGCCGAGATGGCGGTGGCGGAAATGATGCGGTTGACAATATTCCAGAGGGCGCGGACGACGGCAATGGCGCGGTTATCCGACTCCCGCATGGCCCAGACGAACTGATTGTAAAAATCGGGGTCGTCGTAGCAGGCCAGATCCATTTTCTGCGCCTTGCGGTAGAGCTCAGCGTGCATACGGTAGCGGAGCTTATTCTCCAGAATAGGGTTCAGGATGAGACCGTAGATATGGTCGGGCACAAAAACCACGAGATAGAACAGGGCCAGGGCGAAGATGAACACCGCGACGTCCATAAACCGATCCGAGGTATCCAGAGCGTTGAACATAGCGTTGCGGAAGTAGACCGCCGCCGTATCGATTCCCGCCCACATGAGCGACCACAGGGCGAGGAAAATGATATACGACGGAAGCAGCCTCCAGACCTTGGCCAGAATTTTAGCGTCGTAGACCAGGACGGTACGGGCGCGGCGGCGGGGCTTGCGGATCTTGGCAACAGTATTCATGCCCTCACCTCCTCTCGGGTCTCCGCATCGGTTGCGCGGTAGCTTTCAGCCTGCTTGCGGAACATATCGGCGTAGTGGCCGCCCCGCTCCATAAGCTCCTTGTGAGTGCCGCTCTCCACGATACGGCCATCCTCAAAGAGGTACACCCGATCGGCGGGAACGGCGGAGGAAAGGCGATGGGAGATAAAGACCACGGCGCGGTCGGCGCAGGCCTGCATCATGTTCTCAAAGAGCCGATACTCGGCTACGGGATCCAGGGCGGAGGTGGGCTCGTCCAGGATCACCACGGGAGCATCCGAAGCGAACACGCGGGACAGGGCGATCTTCTGGGCCTCGCCCCCCGACAAGACCTCACCCTTGTCGTCGAATTCGCGGGTCAGCATGGTATCCATGCCATGGGGCATTTTCAAGACGCGCTCAAAGGCACCGCTCTGTCTGAGGGCGTTCTCCACCAGGGCGCGGTCGGCGGCCTCCCCCTCGGGATCCTTGCGCAGGGGGCGCATGAGGATATTCTCAGCCACAGACAAAGCAAAGATGGAATAATCCTGGAATACGGGTCTGAAGCTTTTCCGCCAGGAGGCCAGGGTATGGTGATCCATGGGTACGCCTTCCAGGGTGATGCTTCCCTCGGAGGGCTCGTACAGATGGAGCAGGAGCTTGACGAAGGTAGACTTTCCCGAGCCGTTCTGCCCCACCAGAGCGATCTTCTCTCCGGGGGCTATACGAAGGCTGACCCCGTGAAGGGTGTCGGTCTCGGCACCCGCGTAGCGGTAGCGCAGGTTTTCCACCACGATCTCGCCGCCGTTTGCCGCCACGCCCTCTGGATTTTCCTTGATCGCGGGCTCATAGTCCAGAAAGGCACGGAGATTCTGGATGTACAGGGCATGCTCGTGGAAGGAGACCAGATTGGTAACGAGCCCCTGAAGGTAGCCCGACACCGAGCCCACCGAATTCAGCACCACGATACAGTCCCCCACGCCAATACTTCCCTGCACCAGCGTGGCGTAGACGGCGTAGAGGCAAGCCCCCAGAACCGTGACCACCTCGTGGGAGATACGGGCTGTGTAGTCCAACGCGGCGGTGCGGATACCGTACCTGCGCTTGATGCGCTCGATCTCCACGGTAGTTTCATCCAGATCATGCAAAAGCTTGTCGGACATCCCTGTCAGGCGCATTTCCTTGGCGTAGTCCTGGAGATAGAAGCCCCTTTGGATGTAGTTGGCTTTCCATGCCAGCTTCTGGATGTCCTCGTTTTCCTTAAAGGCGATCTTATTCCGTTTTTTGCGGATGAAACCCACCCCAAAGGGGATCAGCGCGAACAGCATGAGGATAGGGTCGATGCTCCAGAGGAGAAGGGCATTGGCGATCAGGGAAAAGACCTGACCGAAAAGCCGCTCCAGGGACCAGAGCACGTTGAAGGCCCGATCCTCGGCCTCGTTCATGGCCTTGACGTACTTTTCATAGTAGGCGGGATCCTCATAGCAGGACAGCTCCACCGCCTGCATTTGGGTATAGAGGGCGATACGGATGGCCATGTAGAGCTTGCGCTGGCTGATGGGGGCGTAAATTTGCCAGAAGGCCTGCTGGGCGAAGAACACCGTGATATGGATGGCGAACATCCCCAGGATGAACCACGCAAGGGTCACGGGGTCGCCGCCCTCACCCAGATGGTCCACCACGACCTTCAAGAGGAAGGAGCCGCTGAAGAATTCGATGACCGACCAGAGCAGGTCGAGGATCACGTCGATGAAAATGTACGCGGGAGCGGCGCGGCGGATCATCCCCAACATGAAGAGGTTATTTTGCAGAACGCGGCGAAGCGGGAGCTTCTCGGGCTTCTTTCCGTCGTTTTTTCGTTTGTTTTTCTTTTTTGTACTCATAAATCAAAAATGGTAGGTGCAGGGTTGCGGTAACGGACGGGCAGGGGCTGCGGGCTTCATATCTATATGTCACCGCGTTTTCCGAACGGTTTGGTCCTTGGGCGACAATTTTTCATTTACATCCGCCTGCGCCGTCCCGTAAAGCAGGACGCGGCTATTCAGGAGATGTTTTGGGCTTGCCCGTAGGAGCCACCATTCCGAAGGGCAGAGCGTGCCGTCCCCCTTCGTGGCGGATGAGAAGTACCATTTCTTCCCCGTCGGGACATTCGTAGACCTCCTTGACGCAAAGCCGCTTTCCTTCAAAAACGGCGATCCGCACGCGGCCGTCGTCCTCCCAGGGAAGAGCATCGATACGGGCAGGGGTATCGGCGTCGGCTTTGGCGAACAGCTCGTCGATGTCCACTCCGAAGACCTCGGCCATGGCGGGGAGCAGGGAGACGTCGGGACAGGAGAGCTGCCTCTCCCACTTGGATACGGCCTGGGAGGTGACCCCCAAGCGGTCTGCCAACAGCTCCTGGGTCAGACCTGCGGCGCGGCGGAGGGCGGCGATGTTCTCGCCCATGCGGGAAAAATCGTATCTCATGGCATTGATTCCTTTCCGTAGCGCGCGGTGAGGGCTGCGCACGCATCCTCTATATTGTACCACAAGACACGGGTCTTTGGCAATAAACCGATGGTTGTTTTTCTCATACACGGTGTCGCAATTCCTCCCGAGCAAGACAAAAGCCCCACCGCGCGGGCAGGGCTTTCGGATATACGGGATGAATTACTCAAGAACGATAACAACGGTCTTGCCATCTGCAAGAACCTGATCCTTGATGGACTCGAAGGCATTGGACTGACCCTCATCCTCGTAGTATGCCTTCCATCTCTTACCGTCGGCGGCGGTCAGCTCACCGATGGTCTTCAGGATGCCGTTCTCGTCGAAGCAGGTGATCTCCTCCTCGAACTCGCCGGCGCAGAACATCTCAATGGCATCGCCCAGAGTACCGTTGCAGGAGGTAGAACCCGTGTAGGTCTCGGTGGAACCATCCTTGATGATAAGATTGACCTTAATGGCTACCGTAGCCTCGGGAGCGGTGGTCTCCTCGGACTGGTCGCCGCTGTCGCAGGCGATGAAGGCGCTACCCAGCAGGCAGATGGCCATGACTACGGCCAGAATCTTCAGAAGCTTCATGTTGAAATCCTCCAATTTGCTTTTTTTGGTAGACATATTATACTACATTTGCAGAGAAATGTCAACGGCTTATCACAAAAATTCACATTTTGCCCAAAACAAGACCACAAAAATTGTAAAAACAGACGAATCAGCATCCCAGCATCAAGGCGAGCTGGAGCAGGGAAAGGAGCAACAGCCACAGCGTCACGGCGGCGATAGCCAGAGCGGAAAGTCGATAGGTACCGCCCCAGGCCCACGCACACAGTCCGCCCGCTCCGACTGCGGCAAGCAGGCACACCCAGGACGGCAGCAGAAGAAAGGATCCGAACAGCAGGCTGTACCAAGCGAAGGCGAAGGTCACCTGCAAAACGAGGAGGGTCATCCCCCGCCAACGGGCAGTTTCCCGTTCCCCGCCCTCGGTCGGGCAGGCCAGCGCGTATCCCGTTGCGATTCCCGCCAGAGTCAGTGCCCCCAGCCATAAGAGGCCCATGATCCAGAGCGGTGGCAGGAGAGCCGGAGCATTCAGCAGACGCAGGACGGGAAGGGGGGAGCCAACCGCGGCCGCCAGACAGAGGGCGGCCGCCAGCCCCACCCCGCCTCCCGTCAGCACCCCAGGCTTTGGATCATATCCTCGGCGTTTCCTCATGCGCTCGCCTCCCTCCACGAATCTGCTCTACTCTATGCGCAATCGGCGGCTGTCATGACTCCCGACGGCCTCGGTGGGAAAAACGGCTGAACCAGCGGCTGAACCAAGGGAACGCCTCCCTTTCGGGATCCCGGGTACGCGTATCGTCCGAGGTCTCCTCGGGAAGAATATCCTCGGGAAGCAAGGGAATGCGGTCGGGATCGGCGGGATCCTCGGGGACGATGCGGATGGGGGGCTCTCGGTGCAGGGTACAGACCCCGAGGGGGCCGGCACCGCGCACGAACCATCCCCGCTCGGTCGGGCATCCGTACAGGGGATCCGTGCAGTAGGGACAGGGCAGATTTCCCGACAGGGGACATATTTCCGCCTCGAACACACCGTCGGGCAGAGGAAAGCGCCCACGGGACGGCGCACCGACGTAGATCTGCTCACACGCCGCCGTCAGCTCGTCCCAAACTGTGACGCAGGGATTGCCGCTCACCCCCTTGAGCTCAGCCGGGTAATCGTATCCCATCCAGACCCCCGCCAACAGCCGTGGGGTCATGCCGATATAGCGGCGGTCACACCCTCCCTGGGTGGTGCCGGTCTTTCCCCCCGTTTCCATGCCCAGAGCCGGCATTTTTTGGAGGTATTTGGCGGCGGTCCCCTCCTCGTTGACCGCTACGAGCAGACGGGTCAGCACGGCGGCGGTCTCAGCGGACAGCACACGCCGTTCGGTCTGCGTGTTTTCCAGCAGGACGTGTCCTTCCCTGTCCAGGACGCGGTGATAGGAGACCGCTTCCCTGCGTATGCCTCCATACAAGGCGGTATAGGCCGCTGTCAGCTCCCGCGAGGTGATGCCCACGCTCTGCTGTCCCAGAGCGAGGGAAGAGACGGTACAGTCGTGAAGTCCGCTTTCGTCAGGGGGGATGAGGCTGTACAGCCCCATCTCACGGCGGGCAAAGGAGAAGGACGCCTCCACCCCCAGCTCCTCCAGGATCCGTACCGCCACCGGGTTGAGAGACTGCGCCACCGCTCTCCCCACCGTGACCCGACCTCGGTAGAGGCCGTCCGCGTTGGCAGGCCAGAGTCTTCCCTGCATTTCCCCGACAGGCTCGTCCTCGTACAGACTCGCCCACGTAATCAAGCCCTTCTCCAGAGCCGGTGCGTAGACAGACAGGGGCTTGATGCAGGAGCCGGCGGGACGTCTGGTATCAGTGGCGTAGCTTTGGAGTCGGGAGGCAGTCTTTTTTCCGACAGCGCCCGCCACGGCGAGAATATCCCCGTTTCGGGGGTCGATCAGAATGAAGGAGGACTGGGGGCGGCCACTATCCCCCTCGGGAAAGTGGTTCAGATCGGCATAGTAGGCCTCCACCGTGCCCTGTAGGGTCTCGTCCATGGCGGTTTCGATCCGCAGTCCCCCGCGATAGACCAGAAGGGAGGCGGCGGAGTAGGTGTACCCCAGTCGCTCGGTCAGATCGCGGATGACGTCGGAGATCACCATGTCAGCGTACCAGGACGTGGCCGCTACGGGCTCTGGCTTGGGCTTGACTTGCAGGGTCAGGGGGGTATTCACGGCCTCTGCCCGCTCCGCCTCGGTGATATAGCCCTGCTCCGCCATGACCCGCAGGATCAGCTCACGGCGGGAGCGGTTGGCTTCGGGATGGGTAATGGGATCGTAACGGGCGGGATTGTTGGTGATGGCGGCGATGGCGGCGCACTCGGTGAGGGTCAGCTCCCCCACCTTCTTTTGAAAGTAGGTATCCGCAGCAGCTCCCACCCCAAAGCAACCCTCAGACAGGTTGATGACGTTGAGGTACGCCTCCAGGATCCGATCTTTATCCATTTGCTTTTCCAGATCCAGCGCGGTGAAGATCTCGGTGAGCTTGCGCTCCGCCGTCTGCTCTGCACGCCCTGTCAGATTCTTGACCAGCTGTTGTGTAATGGTGGAGCCGCCGCAGGTCGGATCATCCAGCAGGTATCCCAGCCCTGCCTTGGCGGTACGGATCCAGTCCACCCCCGCGTGACGGTAGAATCGCTTATCCTCAATCGCGATGAAGGCGTTCCGCAGATCATCGGGTATCTCACCGTAGGAAACGTACATGCGCGGCCGTCCCGTCGGGGGAACCGCGCACTCCACGGGGTGCAGCTCTCCGCTCCGTTCGCCCCGCTTGGCCGGATCGTAGGCCAGAAGAACCGACGGCTCGCAAGCGCGAGAGGCCTCCAGCAGCGTCATGTCCATTTTGGCCGTGGCAAAGGGATACATCCTTGCCGCACCGATTCCTGCACCCGTTATGACCAGAGCGGCCAGCGTCAGCCCGAGGATGAGCCGCGCACGCCTCTTTTTTCGACGGTTTTTTGGGGGTTTCATGGGCATAACCCTCCTTTCATGCGATGATCTCAACAATATTATGCCTCGGTTCCGCATAAATAAACCGGTAGCGGGACATGATAAAAGAGACATCACCACCAATTTTTTACGCCTGCGCATGAGCGGGCGGAAAGGAGCTTACCATGAGTAAATGCGCCAAGGGACTTTTGATCGCCGCGCTTTGCATCCTCTCGACCTGGCTGGGGCTGGCCTACCTGTACACCTACTCGGTATCCGAAGAGCTGACACTGCTCCGTCGGGAGAGCCGGAGCGACACCGTATACCTGCGCTACCGCATACGGGAGCTGGAATCCGAGCTGGATGCCAAGGCCGCCGAGGAGCCTATGCCGCCTGCCGAGGCAGTCGGGGGAGAAGCCGCTGAGGGTGAGGAGCCATCCTCTTCCGCCGAGACCGAGGGATCCGTCCCGACCGAGGAGGTGACTCTCCCCACCCATCAGTCCCCCGAGACCCAAGTACCCGAAAAGGAGACAACCGCCCCCGCTTCCCTCTACCTGATCTCCGAGCAAAACGGCATCATCGGTCTGTTCGATGCATCGGGCGCGCTTCTCAAGTCGGTGAACGTATTCGTCATGACCCTGCCCGAGGCCGACCGCGAGGCTCTTGCGGTGGGGATCCCCGCCGCCTCCTGGGAGGAGGCTGTGACCATTCTGGATCGCTTTTCGTGACCGCACATGGGGTGCGCTCCGCTTGGGAGCCGCCCCTTTTTTCTTGCCGAAAAGCGTTTTGCTCAAAAATTTGCCTCTTGATTTGTCGCATCTGCATATTGAATTTACAGGATTTGTAGTATATAATGGATTTACAGTCCCGCAAGGGAATTAATCTGCATCAGGAGGTACGGTCATGAACGAGATCAAACTGGGTATCTTCGGCCTGTGGCGCGGAGGCTCCTTTCTACACATCATAAACAGCCTGGAGGGTGCGGCCGTCCACGCTGTCTGCGACAAAAACGGGGACAAGGTAGCCGAGGCTTTGCAGACCTGCCCCGATGCCAAGGTCTGTGCTGATTTCGACGAGCTTCTGGACAGCGGCATCGATGCGGTCCTGCTCTGCAACTACTTCCACCAGCACGCATCCTACGCCATCCGCGCCATGAAGCGGGGCATCCACGTTTTCAGCGAGTGTACCGCGGGAGCGACCATGAAGGAGTGCGTGGAGCTGTGCGAGGCCGTTGAGGAGACGGGCTGTAAGTATATGCTGGCCGAGAACTACCCCTTCAGCGCCGCTCTGCTGGAGGCCAAGCGCCTGACCGACGAGGGAAGTTTTGGCCGTATTCTGTACGCCGAGGGCGAGTATAACCACACGGGACCCCGCGAGATGCTGGCGGGGCTGACTCCCTTCCCCTACCATTGGCGGGCATGGCTCCCCAGAACCTACTACGTCACCCACTCCCTGGGCCCCCTCATGCACATCACGGGACAAATGCCGGTACAGGTCAGTGCCTTTGCCGTTCATTCCGACGTGCTGGAGGAGTATGACGACTTCCGCCATAACTACGATGCCTTCGCCATGATGAGCTGTATGACCGACGGCGGTGCGCTGTTCCGATTCACGGGCTGTGCCCACATGGGCTCCCCCAGCGGCTACCGCGTGGTAGGCGAGAACGGCTCGGCCGAGACGGGGCGTACACTGGGCGGGAACCTCAACGTCACCTACCACACCTGGACCACCCCCGAGGGTAAGCCCTCCTCCGAGACCTACGCTCCCGACTGGCCCGCCAACGGCGACCTGGCCGAAAAGGCGGGTCACGGCGGCGGTGACTTTTGGACGGTGTACAATTTCGTGGAGTATATTCGAAACGGCGTAGTTCCCTTCTTTGACGTCTACCGCGGGTGCTGTATGTCGGCGGTAGCCATTCTGGGCTGGCGGAGCTGTCTGGAGAACGGTCGGGTGTATGCCATTCCCGATTTCCGTGACAAAGCCCAAAGAGACGCTTGGCGGCACGACGATCTGACCCCCTTCCCCGACGAAAACGGCAAAGTAACTCTGCCCTGTGCCGTGCCGAAGAAATAATCTGCGATGGAAAGCGGCTTCCCTTTTGGGGGAGGCCGCTTCAAATTGGGGTTCAGCGGGGGGCAGGGGCAGAGCCCCTCGTTCCTCCGCTCCCCCGCTGAACTCGAAATTGCGATCCAAACAAAATTCCAAAATCCGCCCCTTTGTTCATACCCAAATCACAATTACATGCTATAATAATAAATTGAAAAGTTATATTCTCCATGAATCGAGGCATATCATGCGAAAAATCGCGTTTATCGGCGTTGGCAATATGGCGAACGCCATTATCGGGGGGCTTCTCCGCAGCGGAGCGGTGGACTGCTCTCATCTGATCCTTTCCGACAAATTTCCCGACAAGTGCGCCGACTACGTGAAGGACGGTGCGGTGTTGGCCACCTCCCCCGCTGAAGCAGTCAGAGACGCCGATTGCGTGGTGCTGGCGGTCAAGCCCCAGAACTTCCCTGAAATACTGGACGAGCTCTCGGCCGTCGCAGGTATTGAGGACAAGCTGACCGTCACCATCGCGGCAGGCATTACGGCGGAGACGGTCAAGAACGCGCTTCACGGTGCGCCCGTGGTACGGGTACTGCCCAACACGCCTATGCTCATCGGGCAGGGTGTTTCGGTCATCTGCCGCGCGGATGACGTGGACGGCGAGGACTTCGCTTTTGTCCGTTCCATGTTCGAGGCCTCGGGGTCGGTGACGGTCATTGACGAGGCCGAGATGAACCGCATCATTTCGGTGACCTCCTCCTCCCCTGCCTACGTCTTCGCATTCATTGACGCCATCTGCGCGGGTGCCAAGGCCCAGGGGCTGGACGGTGATGCCCTGCTCCCTGCCGTCTGCGACATGGTGATTGGCTCGGCTATGCTTCTGAAGCAGGACGCCCTGACCCCCGCCGAACAGATCAAGCGGGTCACCTCCAAGGGTGGTACCACCGAGCGGGCTATGGCGGTGCTTTCCGAGCGGGACATGGCGGGGATGATCTCCGACGCCATGAAGGCCTGTACGGCCCGCGCCGACGAGTTATCCGGAGGCTGATCCGGTTTTACCGTTTTTTAAAATTCTGATAAGATAAACAGACAAGGACTTACCATGGCTATCGAAAAGAAAAAGAAATTCAAGCTCCTGGATCCCATGCGGGACGGCAAGGGCGTGGAAAAGGGGGAGGACACCACCCCCACTCTCAAGCGGTTTTTCAAGCTCTGGGGCCGCAAATTCTGGAAGCTCATCTCCCTCAACCTCCTCATGGTGGTGCAGATCATTCCCCTGCTCCTCATTGCGTTCCTGTACTTCGCAGGGCCTAAGATCCCCACCCTGTATAATCCTCTGTACGCGCCTTTGCTGGGTGCCCAGACCGCCGCTCCCACATCGGTTGGTATGACCCTGTTCAACAGCGCGGCAGGACTCATGCACCAGACCCCCGTGTTCAACTCCTGGGCTCACTGGGTCATGGCCGCTCTGGTGATCTTCCAGCTTATCACCTACGGCTGGCAGAGAACCGGCACCACCTACATCCTGCGGGGGCTTGTGCGGGGTGACGGCGTTTTCATGATCTCGGATTACTTCTACGCCATCCGCCGCAATCTGAAGCAGGGCTTTGTGATGGGACTGATCGACTGCGCCGCTCTCTTTGCTCTGGGCTTTGATCTGTTCTACTTCCTCAACGCGCCCACCACGGGCGGGAACAATTTCATGTACTGGATGATCTTCGCCCTCATCCTCATCTACGGCATCATGCGGTTCTATACCTACCTCATGATGGTGACCTTTGACATGAAGATCTCCAAGATCCTCAAAAACGCGCTGATCTTTACCGTTATGGGCATCAAGCGCAACATCATGGCTCTGCTGGGCATCGTCCTTCTGACGGGTATCTTTGCCGTCCTCATTATTTTCCTGGGTCAGCTCGTCCCCGCCTTCTTTATTCTGCCCTTCCTCTGCCTTTTGGGCTTCTGCGGCTTCATGTACACCTTCGCGGCATACCCCGTGATCCAGAAATACATGATCGACCCCGTGCAAAAGCCCAAGGTATCCGAGTCTGCCGAGGAGGCGTGATCTGCTCCCGTTGGCACTGTGACCTCGCAAACGGTACAGTGCCATTCTTTGTGAATTCAAATTCCAAACAAAAGAAAGGAAGCTTCCATGTCCAAGCGTCTGCTTTCCCTATACCTCGCCTGTCTGCTTCTTTTCCAGATGTCCGCCTGCCGCCGTGACAAAGCCCCCGCTGATACCGCAACCGGAAGCGAAGCCGGGTCAAGCCTCCCCGTCACCGACGGAATCGCCGATACGTATGCACCGCAGGACGTCCCCGTGCCCAACGGGGTGCCCCATGCCATTGAGCGTCTGACCCTGAATGGCGTGCCTTGCTTTGAGGGGGATATTTCCGCCGGGCTGAAGGCCGCCGACTACACCCTTCGAATTCCCGAGGGAAAAACGCCTGAATCCCTGGAAATTGCCGGCTGGGTGGGCTTTGACACGGCGGTGGACTGCTTTGGCTACCGCATCGACGGCTCTGAGGCGGTCTACGGTCTATTCGCCACCCATACCGAGGAGGCGGTCAAGGAGCTGGGCGGCCCCTATGCTCTGCGCTTTACCATAACCGTCCCCCTCTTTGAACTGAAACCGGGTGCCCATACCGTTACCCTTCTGGCACGTCTTTCGGACGGTACGGAAGAACCTCTGGCGGCTACCCTGACCGTCTCCCTGGAGGGTGTGACGGTAAACCCCTCCATTCCTTATCATTCCTCTCTGACCCACTTAGGCAGTCTTGCCTTCACCGACCGGGGCGGAAGCGTTGACCGAGGCGTTGACATCATCGATGCCAAGCTAAGCGGATATGCCGTGGAGCAGGACGGATGTCTGCGGGTCAGCGGTTGGCTTGCGCTGGAGGGCGGTGTGGCGCGCTACGTCTGGTCAGCAGACGGTATGACCTGGTATCCTGCCCGGACAGGCGGGCAGACAGGCGAGCCCTCCGAGGGATACTTCAGCTCTCTGGGTTACGAAAATGCGGTCGAGAATGCTCTGTTTACCGATCTGACCCTCGATCTCTCCCTGTACCACAGCCGCAACATCGCCGTCACCGTAGGCGGTGTTCCCAAGAACGCCCCCGACAAGGTGGTGCCCTTTATCACTGTCACAGGCTTGGATATCCCCTTCCGCGCACAGGATATTGACTTCTCCTTCGTATCCCGTGCAGACTCCAACCCGGAGGGAATCGAGCTGAACGTCTCTGATCTGGCCTACTTCTTTGACGTCACCTACGGGGCGGGCTCGCTCCGCCACGTGACCCGGCACGACGAAAGTCTCTGCTACTGCTACGAGGGCATCCACTCCCTCCAGGCACCCATACAAGGACAATTCGCCCTGACTGCCGAGCTGAACGGCATGACGGGTGCCTCCTTCCTCTTCGTCCGTGCCACCCGCTCGGTGATCTCGGTGGATGAGGTTCCCATCCCGCTTACGAACTTCTATGAAACCGACGGTCTGGGGCTCTGCGGCGGCGCGGGCATTTACGCCAGGCTGGCAGACGGCACGTTGACCGTGGTCATCAAGGGGCTGGATCCGAATGCCCCTTACCGCATCCGCAACCACACCTTCGATTTTCCCGTCACCGGAACCCATCTGACGATGGCGGACAACGGTGACACCGTCTATATCCTGGTGGATGGTAAAACCGTCACCCATATCACCATGAAAGGCGCGCGGGAATACCCCGAGCACTTCGCCACAGTCTCCCCGTACATCCAGTTTGCCGCCACAGCCACCATCGTATTACCGAACAGACAGGCCGTAACCGTGGAGAACACCCTGGTCGCATCAACCTGTAGTGCTTATTGCGGCATTGCCGTCCGAGGAGGTTCCATCCACTTTACAGAGCTACGGCTTACCTCCTTCTCCGAGACGCAGATCCGAACTCCATGAACCGCCTATCCCTACAGTCGCAATCTGCGGCTGTAGGTTTTTTTACTTCTGTTTGATAGAATTGAACGAATCAATTGTTTTTGGAAAACTTTATCGTATCATGCGGAGTAACGAAATGCCCAAAAGTATCCTAATATTAAGGAAGGAAGTCATCCGTATGCAGAAGTTGCTGATTATCGCAATTCTCACCCTCGCTCCGGTCATACCGCCACAGCTTGTACTGCCTGTCCCGTCGAACCCGGTACCATCGCCTTTACGTCATGGAGTCAGACTATGTCCTTGGCGGGAATGGCGAGCCCGCTAAGACTGAAAATAACACATGGCAGAAGCCGGCTCTGCCCGATGGTTCGGCCATCGGCATCGCTTACTTGGATTTCTTTGTAGCCAAAGAGAAAATCCTCAAATTCGAGTACACTCCCGTGGTTACCGAAAATCTGCCGATGGCGACTACTGTTCAGAACATACAAGGCAAATGTAAACGGACCGTAATATATTTTCGATTTTTTATTAAAAAAGACGATTCCCTCTTGCTTTTATGAGAGAAATGATGTATAATATATTTGCCCAAGGGGGCACAGCCCCCTAATTCAATCAAGAAAGGAAGTATTCCCCATGAAGAAGTTGCTTTTGATCGCAATTCTCATGCTCGCTCTGGTCATCACCGCTGTGGCTTGTACCGACGATCCCGTCGAGCCCGGCACCACCGATGATACCACCGTCGAGACCCCCACCGAGGCTCCCACCGCAGAGCCCGACGAGCCCGAGGAGACC